>NZ_JBNDMT010000001.1:0-432150 GCF_050436725.1 Paraburkholderia sp. JPY465
CGGCGCGGCAGCGCTGGAACGGGTCCGGGCGCTGTGCGGTGCCGGGGGCCTGCGCGATGAACCGCTGGAAAGCGTAGGCAACCTGTGCATGGGGCTGCTGCCGCTGGCGCGCAGCGCGCAGCTGAAGCGCCACCGGGTGGGCGCGCTGCAGACCTTCGAGGCGCTGCACCCGGTCGTGGCACGCAAGATCGACGCGTATCTGCGCCAGGCCCGCGGGGGGGCGGGCGCCCGTGCCGGGCTGCGCCTGAAGGATGGCGACGAAGCGTGCGGTACGCGCTGTGCGGCCCTGTCACTGTATCAGGTGCTCAAGGCATACAGTCTGGTGGCCCGCCAGTGGAAGGTGAGCTACATCGGCGGCGGGCACGAGCTGGTGAAGGCGCGACGGGAGACCCTGAAGCAGTGGGTGCGACAGACGCTGGACAGGACGCGCGAGCTCATCGAGGCGGACCTGCAGGAAATGAGCTGGAACCTGATTGCGCAGATCGAGGCGGATGAGGCGATCCTGGACGCACTGGATCTGCGGCTGGCCAGCGAGGCGCATCTGGCGGACCTCACGGGGCGTTACCCCCCTCGCCGGTTCGATCTGGCAGCGTGCCACGCGAGCCTGCGCACAGCGGCGGGAAACGTGGAGCGACCCGGACCGGGTGTGGGCGACACCCGGCATGTGACGGTCGACCTGCAGGGACGGGAGCTGGAGCCCGCCGCGTCGTCCGGCGGGGAGCGGCGTGACTACTCCTTTTATGCCCGTCTGACGGGCGAGCCCCTGGTGGAGGTGCGGCTGCCGGGCGCGTTAAGCGGCTTCATGCTGGCGCGCACGTTCCAGTATAACGGCGAGCCCTGGCGCTTCGACATGTTCGGCGGCAGCCGCCTGACACGGGGGCGGCAGACGTCAGCCCGGGACCTCGCCGAGGGCCGCAGCGCGTCGGCTTCGGTGCTGCCGGCGGTGCGGTATGCCGACAGCGTCCCCGGCAGCGCCTTCATGGAGCTGGCACAGAAGCTGGCGCCGCAGCGCGAGGACTGGTCGCGCATGCAACGGGCGCTCATGGAGATGGTGCCGCATGACCATGTGGTGGAGGGCACGTTGCGGCTGGGCTGGTTTGAGGACGTGTCCGGGGCGCAGCACCCGTTCAGGCTGCAGGGGCCGCAGGGCGAGCGCATCGCGCTGTGTCCGAATGACGGCTGCGGGTTTCTGGGATGGGATGTGGCGATGCGCATTCCGGTGGTGCGCGACCATATCGAGGCATGGCAGGCAGTCCGGCAGGAACGGGGCAGCGAGGCACAGCGCAAGCTGGTGGAGGGCCAGGAGCCCGGGTTCAACGCGATGCCGCCGCAGGCGCTGATGCATTTCCCGCGGGACGAGGCGGCGCTGGGGGAAGCGCGCGAGGCGATGCAGCGCAGGCTGGACGGGTTGGACAGGCAGGTATCGCCGGAGGTGGGCCGCCTGACGCTGTACCAGCTGGCCGTCAGCGGGGGTTATCAGGGGCGGCGCATCCGCGCGGTGCCCTCGGCTGACGACAGGCTGTACCTGCCGTCGATTCCCCTGCCGGGCTTCGAGGAATTGCAGGGCGATGTGCTGGTGGGCAAGCCGCCCTACGACAAGGAGAACCTGTTGCCCATTGGGGCCGCGCAGGTCGTTACGCCCGGCCAGGGGGACGTGACGGCCCGGTTTCTGGAGCAGTGCTTCGCCATCCAGTACAGCTATACGGGATTCAATGAGGATTCGGCGGAGGGCGCCGAGATGCTGCACAGCAAGGGCATGCTGATCATTGTGCCGCCGGAATACTGGCCCAAGGAGCATGCGGGGCTGCACCTGGCCTGTTCGCGGGAGGACCTGAAGACGCTGTCGCGCTGGACGGGCGGGCGCGGGCGCGAGCGCGACGCGCTGCCGCGGCAGATGCTCAGCACGGGCAGCCTGCGGGTCAAGGACGTGCTGCTGCCGGGGCGGCTTGGGGCGCTGCCGATTGCGGAGCTGCGCAAGCGGAACATGGACACGGACGGGGACGATGCGTTCGTCTATGCGGGCTATCCGGCGCTGGCGGCCCACATCCGTCGCGTCATGGAGGCGCGCCAGGCGCGGCGGGGCGAGGAGCGCTCGTTCAAGCCGCCGAAGACGGCCCATCCGGCTCTCGATGAGCAGGGCCGCTACCACGCAGGACGGGCACGCGAAATCCTGGCCGAGCAGCGCGGGGGGGCGCTGCTGGGGAAAGCCGCCACGCTGGCGATGCGCTTTCTTGCGCAACCGGACGAGCAGCGCGAGGCCATGGCGCGACGCATGATGTTCGGCACCTACGACGGGGTGGAGCGCGAGCTGCGCAACGGGCTGCGCAAGCGGTTGCGGGGGGACGGGGATGCACCAGCGCTGGAGTGGTTGCAGGCGCAGGCAGGTGAGGCGATGGAGCGGGCCCATGAGCCGGAAGCGCACGAGGCGGCGAAACTGCTGTACGAGCTGGGCATGCAGCTGGGCGGCGACAGCGTTCAGGCACCGCCGCTTGCGCCGGCGCTGGCGCAGTGGTTCCCGGCACTGGCGAGCGCCTACGGGCAGGCGCACGACACGGCCGGGCGTGTGCACGCGGTGCTGGACAACTATCCGGTGTGCCGGCTCTCGCGTACGGCGTTCCCCGGCGGGCAGCCGGGGCTGGTGCCGGGCGAGCCGGAGCTGTCCATGCGCAATCTTTTTACGATAGCGATCAAGGTGGGCACGGACGCGCTGAAGTCGGACACGGGCACCGATCTGTTTACGGGTGTCATCGAGTGCTGCGAACGGGTGGAAAGCCTCTACCCGGAGCGTCTGCGGCGGGTCCCGTACAGCAAGCAGACGGCGGCAGAAATACGCGATGGGCGTTTCGATCCACAGTGGGCGCAGACGGTGCTGCCGCACATGCCCACGATGGCAGCGGGGGTCATGCAGGACGCGGTCCACGCGCTGCAGCAGGCAAAGCTGCTCAGCGTACCGGCTACGCCGGCCGAACGGGCGCAAGAGGTTTCCCCGCAGGCGCTGCAGCGGCAGGCGCAGGCGTTGCATGAGCGCGCCCGCCAGGCCGAGCCGCAGATCACGCCGCTGCTGAAGGACATCCTGGGCCATGGCGGGGTGCCGGGGCGTGAAGGGGGGCGGCCGCATCTGGCGGGCGAACAGAAAAAGCTGAAGTCGCCGCTCTCGCTACAGGACAAGCTGGCCCGGCTGATTGGCGGCATGCCGCCGCTGGATCTGGCCCAGGCCAGCGCGCGGGTCAACGATGCGCTGCGCTACAGTGTGGTGCTGTCCCCGGATACGTTTATGGCGGACTATCGCCGGATCCTTCTGCAGCTCGAAGGGAAGGCGCATGCCCTGATGCGGTGTCACAATCACTTCAGCCGGGAACGCAGCCCTTTCCGGGCGGTGAGCGTCACGCTGGAGGATCCGGAGGGCTTCCCATGGGAAATCCAGTTTCATACGGAGCACACGTTCAGGTGCAAGGAGCACTACCACCACCTGTACAAGCAGGCGCAACGATGTGGATTCGGTGGCGCTCACCGGGACGAGATCTGGAAGCTGCTCGGGCCGGCGCGCGAGGCCTTCCAGGCATCAGCCGTCCCGCCGGGGGTGGAGGATATCGTGGACTGGGATCCGGATCCGGATCCGGTATTGACGGTTCCGCCGCGGCCCCAGCCCCAGGCGCCAGTTGCACGGGGCATGCCGTCCCCGCTTGCGGGGCTGGCCCGTCAGATCAGAAGCCAGGCTGAACGTCTGGAGGGTACGGTCTGGCCTGTGCTGCGGCAGGCGCTGGAGGACCACGGCGCGAAGTTGCGCAAGGACCGGGACGGTGACGACTGGCGCAGCTTCATCTTCAAGAAGGAGAAAAGCATTAAAGAGAAGCTGGCCCGGATACAGCGCGAGCAGGGTCTGCAAACACCGCAGGAGGCCGCCGGGCGGGTACGCGACGGGCTGCGCTACGAGGTACTGCTCGACCCGGAGGGCTTTGCCAGAGGCGCCCAGGGCATTCTCGCCCGTCTGGAGCAGGCCGGCATGACGGTCATGCGCGTGAACAACGGCTTTACCCGTGAGGGCACCGGCTATGCGGGCCTGAATGTGAACGTGCGCACCCGCGTCCAGGGCGAAGACGCCGACTGGGAAATCCAGTTCCACACCCCTGAGAGCCTGCGGGTCAAGCAGAAGAGTCACCGGACCTACGAAAAGCTGCGCCAGCTCTCGCCTGATGCGGAGTCGCGCGAGAAGCTGGAGAAGGAACTGCGCGAGGCGGCAGCGCGCGTGGCGCGCCCGCAGGACATCGGGACGATCGGGTCCTTCGATCACTATGCGGAACCCGCCACTGCCGGTGAAGGGCCCGCTGGCCCGATGAACCCGCCATACCGCGGCGCAGCCCCGGATCAGGCACGCAATCGCGGCCTGAACACCCCGCCGCAGCCGTCCGGGCCGCACCACGCCACGCGAAGCGCGCCTGCGGTAGCGCCGCGGGCCCAGGATTCCGGCCATGCGGTTCGCAGCAGCTGGCCCCCCCGCCCCCCTGCGCGCACCACACGTGTCCAGCCGCCTGCCCGCCCCCTGGCGGGTGCCTCGCCCGCCCAGGCGTCCGTCCGCCGATCCCTGAAGGAGTTCGATTCTGCTAGCCACTATCGCAGTCTTGGCGCGTTTCTGGCGGAAGCGGACGCGGAGATGGGGGTGGCCAGCGGACTGGGAAACAATTGCCTGCTCGACACAGTTCTTCAGTTCGTGCGCAACATCAGGCGACGGCCCGGGGTGGAAACGGAGCAGACGAGGGAACTCGAGGCGGCAGCGCAGGCATTGCGAAGCGTGCTGAATAAGCAGGGCCTGGCCGATGCGCGTGACTTCATCGACATGTACACGGCTGGGGCGAGACTCGCGCACAGCCTTGACATCCGCATCCAGACCATTGAGCTCGAGCAGCGCGGGCGGGTCACAGTGCATCCGGTTGTTGGTCAGCAAGGCCCGCTTGTGCATATCCTCCACACGCACATGCCGGGTCACTTTCAGCCATTGTGGCCGCGCCCACCACGATCATAAGCGATCTGATAATCAAGCCAGGCCCGCCCGCCCTTCAGATGACGCCGGTTGGTCAGGTAGACGCGCAGTCGCGAGTTGAGATTTTCGACCAGCGAGCTGCTGCGTGGTGTGCTATGCAGCGCCCCGGATACGGCGGCGTAGACGCCGTGAAACGGGCGGCCGATGCGGGCTAGCAGGCGATTCCACCCTTGCCAGAACGCACTCGACGTTTCGGACTTGCGATGCAGCATGCAGACCTCGCGCACGAGATGGCGCGCCACGTTGTGCGTTCGTGCAATGGCGTCGAGTTTTGTGTCGAGCAGGCCCGCGAAAGCGAGCAGGCCGTCGCGCTGGTTCTGAAGGGCACGCCGGTATGCCCCTGTACGTGACAGGTCCCGTGCACTTCTGAACCGTTTGAATCCAAGCATCACGTTCGTTCTTGACTTGATGTGACGATGGTCCTGTTCGATCAGATTATTGAGATGCTTCGAAGAGCGCACCTTCGTGTCCTCGGGAAGCAGGCCGTCAATTTCCATCTCACGCACGGCCCGGTGCGACGCGGCATACCCATCGAGGGTGAGTTTCCGGTGGCTGGCCTTGATGTTTGACCGCCTTGCCGAAAAAGGCTTTTGCCGCGGCCACATCGCGCTTTGCCCTGAGCATGAAGTCTACCGTCTGGCCGTCCCGATCCACCGCCCGATATAGATAAACCCATTTGCCCCGGATCTTCAGGTACGTCTCGTCAACCCTCCACGACCGTCCCGCAGACGTGGCAAAATGGTTCCAGCGCTTGACGAACTCGGGCGTATAGCGGCGCACCCAACGCAGAATCGTCGTGTGAGCCAGCGACAACCCTCGCTCAGCCATCATCTCGACGAGATCGCGCAGGCTGAGTTTGTAGCGCAGATACCAGCGCACACAAAGAATGATCACCTCACGGTCAAAATGACGGCCGGCGAATAGCCCGTCCAGACTCTTCAGCTTGTTCATCGCGGCTTCTCAAATCGGTCAGGGCGACACTCTAACCGATCCTTGAGCGCTATTTGCACCACAACCCGTCTGTCCGTCACCGTGTACGATCGCGTGAGCCGGCGGTGGTATGACCGGCGTGATGCCTGCCCCGGACAGCGCTTCGCCGCGCTCTATGCTGTAGTACGCACCGTCGGCTATCACCCGGTCCACCGGTAGGTGAGTTAAAGTCAAATCTGGTGTATGCGGTCTCGGCGTAATCAGGCGGCTAGCGATTGCTGAGCCGGTGTGCTGTCGGTCACCGGTTCTCCATCCTTGAACGTCATCCCGTCAAGCATCGAAGTGAGCTTTTCCGGGGCGCGGATGCGCCGCCACGATTCTTCGGCCGACTCGATCAGCTTGAACGCCAGCCCGAGGAACGTCGCGCGCGATACACAGTTGCGCGTGCGTTTCGTGCGATGGCGCACCGTCGCAAAGGTCGATTCAATCGGGTTCGTGGTGCGCAGATGCTGCCAGTGTTCAGCCGGGAAATCGTAAAACGCGAGCAGCTCGTCACGATCTTCCGTCAGCTTTTCGGCGACCTTCGGGTACTTTGCCGAGTACGCGTCGACGAAGTGATTGAATGCGGCCAGTGCATCAGCGCGCGTGGCCGCCATCCAGATGTCCTGCATCGCCTTCTTGCCTCGAGCCTGCTGCGATTTCGGCAGCGCATTGAGCACGTTACCCATCTTGTGAAACCAGCAGCGCTGATGCTTCGTCTGCGGGAACACTTCCTCCATCGCGGCCCAGAATCCCATCGCGCCATCGCCGCAGGCCAGCAGTGGCCCCGACGGCAGGCCGCGCTTCTTCAGATCGAGCAGCAGTTCGCTCCACGATGCCTTCGATTCCCGGTAGCCGTCACCGATGGCCACACGTTCCTTCGTCCCGTCCGGTTTGACGCCAACGATCACCAGCAGGCACTGGCCGTCGGAATCGTCGCTGCGCACACCGGTGTGAATGCCGTCGGCCCACCAGTAGACCCAGCGCGCCGACGACAGCTCACGCCGATTCCACTGCTCATGCTCATCGGCCCATTGGGCCTTCAGCCGGCTCACGACGTTCGGCGACATGCCGCTGACCTGGCCGCCCAGCATGATGCCCATGGCTTCGCTCATGTCGCCCGTCGAGATGCCTCGCAGGTACAGCCACGGCAGCGCTGCCGACACGCGCGCGGACTTGCGCACGTACGGCGGCACGATCGTCGAATTGAACCGGATGCCCGAGCCCGAACGATCCCGCACCTTCGGCACCTGAACCGTCACCGGACCGATCGCTGTGACGACCTCGCGCTCGGGCAGGTAGCCGTTGCGCACCACGGCACGCCGGCCGTCGATCGACTTCACGTTGCTGTACTGTTCGAGCATGGTCGCCAGTTCCACCTCGACTGCCTGCTGAATGATCTGCCGCGCGCCTTGCTGGATCAGCTCATCTAGCACGCTTTTCGTTTGCGCTTTACTGCTGTTCGCTTCTTGCGTAATCTTCTTCATGGTGGTCGGGTCCGGCCTTCTCGGGTTCGCTGGTTGTGCCTTTGACAAGCAACATTCTCGCTAGACCGCCACCGCCTTCTCAAATTCCCGCCGCTCCCGCTGTACACCAGATTCGACAATAGCTCCCGGTAGGTCCGCAGGCAGCATGGCGTCCATGCCTTCGCTGTCCGACACTTCGGTGGTAGTGATCCGGATCGCGCGGATGTTCATGTCCGCATCGATGGATAGATGCATCTTGCGCCACGGCGTGCGATCGGCCTTTTTGCCGTATTTCTCTTCGTACCACTGACCGGCCCGGGCGAAGCTCAGACCCGTGCTGTCAACGATCAGGCTCACCGCTTCGCCACGCGCAAGCCGTCGGGCCATCTGCTCGCAGCGCTGTGTCACGCTCGCCTCCAGCGCGGCAAACCGGTCACACAGCTGCCCGAAGCTGGGCACCGCGATGTCCAGCCCCCGGGTGGCCCAGTAGTCCTGCATGTAACCCGTCGTCTGCCGCATGCCCCAGCCGAACAGCCGGTAAAACGTGTAGATCAGCTCGATGTAACCAGCCGTGTAGATCGGCTCGCGACCGCAGACGCCACGGGTACGCGTGATCGTGTTGATGAACTGCGCCTTCAGGTCGCCGTGCGGAACATACAGGCTGATCATCCCGCGCTTTTTCAGGCTCTGGTTATACGCGTGAGCGTTCGTGACCCGGTACCCGGCCTTCTCCCATTTGCGCGGTTCGCCTTGTTTCTGTCTGACCTTGTATGGCATTATCTGAACACGCTTTATTCACCATCACGCACTTCTACGCAAGTCGCGCCCTCTTTGCAATACCCCCCATCCGAACAAAGCCCAAAGAGTAGGCTTCGCGTCACTGGCGGCGGCTTCGCGCGCCGCGGTCCGGCCGCTGCCGGCTGCTTCCACAATTGTGGTCAATTGTTTCGGGCAGGGCGGGGGCTTTCGCTCCTCCACGTGTTCCGCTCGGCAGGGGCGCGCATGCGCGTTTCAGCCTGTCCGTTTTGCGGAGGTTGGCGGGGAGCACATCGACATGAAAATCAGTAGCTGGATTTCCGCCTGCGTGACAGGTCCAAGCGGCGCGGACGGCGCGAAGAGCGGCAGCAGCAAGCGCAAGACGGTGACGGGGCCGCAGAGCCGGCGTTCGTCCGGGAGCAATGTGCTGAGCAAGCTCGTCTCTTGGAACAGCGGCGACAAGGACGCCGGGTCGTCACAGCATTCGTCCGTGCCGGGGGCATCCGAGCAGAAACATTTCGACGATCTCATGCGCGACACCATGGAGTACTTCAACCGCCGGCTGCCCGACGGCGGCACGCAAGGCCCGAACGCGCAGCCCGGCGGCAGGACCGAAGGCACGCAGTCGCCGCGCCAGGAGCCGCCGCGCGCGGCGGGGGATTGGGGGCGCCAGCTTTCCGACGCGCTGAGCCGGACCAAGGTCCGCGAAGCGGCGCTGGACTCGGCCGCGAAAGCGGTGGACGTCATTCCGGAGTTCTCGGCTCCGGCAGACGGTTCGGAGGGCGGCTTGCCGTCGGCCTCGCTTTATATGCCGAGGCCCGTCTTGGAGCCGGGCGCCGCCGAGGCGCCGCTGCTCATCGAGCAGCGCAACATCGACCCGCGTCCCGTGCGCGCCTGGCTGGCCGAGCACGAGATCGAGACCGTGCACAACAGCGCCAGCGGCTTGAACTGCGTGCTGATCTCGCTGCTGCAGCATGCCACGGGACACTACGACAGGGCGTCCGAGCCTGGGCTGGCCCAGGAGGCCGAGGAGTGCCGCGCATTGCTCAAGACGCGGCACTCGGAGATCGCGGCGCTTGACGAGACGCCGGGCCAGGACCGGATGCTGTATCCCGACGAGCCGGCGATCAAGACGGCGCTTGCCTGGATCAACGAGCGCTGCGGCGCGAATCTCGACGTGCATTGGGTCGAGCCGCACGCGGACGGGTACCCCGTGCGCGTGCAGTGCTCGAGCACGGGCAGGGAACCGGTTGCGATCATCCGCTTCCAGGACCACTACGAGGCGTTGCGCTCGGTGAGCGCGGCGGTCTACGGCCGCACTGGCCACGGCCGCAGCGAGGAACAGCTTAGCCCACTCCGCGAGAACGAGGGCTGTGGCATGCCATTCCTGCGCGGTAGGCACGAGAAACAGGTTGCGCCAGCGCATACTGTCCGCGAGCAAAGCGGACCGGCAGTGCCGGTGGGCGTTCGTGAACCAAGTGGGATGGCGAAAGCACAGGAACCGCCGTCAGCCGCGCCCACCAGACGACAAACGCTGCTCGAGACATATCACGCCGCCCGACAGCGACAGCTCGACCTTGAGCGTGCGCTGGCTGCCGTCAAGCTGCGCCGCGCTGCGGAAGTCTATTGCGAGAAAAATGAATGGGCACGGTTCACGCCCCGCTTGCCGCGCATGCCTGTTGCCCGGCAGCGGTTCGAGGCGCTGGCCGCCTTGTCTGCCGACGAACTGATCGCAAACGTCGAAGCGCATCCTGAGCGCTATTCTCGAACCTTGCTGACCGATGTCGCGCAGCACCATCTGCTTGCAGCCTTGAACATCGACGTCAAACTCTATGAGCAAGGCATCCATCAAGCCGGCCTGTACGAAGGGCTACACAGCGTGGCGGGACGCATCGTGACGGCCGCGGCATCGGCCGTCAGCTTGGGTGTCGCGGAGATTCCCGGGGCCGGGCACGCACTGAAGGCAGGCAAGAAAGCCATCAAGGTGATGGCACACGAGTTGCCGCCGAACATCGTCAACCCTGCGCTGACCGGCCGCTTGCGTTCGGTGACGGATGTCAAGGAAGCGTTCAAGCGCGTGGGCGGACAGCCGGTCGTGGCGCCGCAGATCGAAAAGAGCCCCAACATGGGGGTGATCGTGCAACGGCTCAAGGACAAGCGTCGCAAGCTGAACGACGCTGCGAAGCAGTTCGCGGGCGTGTCGGCGGCGCCCGGGAGGGATTCAAATGCGTTGGGTAACCTCGTCGATGCCTTCCTCGATCTGCATGACACGGCGGACCACCAATACCGGCGACGCATCGGCCTAAACCGGACGCAGACCTACAGCAAGGGGTGGGGCATGGCGATCAACGGCGTAGCCGCCACCGGTGCGATTCTGACGCCAACGGTGCCGGTCGTCGGGCAGATCGTCGGACCGGCCATTCTGGCGTCCACCATTCCGCTGCAATGGGTCGCCGGCTACCTCGATGAGCGGCGCAACAAACACCGGTACAACTTCCGCGCCAATACCAAGTGGGCCAATTTCCTGCATGAAAACGTCGCCCACATCCACTTCAAGGATCTGAAGCCCGAGCACATTTCGGAGCGCGCGCTGCGGCAATCCTTTATCACGCAATCCGAAGTGCAAGTGGCAGCCATTCGAGAGGTCTATGAGGACACGCTCGGCGAATGGATGCACAGGCGAGTCGAACTAGAGCGGAAAATCGGTGTCATGGAGAGCACTGGAATGGCCACTCGGGCAATTTGGCCGCACCGCGCCCACCTGCGAGGCCTCGGGTTGGAGATGGATCTCGCCAAGGAGCAGGTCGAGCACTTCGAATCTTTCGATGCCGGGCGCTGGAGCGAGATTCCTGCCGATAGCCTGATCGGTCGTTGCCTGGACGACCTCAAACAACTCGAGCAAGCGAACCGTGCCGCACGCCTTCGCAAGCCCGGCGAAAGCGCGCAAATCGTTCAACGCTACGTGCAGGCATTCCACGCCGGAGTGTCGACAGGAACGGCCCTGCCGGTCATCGACGCCATCACGTTGACCGATTCGCTTTATGCCCGTGACGCCCACGGCCATCAGACGGCGCTGCACCCAGGCGCCGAAGCAGGGGCGGTGGGTACCGGCATCGTGGGTGGCGGCGTGTTCACTGCGACCACGGGCGAGGTTCGCATGAGCAAAGCGGACAACAAGAAGCTGATTTCGGAATTGCGCGTCAGTCCGGAGCAATTTCGCGCGGACGAGCGTCAATGGGTGTTCAAGGCCGGCGACCGCACTGTCGACCTCCGCAACTCCGCGGGCTATCGCCGACATGTTCATTCCACATGGGACGAATTCAGGCTGATTGGTCGAGCCGTCCGAAGCGGCTTGTTCAGCGGCCCTGCCGGGCTCTGGCATTTGAGTCGCGCGAAGGGGTGGCCTTGGGGCGAACTTCGGCGCGCCAAGGCCGAGTTACGAGCCGCGCTCGACCTCCTGGCCGCATCGGACACGCCCAAGCCTGTCGCGCACGATGTAGCTCGGGCCGACACGCTCTCGGCGATGAAAGATGAACTCTATGACTACCCAGCGGTGCGCATACATTTGGGTACGAAGGGGCTTTGTTCGGATGGGTAGGAGTCCCCTTGTTGTGGACGCACCTATCCATTTTTGACGCAAACCGACCTGCCGAAGGAGTTCCACAGGTTGATGAGGTTGGCGATGATGACGCCCTCGCACTCCTGCGAGGCGATCTTCTGCGTCAGCAGGGTGGCGCCAATGCATCGCTTGATGCGTGAGATCTGCGCTTCGACGCGCGAGCGCAGGCCGTAGCCGTATTTCTTGTGGAACGCATAAATCCCCTTGTCCTTGATGTATCTGACGAGCTCGTCATGCCAGCGCGTCTGTCCGTCACCGTGTACGATCGCGTGAGCCGGCGGTGGTATGACCGGCGTGATGTCTGCCCCGGACAGCGCTTCGCCGCGCTCTATGCTGTAGTACGCACCGTCGGCTATCACCCGGTCCACCGGTAGGTCCGCAGGCAGCATGGCGTCCATGCCTTCGCTGTCCGACACTTCGGTGGTAGTGATCCGGATCGCGTGGATGTTCATGTCCGCATCGATGGATAGATGCATCTTGCGCCACGGCGTGCGATCGGCCTTTTTGCCGTATTTCTCTTCGTACCACTGACCGGCCCGGGCGAAGCTCAGACCCGTGCTGTCAACGATCAGGCTCACCGCTTCGCCACGCGCAAGCCGTCGGGCCATCTGCTCGCAGCGCTGTGTCACGCTCGCCTCCAGCGCGGCAAACCGGTCACACAGCTGCCCGAAGCTGGGCACCGCGATGTCCAGCCCCCGGGTGGCCCAGTAGTCCTGCATGTAACCCGTCGTCTGCCGCATGCCCCAGCCGAACAGCCGGTAAAACGTGTAGATCAGCTCGATGTAACCAGCCGTGTAGGTCGGCTCGCGACCGCAGACGCCACGGGTACGCGTGATCGTGTTGATGAACTGCGCCTTCAGGTCGCCGTGCGGAACATACAGGCTGATCATCCCGCGCTTTTTCAGGCTCTGGTTATACGCGTGAGCGTTCGTGACCCGGTACCCGGCCTTCTCTCATTTGCGCGGTTCGCCTTGTTTCTGTCTGAGCTTGTATGGCATTATCTGAACACGCTTTATTCATCATCACGCACTTCTACGCAAGTCGCGCCCTCTTTGCAATACCGCCCATCCGAACAAAGCCCAGCGGATAAGCCACGTACCACCGAACGCACAGCAACATCACGTCCAGCGGGTAATGCAACCGTTTGAGTACTTTTGCCACACCCGGACTCAGCTTCTCGGTCATCGATCAAGTCACCCATTAAGGCCCGTCAGCATAGCAGACTGCCTTATTGCGACAGATCGCCTTATTGCGACAGATCCTGTGACAGTGCCGCCACCCGTTTCGCGTCATCAAACATCAGTTCGGCTATGCGAAGTCCCGCTATGGTTGTTCGATGAAATATGCGGCGAGGTTCAAAGCTGCGTTACACATTGGGAGGCACCTTGAGTGCCAGGCGATAATGGTGCCCCCATTTTTCCTCTGCGGCATCCATGACTCAAAACACCCGATCTGGCGTCGGCAGACTGAGCGACGACAAACGCAAAGCGATTGCTAGAGAGCGTCAAGCAGCGTGGCCGGTCAGCGACAACTATTTTGGCCGGCGCATTGACTCAAGATTTTTGCTACCAAGCGGTACCTGTTGCCTCATGTAATTTGTTACCCGTCAGAATGCTGGCGGGGACGACTTATGACGCAGGCGGCTCAGCATGACAACACGACGGGAATTGACTGATGCGGTTGGCGAGCGGTATCGACGTTCTGACCGGACGGAGAAACGCCAGATCCTGGACGAATTCATTGAACTGACGGGCTATCACCGGAAGCATGCGATCCGGGTGCTGTGCCGGGATCCGCAGCCGCAAAGGACGAAGCCAGGTCCGCAGCGACGTTACGACGACGAAGTGCGTGCGGCGCTGATCACGCTGTGGGAGGCTGCCGACCGGATCTGCGGCAAGCGGCTGAAGGCGCTGATCCCGACGCTGATCCACTCGATGACACGGCATGGTCACCTGTCGCTATCGAAGGACGTGCGCCAACGGCTTGAGCAGATCAGCGCCGCTACCATTGACCGGCTGCTGCGCGACGTGCGCGAGCAGGCCTTCTCCGGCCAGCGCCGGCGCGCCGGAGGAATCGGCAATGCGATTCGCCGTGCGGTGCCGATCCGCACGTTCTCTGACTGGAACGATCCGTTGCCCGGCTATCTCGAGGTCGATTTCGTCGAGCATTGTGGTGGCACCAAGATCGACGGCGACTTCGTGCACAGCTTCGTGATGACAGATATCGCGACCGGCTGGACCGAATGCCTGACCATGCCGTATCGCAGCGGGGCGTTCGTTCTCGAGCACATCGAGCGTGTTAGCCGTGCCTTGCCGTTTCCGCTGCGTGGTCTGGATTGCGATAACGATACTGCCTTCATGAACGCGGCCATGCTTGACTTCTGCAAGGCAACGGGTATCGAACTGACGCGCTCACGTGCCTACAAGAAAAACGATCAGGCGTGGGTCGAGCAAAAGAATGGCGCCATCGTGCGTCGCCTCGTTGGCTATGGCAGGTTACGCGGCCTCGAAGCCACGGCAACCCTTGCTTCCCTCTACGAGGTGTCGCGGCTGTACATCAACTTCTTCCAGCCGTCATTCAAGCTGAAATCGAAGACCCGTCACGGCGCGAAGGTGACAAAGCGCTATGAGGCGCCCTTGACGCCGCTCGAGCGCGTGCTGCGTTCTGCTTCGGTGTCAGAGGCAACCAGACGCAGACTGCGCGCCCAGTTCAGAGCGCTCGACCCACTGGATCTCTTACGTCGAATGCGCGAGGCCCAGCAGCGTGTCGCCGAATGCAGTGCTTCCGGAGCGGCGCCGACAGAGACAAAGCCATCCGGTCAAGTTCCACTCGCGGATTTCCTGGTGAGTCTTGGAACGGCGTGGCAGGCCGGAGAGGTCCGGCCGACGCATCATCGAAAAGCGCGCGTCCCCCATGACTGGCGTACCCGGGAAGATCCGTTCGAGCATACCTGGCCGAAGATACAGCAGTGGCTCGAAGCGGAGCCCGGCATTACCGCGCAAAAGCTCCATGAGCGTCTCACTTCAATGGCTCCCACCATGTATTCCGGCGCGCAGCTGCGCACCTTGCAGCGCCGCGTGAAGGCATGGCGATCGAACCGTGCCAGAGAACTGGTGACGCGGATACTCGGCGATGCCGACGCGATGACGGCTGGCGCCGCTACGCAGCGCCAGCCGTCATCGCAAAACAACCAGAGACTGACAATTACCCGGGAGTAACATCATCCCGTGAGGCAACACGCGTGATAGCGTAGTTGACGCTCATCGCTACTGCGTAACGTTGCCGTCGTCGGGCAACCGGTCGCTAAACGGGTTAGCAGGGTTGTCGTCGTGTAATTGACGCCGCCGTGCATTCTGTTTGTCGCCGGCCTTGCGGCGGCGGTAACTCTCGACGTTGAGCTCGAAGATCGTCGAGTGATGCACAAGCCGGTCGATGGCGGCGACCGTCATGCCGGGGTCGGGGAACACGTCATTCCAGCCCGAGAACGGTTGGTTTGCAGTTATCAGAAGACTTTTACGCTCATACCTCTCGGCAATCAGCTCGAACAGCACGCTGGTCTCGGCCTGGTCCTTACGCGCGTACGACAGGTCGTCAAGGATGATCAAATCGAAGCGGTCAAGCTTGGCCAGCGCAGAAGGCAACTGCAGGCTCTGGCGTGCGGCCTGCAGCTTCTGGACGAGTTCGCTGGTGCGCGTGAACAGCACGCGGTATCCGGCGTCGATCAATGCATGGCCGATAGCCGATCCCAGGTGACTTTTCCCGACCCCGGGCGGGCCGAACAGGAGAACCGTGGCGCCTTTCTCCAGCCATGATTCGCCGGTAGCCAGCGCCGTGACATGCGCTTTTGAGACCATCGGCACGGCGCCGAAGTCGAAGGCGGCGAGCGTCTTGGTCGGGTCCAGATGCGATTCGGTGCGGTGCCGCTCGATGCGTCGTTTGGCGCGTTCGGCCAGCTCGTGCTCAAGCAGTGCGCCGAGCAGGCGTGTGGCCGGCCAGCCTTCCTTGTCCGAGCGCTCGGCGAACTCGGGCCACAACCTGCTGATCGTTGGCAAACGCAGCTCGTTGAGCATCAGGGCCAGGCGGCCACCATCATGCGCGGGCGCGTTCATGCGGCCATCTCCTCGAGCAGTTCGTCATAGACGGCAACGGGCGGCATCTGAACCTCCACCTCGGGGCACTGGGCCTCACGGGGTGCGTACTGCTCACGCAGCGCCTTGAGATCGGGAAGCTCGCCGGCTTCGAGCAACGCATCAAGCTGCCCGGCCAGTACGGCCTCCACGCCGTGCAGGCCTGCGAGCTCAAGCAGGCCGACCATCGTCTTGCATGCGTCGCGTTGTGACAGGCGGGCATCGAGTTGTTCCCAGATTCTGCGGTACGCCTCGCGCGGGAACAGCGCGTCGCGAAACGCGAGCCCCTTGAATGCCTGGGGTTTGCGCTTCAGGGACTCAATGAAGTGGCGGTAATCGAGCGCGTGGCGGTTGTCGTGCGCACGCGAGCCCCGGGCGGTGCTGTGGACCAGCACGCCGGACAGGTAACAGTCGAGCCGGTCGCCGTAGATGCGCACCTTCAGCCGGTGGCCGATCAGGCGCGACGGCGCACTGTAGAGGATGCCTCGCACCGTAAACGTGCTGCAGCGGGTCACAGGGGCCTCTTCCTCGACGAAGTCAGTGGTACGGTACTCCGGCAGATCCTGAAGCTGCTGGCGCTCGATACGGAACGCGGCGGCGCAGCGCCGGTTTCGGCGCATCACCTGTTCGCGGATGAATTCGTCGTAGGCGGCACGGTCACCGAAGTCGCGATGGCCACGCAGCATCAGGGCTTGATCGACTGCGTCCTTGAGATACCGGTGCGAGGATTCGACGCTCCCGTTCTCGTGACCCAGTCCGCGATTGTTGCGCGTGCCCTGCATCTCGTAGTGATCGAGCAGCGCCTTGTAACGGGTCGTGAAGTCCTCCTTCTCACTCAGGTTCTTGAAGGCGGCAGAGAGGCTGTCGGTGCGATGCTCGCGCGGGCAACCTCCCGCCTGCCACAGAGCATTCTGCAAGCCGTTGGCGAGCGCTTCGAAGCTCTCGCCGCCCTCGACCACGCAGGCGTACTCCCAGCGCGAGAATGCCAGTACGAAGTGATACAGCCGGTGCTCGAACGGTGCGCCGCCGATCGTCACGCACAGCTTGCTCATATCGGTGAAGTCGGACAGCCCGCGCACGCCGGGTTGATGCTCCTGGGGGAAGAAGATCTCCTGGCTGGGACCTTCGAGCGCCCGCCATTGAGAAATGCGTCGTTCCAGCGTGCGACGCATGCCGTCGGGATAGCAGCCCGGGTGATCATCCTGCAGCTTGCGCAGGATCGTGATGCCCATCAGATGTGGAGCGTTGCGCAGCAACGGCACGACCTCACTGTCCCAGACATCGGCGAACGGATCGGGACGGGTGCGCCAGGAGCGCCGCGGCTTCTGGGATGGCAACGTCGCGTCACGCTCGATGCGGCGTGCGCTGCGCACGCTTATTCCTGCCTTGGCGGCCGCGACTTCCTGCGGATGGTGTTTGCGCTTGTTCATGTAGAGGCGAACCTGTTGGTCGGTGATGCGGGTTCCAGACATGTGCTGACCGCTTCTTCTTTAAGAATCGATCAGCCATCCTATTGCCCCGCCGACGCGGCGCCGCCGGTGGTTCGTCGTCTCCGGCGGCTACGCCGCCTCCGACTCCTCACCACCGGCCAAAACAAACGTCAACGACCGGCCAAGCTAATTGTCGCCGCCCAATTGCACTTCAGGCCCTCACGCGCACCGAACCCATCAGTGTGCTGGCTGAGCGTAACGGCGTGAGCCGCCCGACGGTCTACCGACAGATCGGCACGGCCAGTGTAGCGCTGGATGAAGCCTTTGATACCACGCGGGCAGCCGACGCAGATCAGGTGCTTTTCATGCTGCCGGTCACCCGCCAATGGCTCGATCAGGTCATCGTGGCGCTCACGATGGTGGGCCACGTTTCGTTTCGCAGTACCCTTGAACTCATGCACGACCTGCTCGGCGTCTCGACCAGCCTGGGCACGATTCACACCGTTCTTCAGCGGGCCGCAAAGCAGGCCATCGCCATCAACGCCGGTATCGATCTCTCACCCATCCGGGTCGGTCTGCACGACGAACTCTTTCAGGGTTCCCAACCCGTGCTCGCCGGTATCGATGTCGCCTCGACCTATTGCTATCTGCTCGCCCCCGAAGCCCATCGCGACGGCGACACCTGGGCCATCCATCTGCTGGACCTGCAGGCACAGGGCCTCGATCCTGAGCACACGATCACCGATGCGGGAACCGGTCTGCGTGCCGGGCAAAAAATGGCCTGGCCCGATACGCCGTGTCACGGCGACGTATTCCACATCATCCAGCAGGGTAAATCACTAGCGACGCTCTGGCATCGTGTCGCCAGTGGCGCTCGCACCGGGCGCGAGCAGCTCGAAGCGCGTCTGGCCAATCCCCGTCGACGTGGTGAGGATAGCCTCCTCGAAGCCGCGCTGGAAACGCTTCGGCGCAATGAAGCCCATGCGCACGAGCTGGCTGCCGACCTGCGCACCCTGGTTCAGTGGCTCGACGTGACATCCTGTCACTGGCTGGGCCGGACCTCGCGACGCGTCAACGGCTGTTCGATTTCGTGGTTGCCGAACTGCAGCAACGTGAAGCACGGGACCTGTCACGTACAGGGGCATACCGGCGTGCCCTTCAGAACCAGCGCGACGGCCTGCTCGCTTTCGCGGGCCTGCTCGACACAAAACTCGACGCCATTGCACGAACGCACAACGTGGCGCGCCATCTCGTGCGCGAGGTCTGCATGCTGCATCGCAAGTCCGAAACGTCGAGTGCGTTCTGGCAAGGGTGGAATCGCCTGCTAGCCCGCATCGGCCGCCCGTTTCACGGCGTCTACGCCGCCGTATCCGGGGCGCTGCATAGCACACCACGCAGCAGCTCGCTGGTCGAAAATCTCAACTCGCGACTGCGCGTCTACCTGACCAACCGGCGTCATCTGAAGGGCGGGCGGGCCTGGCTTGGTCTGCTGCAGTTTGTCTTCAACCATCGCCGCTTTGCCCGCAGCCGATGCCCTGAGCGAACTGGAAAGAGCCCGAGGGAACTGATGAGCCGCAAGCCTCACGATCACTGGCTGACGCTGCTCGGATTCGGCCCACTCCAGCCTCAGCGAACCTGATATCGGCAGGTCGTCGCCGGCCTCCATTTGAACCGCATTCCTTACTATTCCTGCTTTCTTACGCAGGCTGCTTCCGCTCGTCTGTGTAACGCAAAAATCGCGCTTTTTGAACCACGCCCAAATCTACCTTCGCTGCGTCTCGCGTTCGACCGGACACGCGTTCTCCCCGATCAGCTCGCGACAAACAGTGTCGTCTCGCCTCGAATATCTCGCGATGCCGAGTCTCGTTCAGCCTGCGACGTAACACTTCCCGTCGTTCCTGAACTTCGCCTTCGATTCGCGCAACCTGCTCACCGTGTGGCTGGCCGCGCATCCGAATCTGGCCACCACGCTCGAACGTGCGCCCTATGCCGCGCTGTACGGACGTATCCAGGCGCGCGTGCAATTGAAGCCCGTCATCGAGCGCGAGCGCTTCGCGCAGTTGATCACGCACGCCCTGAAGAGCGCCGGCTGCACGCATACGCTGCTGGCCGACTCCGGGCTTGAGCTGCTACGGCAGGCTTCACGTGGTCTGCCGCGACACGCCGGGCGAATCCTGCGCACCGCGATGCAGCTGGCCGTGCCCCGGGGTCTGAATCATCTGCCCGACGAACTGCTGCAACAGGCCATTGAGGAGTTCCGATGACCAGGCGCCACAAACACGCCAAGGTATCGCGCGCCGCGCTGAGGATCACGTCCCGTCCACCTGCGTTGCCCGAACTGACAGACAATGCTGCCGCGCAGATCCAGCAACTCCTATGTGACTGGCTCCTGTGGTTCAGCGCTGCGTATGGCGAACAGATCCGTCGTTGCAACGAACCGTGGGCTGTGCCGCCACGCGAACCGCCTCCAGGTCACCGCATCGTCGACCCCTTCTAATGACACGGCCCCGGTCTCGACAACCGGGGCCGTGTTCGTTGTGCCGCCCATCAAATGCGCGACAACGCGCAAATCTACCTTCGCTGCGTCTCGCGTTCGACCGGACACGCGTTCTCCCCGATCAGCTCGCGACAAACAGCGTCGTCTCGCCTCGAATATCTCGCGATGCCGAGTCTCGTTCAGCCTGCGACGTAACACTTGCGGCTCATCAGTTCCCTCGGGCTCTTTCCAGTTCGCTCAGGGCATCGGCTGCGGGCAAAGCGGCGATGGTTGAAGACAAACTGCAGCAGACCAAGCCAGGCCCGCCCCGCCCTTCAGATGACGCCGGTTGGTCAGGTAGACGCGCAGTCGCGAGTTGAGATTTTCGACCAGCGAGCTGCTGCGTGGTGTGCTATGCAGCGCCCCGGATACGGCGGCGTAGACGCCGTGAAACGGGCGGCCGATGCGGGCTAGCAGGCGATTCCACCCTTGCCAGAACGCACTCGACGTTTCGGACTTGCGATGCAGCATGCAGACCTCGCGCACGAGATGGCGCGCCACGTTGTGCGTTCGTGCAATGGCGTCGAGTTTTGTGTCGAGCAGGCCCGCGAAAGCGAGCAGGCCGTCGCGCTGGTTCTGAAGGGCACGCCGGTATGCCCCTGTACGTGACAGGTCCCGTGCTTCACGTTGCTGCAGTTCGGCAACCACGAAATCGAACAGCCGTTGACGCGTCGCGAGGTCCGGCCCAGCCAGTGACAGGATGTCACGTTCGAGCCACTGAACCAGGGTGCGCAGGTCGGCAGCCAGCTCGTGCGCATGGGCTTCATTGCGCCGAAGCGTTTCCAGCGCGGCTTCGAGGAGGCTATCCTCACCACGTCGACGGGGATTGGCCAGACGCGCTTCGAGCTGCTCGCGCCCGGTGCGAGCGCCACTGGCGACACGATGCCAGAGCGTCGCTAGTGATTTACCGTGCTGGATGATGTGGAATACGTCGCCGTGACACGGCGTATCGGGCCAGGCCATTTTTTGCCCGGCACGCAGACCGGTTCCCGCATCGGTGATCGTGTGCTCAGGATCGAGGCCCTGTGCCTGCAGGTCCAGCAGATGGATGGCCCAGGTGTCGCCGTCGCGATGGGCTTCGGGGGCGAGCAGATAGCAATAGGTCGAGGCGACATCGATACCGGCGAGCACGGGTTGGGAACCCTGAAAGAGTTCGTCGTGCAGACCGACCCGGATGGGTGAGAGATCGATACCGGCGTTGATGGCGATGGCCTGCTTTGCGGCCCGCTGAAGAACGGTGTGAATCGTGCCCAGGCTGGTCGAGACGCCGAGCAGGTCGTGCATGAGTTCAAGGGTACTGCGAAACGAAACGTGGCCCACCATCGTGAGCGCCACGATGACCTGATCGAGCCATTGGCGGGTGACCGGCAGCATGAAAAGCACCTGATCTGCGTCGGCTGCCCGCGTGGTATCAAAGGCTTCATCCAGCGCTACACTGGCCGTGCCGATCTGTCGGTAGACCGTCGGGCGGCTCACGCCGTTACGCTCAGCCAGCACACTGATGGGTTCGGTGCGCGTGAGGGCCTGAAGTGCAATCGCTTTGCGTTTGTCGTCGCTCAGTCTGCCGACGCCAGATCGGGTGTTTTGAGTCATGGATGCCGCAGAGGAAAAATGGGGGCACCATTATCGCCTGGCACTCAAGGTGCCCCCCAATGTGTAACGCAGCTTTGAACCTCGCCCGCTATTTGCACCACAAGGGCCGTGACAACGCCTATTTGATTCATCTTTTTTTCTGAGGAGGCTCCACTATGCGCGCAGCCACGAGAACTCTCCCGCGACGATCCCTTCGAACATCTCTTCCGTCGATTCGATGATGCTCTTGCGCCAATAGCGGCCATGCTCGGCATAGTGCGAGAGCAGATCAGCGAGTGCGGCGCCGTCGACGTCGTCGCTCATGGGCACGCGCAGCACGAGCACGATACTTCCAGTGTCCGTATCGAGTCCGAGTTGTGCTTGGTCCTGGGCGTAGATCAGGAGGTTGGCCTCAAGCATCAGCCGGAATACGACGAGCGTGCGGCCGGACGTCACCGTGCCGTAATGAAAATTCACGTACAGCGCGTCCAGATCGTTCTCGAAGTGTTCGAGCCGGACGTCAAAGCCTTCGACCTCGATCGAGCGAGTGCGCAGCACATTGTCGGCATCCGCAAGGCCGACCGTCGCGCACAGGTCACGCACCAATGCTGAGTAGCGCTCCGAACTATCGTTGACGTGCAACTAGTGTCCCGAGTTAGAAATTCGTAGACACGATCGCTCGACGTTAACGAGGATGTCGTCGGCAGATTTGGTCCAGTTACTGACATGTGCGCCAAATAGTGCGTGATGCGTTATACGAGTATGAAGACGAAAAATGATGCTCGAAAGTTGGACGGAGCCACGCAAGCACACATGAGAAAAATGGTTGTGCAGGCGGTGCGTGGCGGGATGACGCAGACTGCGGCGGCAAACATCTACGGTGTGAGCCTGCGAGCGGTGAGCAAATGGATGAAGCTCTCGCGCGAAGGCGGATGGAGAGCGCTGAGGCCAGGCAAGCGCGGCCGCCAACCAGGAAGTGGCCGGCTCAATCACACCCAGGCCGTGAGAATCCGCAAACTGATCATCGAACGGATGCCGGACCAACTGGCGTTGCCGTTCTACCTGTGGACGCGCGAATCGGTGGCGCAGTTGATCGAGCAGCAGTACGGCATCACGGTGTCGGCGACGACGGCGGGCCGATACCTCAAGGCTTGGGGCATGAGTGCCCAGAAGCCGGTGCGTCGTGCCTATGAGAGGAACGACGCAGCGATTGCGCGATGGCTGGACGAGGACTATCCCACGATTGCGAAAGAGGCGAAGCAGGAAGAGGCAACCATCCTTTGGGGTGACGAAACGGGGCTGCGAAGTGACCACCTCTGCGGAACGAGCTTCGCTCTCAAAGGGCGAACGCCGCTGGTACGCGCAACGGGACAGCGCTTTGGCTGCAACATGATCTCCGCGATATCCAATCGTGGGATGTTGAGCTTCATGGTGTTCGAGGGGACGTTCAAGAATGCAACCTTCATCGAATTCATGAAGCGCCTGCTCAGGCAGGCCACGCGGAAGATCTACCTGATCGTGGACGGACATCCGGCGCACCGATCCGTGGCCGTCAGGCGCTTCGTCGCCGACAACGCCGAGCGCCTGCGCCTGCGCCTGATCCGGCTGCCGGGGTATTGCCCTGAACTGAACCCGGACGAACTGCTCAATCAGGACGTGAAGACCAATGCGCTTGTCAAGAGCCGGCCGACCAGCAAGGCGGAAATGATCGGCAACGTCCGTCGACACCTGCACCGTCGGCAAAAGGAGCCTCACGTGATTCGCAACCTGTTCAAAGAAAAGCATGTTAGTTACGCCGCTTAAAAATACGCACTATTTGTCGCACTGGTCAGCAAAAGAAAACGGATCAGTGTTGTTGATCTGGATGTATTGGCGAATTGCCTCTTGAAATTGCCGTGTGGAGCGATGGGTGCCGCGGAGCACGCATGTCTGGCTGAGCGTCGCAAACCATCGTTCGTCCCGGTTAATCCACGAAGCAGACGTGGGGGTGAAATGCGCATGGAAACGCGGATGGCGAGCCGACCAGGTATTGATCGAGGAGGCCTTTTGCGCACCGTAGTTACTCATCACCAAGTGGACGTCCAGTCGGGGGGCACGTTTGCCTCGATGGTGCGCAGGAACTGACGCGCGGCAGCGCGCTCTCAAGTCGCGTCCCGCGTGTCCGAAAGCTGCTCGACGATGCGTGCGGCGGCGAGCAGGCCGCGATAGAGTTTCGCGAGATCGTTGCGATCGAGCTCGGTTGCGCCGTGTGCAACGCCCACGTTTTTCGCGGTTGCCTCAAGCGCCTCGCGTATCGCGGCAAGACGCGGTCGGCCAGTGGAATCGGCGAGCGTCTTCTGCAGATCGTTGAAGTCGGCGGCGCACGCTTCGAGTGGTGCGTAGATGTTCGATGTCAGCATTAAGGGAGCTCACTTCGGTAGCGGTAGGTAAGCGCTGGTGTTGGCCGCACTCGGCGCGGGCAAGGGCAGCGTCGTGGGAATGTCCTCGTGCGGCGGTATCCCGTCGCGCGCGGCGACGGTAGGTGCTTCGTCGACGTTTCCTGTCGCGCCCTGTTTGCCGACTGTGTTGCTGTTGGTACGGGTATAACCATTTCCATCTGCGGCTGCCGACGAAGCGGCGTCTTCCGGGAATGTGTAGATATGCTTGACACCGTTGGGCGTCTGTCCGTAGCGCACATCATCAGAGTCCATCAGGAAAGAGAACGAGGGCGCCGAAGGCACAGCGTCTTCCGCTTGCGCGACGCGCACGCGCACGTCTTTCACATTGTCGCTGAGATCGTGGCGCATTCGCGCAACGGCCGATTCAACCTCACGCGGATTCGCGGCCTTGCCGCTGACCTCGAAGATTCCGCGCCCAGTGTAGACGACCTTGAGCCCCTGCATTGCGAGCGAATCCGAGATCTTGCTCAGCTCGTTCTGCGCAATGCCATAGTGCTGGACAATGCGGCCAGGCGAAATCCGCTTCAGTATCTTCCGTACCTGCGCGTCTTCGTCGGCGGTTGCGACCATGCCGCTTAGCGTCACCGTCGAACCACGTACCTGCACATGCAGTTCCTTCGTGTGCGCGGCGGCCAGTTCGAGGTTCAGGCGTTGTGCGAGATCGTCGGCATCACGTGGCAACGCGGGACCGCTGACGGCCGTCGTCAGCATCACAGCACCTATTACGAACACAGCGCCGAGCATCGCGCACGCGCAAACAATGCCCGTGGTTCTGCGGCGGCGCAAGGGCTTGGGTGCGCACCGCGTTTCCTCCGGCTTCACGAGCAGCGTGGAAAGCAACTCGAGATCGCTCGGCCACGGCGCGTCGACCGGCCCGATGCAAATAACCGTTTCGCCGAACTGCATCGGCGTGAAGTCAAGCAGTAGGACAGTGCCCGGCTCGTTGTCACTTTGCCATGGATGGATGCCCCCCTGAGAGGCGTCGTCGCCTTGGCTCTTGTTACTACGTTTCTTGCTACCATCCTTCGCGGCCGCACGACCCTCGGCCACACGCCGGGCGCTTACCACACCGCCTGACTCGACGACGAGCGACACGTCGTCGCCGCGCCAGTCGGTGATGCAGATGTCGGCGGCGTCGTTCGCGGCGATCCGGTGCGCGCCGACGCTCAGACGCAGTTCCGCGCCGGCGTGCACGCCGGTCAGGATACGTAGCAGCTTCGTCATGGAGAATCCATTGAAGAATGATGCGGCGCGCAGCGCGCACGCCTTCGATACTCGCCTCACTCTAGCCCCCGGGGGGTGACGGTCCGGCACACAATGCGAAGTCTGTGCGGGGAAAGCGAAATTGCGAGGAAAGCGTGACAGAAACCAGACAAACACGCGAAGCGTTAGCCACGTTCGGCAGCCATAAGCGCGGCGCCGCGCTGCACGATGCGCACGTTCAGTGCGCGCCCGCGCATGGACGGTGTCGAGGGCCGGCCGTAGGCAAGCAGCAACAGGGGCATCAGCAGATTCAAACGCCCGGCGCGGCTGATTTCCGCCGACGCGTCGGCTTCCAGGGACGCGTTATGAGTCGCTATGCCTCGCGCTCCGGAGACATCGGTCAGGAGCTGCCGCCATGCGCGGATGCTGGCATCGCCGGGCGCACCTGTTTGCAACTGGACGGTCAGCAGATCGATGAAACGCTCGTGCAGCAGCGCATCGAGCCGCGCGTGCGGCCGCGCGGCGGCCTCGTCGCGCAATACAAGCAGCGCGCCAAGCCAAAGGCGTGGCAGCTTATCGGCGAGAGTCGTGCATGGCGTTTGTGCAGCGACGAATTCCTGTAGCGCGCCAGGCCCGGGGCGTGAGATTGTCGTTTGTCCTACGCGCATCGGGGGCTGCGCGCCGTCATCGCCGTGGCGTCCGTCACGCGGCTGTCCACCGCCGCGGCCACCGTCCCCGTCGCGCGTGACACGACCGGTGTTGCCGAAATCTGGCGCATGCTCGCTCGGCTGGTTGCAGGCAGTGTTAGAGGACTGCCTCGCGCCTGCGCGGCGCACGGCATTGCGCCTCCTGGCGCTGAGCGCCGCGAGCTTGCGGGCGAGCAGCGAACCGCGTATGTCCGTATGTTGCGTGCGGGCATAGCTGAACATGATCGCGCCGCGATACAGCACCGCGACGCGCGCGACGTCGGTCTGCGACCAACGTTCGCGACACGCGTCCGCCTGCATGGCCGGCGAAACAATGGTGGGGGGGCGGCTGACGCGCGTCATTGCCGCATCGCCGTGTGCATGATCTCGTTCGCGAATTGCAGCAGCGCAGCTGCCGAAAACGGCGCGGCGATCACAATTGCGACGGTCACCGAAATCAGCTTTACGCCGTGCGAGAGCGTCTGATCCTGCATCGACGTGATTGCCTGCAGGAACGACACGCCCAGCCCCACGAGCGCAGCCACGATCACAATCGGCAGCGAGATACACAGGCAGAGCAGCAAGCCCTGGGTTGTGAAGCGAAGGAGCGTATCAGTATCCATTGACGACTTCTCCGATTTTTTCGTGCGGAAGGCCGCCCTAGCGATACGTCATCACAAGGCCGTGAATGAGGGTGGACCAGCCGTCCATCACGACGAACAGCAGCAGTTTGAACGGAATGGCCACGTTGGTCGGAGTCACCTGGTTCAATCCCATCGCCATCAGCACATTGGCGATAATCAAATCGATGACAATAAAGGCGATATAGAGGAGGAAGCCGATCTTGAAGGCATCGGTCAGCTCGGTCAGCGCGAAGGCGGGCGCAAGCACGACAAAGTCGTTCTCTTGCAGACTGGACGCGGCGTCTTTCGGCCATATCGCATTCGCTGAGCGGATGAAAAAGCGTTTTTCACGTTCGTTCGTGTGCTTCTGCAAAAACGCGCGGACCGGTTCGCGCGCGGCGCTGAAGAGTTGGATGAGAGCCTGGGTGGACTGGTCGGCAATCGGCTGCCCCTGCATCGACTGCATGGCCTGCATGCCAACCGGCGCCATGACGTAGAACGACACCAAGATAGCTATACCATTCAGGACCATGTTGGGCGGTACCTGCTGCACGCCGAGCGCGTTGCGCAGCAGGCCGAGCACGACCACCAATTTGGCGTACGAGGTGACGACCATCGCAACGAAAGGGACAAGGCTGATCGCAACAATGACGATCAGCAGTCCCGTGATGTCACTGAACTGGACCATCGCCGTGCGCCATGCGCAGGATGCGGATGCCGAGATGATCGCCTACAGTAACGAGCTCGCCGTAGCCGATAGTCTGGCCATGCGTGACCAGCTTGATCTGTGCTTCGGCAACCGGCGTCGGCAGTTCGAGCACATAGCCGTGACGCAGCGCATACAATTCTGAGAGCGGCAGCGCGACGGTGTCCACTTCGAACTGGACAGGCAGATCGAGCGCGCCGATGTCAACCGGATTTGAATGTTGATCTGACGCGAGTAGGTCGTCCGGGCGAACGGGATCCAGCTCATCGGCCATGATGATCTCCTTCGTGAGTGAAAGCCTGCGGCCTTCGATGTTGACTGGCGCGTGAAGGCGCATCAGCCCGGGAGAGCCCCAAGCCGCAGTGGCGCCCGGGGCGGGATCCGCGGCAGAGGCGTTGGCGGCGTGGATTGCACAGGCCTCGACGACATGGGCCGCACCACTTTGCGGCAGCAGCGCGCGCAGCTGGTCCGGCAGCGAGCGCAGCAGGACGGCGCCCGGTTGAAGCGCTCGCAGCGTGTCGACGGGCAGACGCCGCGAGCCGAGTATCAGGCGGCCCGGCACCCTGCAGCCGCCCAACGGCCATGCGCGGCCCTGCGTCTGCGACGAGCCGTGCCGGGAGAGCGCGTCGGCAGGAAGACGGACCGTGCGCGCCGCGTGCCAAGCTTCGAGCGCGTCCACCACGGGCGCCGCTGGGAGCACGCGCGCGCTGTGCCGGGTTCCGTTGACCGAAAAAGTCATGCTGAATGCCGCGCCATCCCGCACGTCCAGCATATCGGGCTCATTCGACGCGCGCGTCACGTCCCGCGCGAGATGCGTAACATGCACGCCGGCAAGGCCGAGTGCAGCGAGCTGCTTGAGCAGCGGCTCAAGCAGCTCGCTGGCGACCGCGATGCGCAACGCGCGCGCCGCGTCTCCGGGCAGTGGCGCGCGCGAACCGCCGGGCAGCACAGCGATGTCCAGAGCAGGGTACGCGCCGAGGTCGAACAGCACGCGAATGGCACCTGACGGATGCGCGAGATCGAGTACGCCCGGCTGCGCAAAACCTGACGTGCCTTCGGCGGCGGCTTCGGGCGTCGCTTGCCATTGGGCGATCGGGGTTTCCCGCTCGATGCATTGCGCGGCGCCGGCATGGCAGACGAGCCGCGCTACGCGCGCCACGAGCGGCGGCACGGCGGGAACGGGCAGCACGCCGATGGGCGAGAGTTTTGCGGGGGCGCACGAGCAATCCGCCGCCTGCTGGGCCGCAGACGGCCTACGCATTTCGTCAATCGAATAACTCATGTGCCTTCGATTCAAGGTTGCGGCCTGTGTCGGCCGAGATTAACGACAGGCGGCCGGTTCACCACACCGTCAGTTCGATGTCGCGTGGCGTGGCCCACGCGTCCAGCAGCGCAGCGACTTCGCGTTCGAGCATCGCACTGTGGTCGCAGAGTAACTGCCGCGTTTCGATGCTCCGCGCGTCAAACCGAAGTGACAACCAGAAACGCGAAAGAGAGAGATGGAGCGTTGTGTCCGGCAGAATGCGCGCGTCGAGCGGAATCCGCACTTCCCAACTGCCGGCATCGCTAATCGCGGGGTCGACGCAGAAGGCTGCGACGTCGCGCGCAAGTTCGAGAAACTTGCCTTGCGTGCGAAAAAGGGCGTCGACGGCGGGCATCGTCGCGGCGGGCAGGCACTGCAGCGGCGCCTTGTGCGCGCCGAGTGCGGCTGCGGATGCGCACTCGGCTTTGCCCGCCGCCGCGGCTTCAGTTTCGCCGCTCGAATCGCGCGCCTGTCCGTCATCGAAGGGAATGGCGTGAACGCCGTCTTCGGTCAGGGCGCTTGTTTGACATGCACGGTCCGCTTGCGCTTCCGGCGCCACTTCTTCGAAGGAGACGGGACTGCCACGCGAGCACGTGCGTCGCACAAGCACCACACAATCGCGACACCACGCCCGCGCCGGACAGGCGGCGGAACGTTGGTCAGGGTCGGATGTAATGATGTGGAGCGGCCGGGGTTCGATGAGAGTCATGAGCGTGAATGTGACGTAAGCGCGCGCGACTAGATCGTCACGCGACCGAGCGGCTGCAATTCGACGTGCTCGCCCAGTTCCTGATACGAGTAGACGGCGAGCCAGTCTAGCCGCGCCTCGATCATGCGACGCACGTAGCGGCGAATGTCCATGGAGGTAACGAGCGCGACGCTGTCACGCGGCGTATCTCCAACACAAGACTGGATCTGGTCGATAAGAGAGCCCATTTCGTCAGGCGGCAATGCAAGGAAGTTGCCGGTCGGCGTCTGCTTGATCGCTTGGCGGATATGCTGCTCGACGGGCAGATCGAACAGTACTGCGGGCAACTGCCGGCCGGCGCCTGCCGCGCGATGCGCGAGAAATGGAGCGAGATCGCCGCGCACATATTCGGTCAGCATCAACATGTCCTTTTCCTTCGTGCCCCACACGACGAGGCTCTCCAGAATATTGCGCACGTTGCGGATCGGGATCTGTTCTTCCAGCAGCCGTCGTAGCACGTCCGCGATGCGCTGCGGCGGCAGCACCTTCTGCACCTCGGCAACTAGGCCCGGATATTCGGCGTTCTGCTGATCAAGCATCCATTGCACTTCCTGAATGCCGAGAAAGAGCGACGCGTGCTTGCGCAGCAACGCCACCGACGCATGCGCAATCACCTGCTCGGCGCGCCATGCTGGTGCTTTGGGCGACAGGCTCTTTTCGTCTATCCACCATGTGGGGCCCGGGCCGCCGTCGAGCCCGCGACGCTTTTCTGCTCCGCGAATGCCGGCACGTGCGGCGAGCGTTTCAGCATCGGCGGAAAGCGGCCCGCGCATGCCGGTGAGCGCCGCCTCCGGCAGCATCACCTTTCCGAGGGGCAATTCAATCCTGCAATGTGGCACGTCATGCATCAGCAGTTCGCAGCTCGAGGCGGGCAAGTCGTCGCCCGTCCACATGGTGATGCCGGGAAACGGTAAGCCGAGACATTCCTGCAGCCGCGCGCGTTCCGTTTCGAACGAACGGTCGAGCGCCGTAGTCGACAGACGCCCGACGAGGTCGGGCGAAATGCGCACGCCGAGCGGGCAGGTGAATTGCGGCGCGCGAGTAAGGATTGGCGGCGTCGTGGCTTTCGAGCCGGCGCGCCGCATCGCGTTGACGGCTTCGCACGCATTCGTGGTTTCGGCGGGCTTGCGCCTGTCGAGCTCGTAACCGCAGGAGGCGAGGATCGCCGCCAACAGGACGAAAAGCCAAGTCGGAAAACCCGGCACGGCAGCGAAGCCAAGCAACAGTAGGGACGCGAAGTAAAGTGCGCGGGCGCTGGCCGAAAGCTGCTGGCCGATTTCGTCGCCGAGCGACAGCGGCCGCGCGTCGCTCTCGTCGGAGACGCGCGTAATCATTACGCCCGCGGCGACCGAAAGCAGCAGCGACGGAATTTGCGAGACCATTGCGTCACCGACTGACAAAACCGAAAAGCGGTTCGCCGCTTCGCCTGCCGTCATCTCGTGATATGCAACGCCAACTGCAATGCCCGCGATTATGTTGATCAGCGTGATGATGAGGCCGGCCACCGCGTCGCCCTTGACGAACTTCATCGCGCCATCCATGCCACCGTGCAACTGGCTCTCCACAGCAAGCGTCGCGCGTTTGCGGCGCGCCTCTTCGGGCGTGAGCAGATGGGCGCGCAGATCTGCGTCGATGCTCATCTGCTTACCGGGTAACGCGTCGAGTGTAAAACGCGCGCCGACTTCCGCCACACGCTCCGAGCCTTTCGCGATCACAATGAACTGCACGGTCGTTATTATTACGAACACCACCATGCCGACCACAAGGTTGCCGCCCACCACGAGCTCGCCGAAACTTTCGATGATGTTGCCTGCATCCGCGTGCAGCAGAATCGATTTGGTCGACGCAATATTGAGTGACAGCCGGTACAACGTGGTGAAAAGCAGCAGTGACGGAAATACGGAAAGCGACACCACGTTCGGCACATACATGGTCACCATGAGCAGGGTCACACTGATCGTGATGTTGACGGCGAGCAGGACGTCGATCAGAAACGGCGGCAGCGGCAGGATCATCAGCGAAATGATAGCGACCACCAGCATCGCGATGCCGATTTCGCCGCCAGCGGGTAGCTTACGTGTCTTGAACATGGCAGCTCCCGAGGTTGTCGCAGTTGTGCTGGCCGGCCTGGTCCTCAATGCGCCGTGGGCCGATTGCGTCGACCCAGCGCAGTATCGCGGCGACGGTCTCGAACAATTTCTCCGGAATGGGTTCGTCTATCCCGACCTTGTAGAGCGCGCGCGCGATCGACGGATTGCCGACGATTGGCACATTCGCATCGCGCGCGAAGCCCCGCAATTGCGCCGCGCGCTCGTCCATGCCGCGCGCGATCACGAGCGGCAGCGGGTGCTCTGACGGCGCGTAGCGGATGGCGACCGCATAGTGCGTCGGGTTGACGATCAACGCGTTCGCGAGGCCCACGCGCTGCGCGGGTGCCGCCGAAGTCGCGAGCTCGCGCGCCCGTTTTTTGCGTTCCGCCTTGATCTCCGGGGCGCCATCCGTCTGCTTGTGTTCCCGCTTGACTTCGTCTTTCGACATCTTCAGTTTGCGCAGGAACAGCACGCGTTGCAGCTTGGCGTCGGCGAGGCCGAACACGATAAACACTGCCACCGCGACGGCAAAAAGTTTGATCAGCAGCGACCAGAAGACCTTCGACAAGCCGGCCGGCGACTGATACAGCGAAATCGCGATCAGCGGCAAAATCGACCTGATCGTGAACCCCATCACCGCGCCGATAACGCTCGCCTTGACCACCGCCTTCACGAGGTCGATCACCGTGCGCCAAGAGAAAATACGCTTCACGCCGTCGACGGCACTCACGTGCTTGAGATCGGGCACGACCGGTTTGGTCGCGACCTGAAAACCGACTTGCGACACCAGCGCGACCACTGCCGCAAGGGTCGCCGCGCCCACGCACGGCGCGATCACGGTCAACGCCTGCTTGCCGAGCTCAAACAGAGCGTCGAACATGACCGACGAGCCGCGGCTGCCCGATGAGAATTGGATCGCGGTACTGACGATCGCTCGCAACGCGCCACTGAAGCTCGCCGCCGCAAACGCAATCACGCCGACAACAGCGCCCATTGTCGCGGCGTCGACCAAGTCGGCGCTCTTCGACGTTTCGCCGTCCTTGCGCGCGTCGCGCAACCGTTTGACGGTGGGCTGTTCAGTTTTTTCTTCGCTCATGTCTTTCGCGACCGGCCCTCTTGCAGATCTCAGTTTATTTGATCCGGCAATAAAATGTTGAAATCAAGCCGCATAACGGACAGGATCGTGCTGGAAGTATCGCCGGATGCGTTCGGGTTGCTTCTGCACAACCCTGTAATGGTGCGCGGTGGCCTTGACCAGTTGCAGCCTGGTACGCGTTGGCGCCCGCCGTGTGACGCTTTGCTTGAGGTCGGCGTTGGCCATCTCGTTGGGATTGAGCTCAGGGCTGTAGCTGGGCAGATAGAACACCTCGATCCGGTCGCGGTGCCTGTCCAGCCAGGCCATCACGGCCTTGCCGTGATGGGCACGCAGATTGTCCAGGATCAGGAAGATCTTTTTCTTCGCCCCGGTGATCAGCCGTCGCATGAAGTCGATCAGGATGCCGGTGTTCAGCGCACCGTCGAAGATCTTCCAGCGCATCTGTCCTTTATTCGTCACGGTGGAGATGACCGACAGGCCGGCACGCTTCGCGTTGACCTTGAGCACCGGTGTCTTTCCCGTGGGCGCGTAACCGCGGCCCCGAACATCGTCGGAGCGCAGTCCGGTTTCATCGCCCCAGTGGACTTCGGCTCCTTCAGCCTGGGCCCGCTGCGCAATGGCAGGATAGTCTTCATCGAGCCACTTCCTGATCGCCGCCGGCGATTGCTCATAAGCCTTCTTCAATGGCTTTTGCGGGGTGAAGCCCCAGCGCGACAGATACAGCCCCATCGTACGAACCGGCACACGGATGCCGAACCGTTGTTCGATCACTTCGGCCACGCTCTGACGGGTCCACAGGGCATAAGGCATTTTCAACTGGTCAGGTGTGCGGTCCCGGATGATTTTCTGCACGACCCGCTCCTGATCTGCGCTCAGGCTGCGTCCGGTACCCGACGGACGACCGCGAGGTCCGACATCCACGGCACGCCAGCCGCCCGCCTCGTACGCCTTGCAGGCCGCAATCACCGTCGTGGGCGACATCTCGCAACGCAGAGCCACTTCTTTCAACGCTACGCCTTCGATGCGCATCTTCACCGCGCGGCGACGGCGTTCATTCAGTGCCGCCATCGGCAAGGTTCGGGAGTCGATTTTTTCCATACTACTTCCGACCATGTGCTGCGCTCAAAGTTTCAACATTTTATTGCCGGATCAATAGTGGGTAGCCGATATCGTTGCGCAGCTTCTATGCTGCATGCCTTACGATAGCAGCTGACTACGGGCTGCGAGGCACTGGCGCGAAGCAGGCAGCGGGCAAGCGAACTGGCTGCGAATGATGCCGGCGCTTCGCGTAGATCCATATTGCTTCGTGTTTCGTGTGTGGCGCCCGATGTGCGCGGGTATCGTGTGTACTATAGTGCTTCCGTGCAAAGTCGTGCATCCGGTTCGCCACGTTTCAGTCGCGCGCATGGTCGCGACTGCGCCACTACCAGCAGCAGGAGTTCTCGCCATGAGTGCCATCGCCACACCGGATTACCTCAACTGCAGTCAGGCCATAGTGGGCGGCTTGACAGAGACGCTATCGTGTGCGCTACTAAGTAATTGTTCGTCGCTTGAAGTGGATCCGTACGACATCGAATTGACGCTCGACACGTTGCGCCTGTTACGCCCGCGTATTGCTGGGCTGGACATGATGGAAGCCGTGTTCTATATGCAGCGCGGCCACTGGGATGGCGCGATTCACGTGTGCTCGCGAGTGATCGAGGGCGCGCCACATTTCTCGTATGCGAAGGCGCTGCTCGCGCTCTGCCTGTCCGTGAAGGGTGATGCCGGCTGGCGCCGCTGTGCGAGTGAGGCGCTCGCGCAGAATCCAGATCGCGACACGCGGCAGCTCGTGCGCGCGCTCGAAGCCCGGGACGAGCTGCGCGAGGCGATTCGGGTCTGCAGTAATGGCGGCGCTTTCAAGATGCCACCGTCTATCGCCAGGCTCAACGACGAGCTGCCGCAGGAGCCTCCCGCCGTGGTGCCGCCGCCCGTGGCCGCCTACAGTGAGGACCAGGGGCTCGCGCAACAAGGCTACCTGCGCATCTGAGTCCGCCGGGACGGCTGCGTCGTTAGGCACCACTCATCGCAAAAGGCTGACCATGGTACTTTCTGTCACGAACCAGCAGATCGCGGCCGCACTGCTAGCGGCTGCGCCCGCGTCGCATGCAACCAGCCGCGATGCGTCGCTGCAGCAGGCCGGCGACCGCTTCAAGGCGCTGATGCGGAACATGCGCATGGCGCCGCCAGATCATCGCGGCGATATGAGCGCCAATGTGATCGCGAAGATGACGGCATCGCAGGACGCGGAGATCCAGAAGTCGGTGAACGACGTGCTCGCACTGTCCAGTCAGGCAAGCAGCATGTCGGTGCAGGAAATGACTGCCGCCTCGATGAAGGTGGCGCTGGAACTCGCCAGCACGCAGCTTGACATGGAGGCCAGGATGGGTGTGGTCAAATCGTCGAGGTCGTCAATCGAAACGTTGATGAAGAATCAATAGGTCATGTCAGAGGCCACGCAAGCGGCGAATGCGGCAGTCGGGCCGCTCATGGACGAAGTTCGCACAATGCGCGCCGCCCGTTCTGTCCGCGCGGCTGCGCTGGTCGGCTGCATCGCACTGGCCGGTTGCCAGAAGGAGCTGTATCGTAACCTTACAGAACTGGATGCGAACGAAATGATGGTGGCGATGCTTGAGCAGGGCGTCGACGCATCCAAAAGCACAACCGACAACGGCAAGACTTGGGTGCTCGAGGTCGATGACAGGCAACTGGTTCGCGCGATGCAGGTGCTGCGCGAGCGCGGCCTGCCGCATAGTCGATACGACGATCTGGGCAGTCTATTCAAGAAGGATGGCCTCATTTCGACGCCGACAGAGGAGCGCGTGCGGTTCATTTACGGCTTGTCGCAGGAACTATCGGCGACGCTCTCGAAGATCGACGGCGTGATCGTCGCGCGCGTGCAGATTGTGCTGCCGGACAACGATCCGCTGGCGCAGCAGATGAAGCCTTCGACGGCATCGGTATTCATCAAGTACCGGCGCGATTCCGACGTGAACACGCTCGTGTCGCAGATCAAGACGCTCGTGATGCACAGCGTCGAGGGGCTGACCTACGACGCGGTCAGCGTGACCGCGGTAGTCGCCGATCCGGTCGATTTGCCAATGCCCGCGCCGGCGCAGGTATTGCGCTTGCCCACGCTGGTCACGGCGGTGCTGGTATTTCTCGTTGGCACCGCGAGTCTCTTTCTGTGGCTGCGGCGTGGCATGCCGGCCGGGCGCGCAAGCGCGCCGCTTGATTCGCGGATTCACGCCCGTATCAAGGCGCTCGCCGGCAAATGGCGGCGAGCAAAGCGGTCTTCGGCTGCGTGATGGCGGCATCCACGGTTTCTTTGTCCGCGACTTCGGCCTCGGGGCGCGTGGGGTCTTCGCGTACTCCGCCGCCCTCGCCCATCTCGCGAAGCTGCACGGCTGGCTGTATCGTCGGGCGGCTGCGGACAAATCCGGCGGGCACCGTCAGCGCCGGACGCGTGGTCGCTCTGAGTGGCGGCTGGTCGTCCAAAAATGGCGGTATTTTCAACCTACAAGGAGGAACTGTTATGTTCAACGCGGTTATGGATGTGGTATCAAAGGTTCATGGGGCAGGTGCAGCAGCGAGCAGTGTGGCAGACGGTGAACTGCTAGATAAGGAGATGGCTGCGCTGGGTGCAGAAACTCGTAAGACGGCTTTGCATACGGCACAAGAGACAGCGCGGAACACGCTGGCCGGTGCGTTGTCGGCCATGATCAAAAACCTAGCTGACACCGTCAAAGGTGCCGCTCCTCACTAAAAAGTCGTTTTGTACGGGCCGGCAGGCGGTTCGCCGCGTGTCGGCACCCGCGTGGGGTGGAATCGGCCGTTGCGCGAATGCGCCACGATCTCAGCGACAATGTGAAAGACGTGCGCGTGGGCTTTGTCCGGATGGGTACAAGTTCCCGTGCTATGGACGCGACGGCGTGGTTCAAAAAGCGCGATTTTTGCGTTACACAGACGAGCGGAAGCAGCCTGCGTAAGAAAGCAGGAATAGTAAGGAATGCGGTTCAAATGGAGGCCGGCGACGACCTGCCGATATCAGGTTCGCTGAGGCTGGAGTGGGCCGAATCCGAGCAGCGTCAGCCAGTGATCGTGAGGCTTGCGGCTCATCAGTTCCCTCGGGCTCTTTCCAGTTCGCTCAGGGCATCGGCTGCGGGCAAAGCGGCGATGGTTGAAGACAAACTGCAGCAGACCAAGCCAGGCCCGCCCGCCCTTCAGATGACGCCGGTTGGTCAGGTAGACGCGCAGTCGCGAGTTGAGATTTTCGACCAGCGAGCTGCTGCGTGGTGTGCTATGCAGCGCCCCGGATACGGCGGCGTAGACGCCGTGAAACGGGCGGCCGATGCGGGCTAGCAGGCGATTCCACCCTTGCCAGAACGCACTCGACGTTTCGGACTTGCGATGCAGCATGCAGACCTCGCGCACGAGATGGCGCGCCACGTTGTGCGTTCGTGCAATGGCGTCGAGTTTTGTGTCGAGCAGGCCCGCGAAAGCGAGCAGGCCGTCGCGCTGGTTCTGAAGGGCACGCCGGTATGCCCCTGTACGTGACAGGTCCCGTGCTTCACGTTGCTGCAGTTCGGCAACCACGAAATCGAACAGCCGTTGACGCGTCGCGAGGTCCGGCCCAGCCAGTGACAGGATGTCACGTTCGAGCCACTGAACCAGGGTGCGCAGGTCGGCAGCCAGCTCGTGCGCATGGGCTTCATTGCGCCGAAGCGTTTCCAGCGCGGCTTCGAGGAGGCTATCCTCACCACGTCGACGGGGATTGGCCAGACGCGCTTCGAGCTGCTCGCGCCCGGTGCGAGCGCCACTGGCGACACGATGCCAGAGCGTCGCTAGTGATTTACCCTGCTGGATGATGTGGAATACGTCGCCGTGACACGGCGTATCGGGCCAGGCCATTTTTTGCCCGGCACGCAGACCGGTTCCCGCATCGGCGATCGTGTGCTCAGGATCGAGGCCCTGTGCCTGCAGATCCAGCAGATGGATGGCCCAGGTGTCGCCGTCGCGATGGGCTTCGGGGGCGAGCAGATAGCAATAGGTCGAGGCGACATCGATACCGGCGAGCACGGGTTGGGAACCCTGAAAGAGTTCGTCGTGCAGACCGACCCGGATGGGTGAGAGATCGATACCGGCGTTGATGGCGATGGCCTGCTTTGCGGCCCGCTGAAGAACGGTGTGAATCGTGCCCAGGCTGGTCGAGACGCCGAGCAGGTCGTGCATGAGTTCAAGGGTACTGCGAAACGAAACGTGGCCCACCATCGTGAGCGCCACGATGACCTGATCGAGCCATTGGCGGGTGACCGGCAGCATGAAAAGCACCTGATCTGCGTCGGCTGCCCGCGTGGTATCAAAGGCTTCATCCAGCGCTACACTGGCCGTGCCGATCTGTCGGTAGACCGTCGGGCGGCTCACGCCGTTACGCTCAGCCAGCACACTGATGGGTTCGGTGCGCGTGAGGGCCTGAAGTGCAATCGCTTTGCGTTTGTCGTCGCTCAGTCTGCCGACGCCAGATCGGGTGTTTTGAGTCATGGATGCCGCAGAGGAAAAATGGGGGCACCATTATCGCCTGGCACTCAAGGTGCCTCCCAATGTGTAACGCAGCTTTGAACCTCGCCAACGCTTGCATTAGCCGCTGGACGTGATGTTGCTGTGCGTTCGGTGGTACGTGGCCTATCCGCTGAGCCTGCGTCATCTCGAACAGATGATGGCCGAGCGCGGGATTGCGGTCGATCATTCGTAAGCGCGATTTCTAGCACACCGAATGGGGATGCGATAAATGCCGATCGCGAGACGCCGATCAAGGTCCGTCAGATCAGGTACCTGAACAACATTGTCGAACAGGACCATCGGGCTATCAAACGCCGGACCCGGCCGATGCTGGGATTCAAGAACTTCCACCGTGCGAGGGTCATTCTCGGCGGCATCGAGGTCAATGGAATGAACGCCTCCCAACCGTGAACGGTGGAACTAAGGATGAGGATGGACCCTTCACGGGCCGACGGCATCACTGTGCCAATATGGAAGATCATGCAGGTCTTCACAGGCAAAACCGGAGGGATCCGAAATGAAGCTTACGCCAGTTGGGATCGACATTGCCAAGCGCGTGTTTCAGGTGCATTACGTGGACGCGGAAACTGGAGAGATTGTGAACCGGCAGATCAAGCGCGCCAAGTTTCTCGAGCACTTCGTGAACCGGGCGCCGTGCCTGATCGGGATGGAAGCTTGCGGTGGTTCACAGCATTGGGCACGACAACTCACGAAACTGGGGCACGAGGTGAAGCTCATGCCGGCCGGGTTCCAACATCCGCAACAAGAGCGATGCAGCAGACGCCCGGGCGATCTGGCTGGCCGTGCAGCAGCCAGGCAAGGCCGTGGCGGTAAAAAGCGAAGCCCAGCAAGCGGTGCTGGCGCTGCACAGGATGCGCCAGCAACTGGTCAAGTTTCGTACGATGCAGATCAACAGCTTGCGCGGACTGCTGGCCGAATACGGCGAGGTGATGGGTAAGGGCCGGGCTGCGCTCGATAAGGCGATGCCGGCGGTGGGCGTGGTTCAAAAAGCGCGATTTTTGCGTTACACAGACGAGCGGAATCAGCCTGCGTAAGAAAGCAGGAATAATAAGGAGTGCGGTTCAAATGGAGGCCGGCGACGACCTGCCGATATCAGGTTCGCTGAGGCTGGAGTGGGCCGAATCCGAGCAGCGTCAGCCAGTGATCGTGAGGCTTGCGGCTCATCAGTTCCCTCGGGCTCTTTCCAGTTCGCTCAGGGCATCGGCTGCGGGCAAAGCGGCGATGGTTGAAGACAAACTGCAGCAGACCAAGCCAAGCCCGCCCGCCCTTCAGATGACGCCGGTTGGTCAGGTAGACGCGCAGTCGCGAGTTGAGATTTTCGACCAGCGAGCTGCTGCGTGGTGTGCTATGCAGCGCCCCGGATACGGCGGCGTAGACGCCGTGAAACGGGCGGCCGATGCGGGCTAGCAGGCGATTCCACCCTTGCCAGAACGCACTCGACGTTTCGGACTTGCGATGCAGCATGCAGACCTCGCGCACGAGATGGCGCGCCACGTTGTGCGTTCGTGCAATGGCGTCGAGTTTTGTGTCGAGCAGGCCCGCGAAAGCGAGCAGGCCGTCGCGCTGGTTCTGAAGGGCACGCCGGTATGCCCCTGTACGTGACAGGTCCCGTGCTTCACGTTGCTGCAGTTCGGCAACCACGAAATCGAACAGCCGTTGACGCGTCGCGAGGTCCGGCCCAGCCAGTGACAGGATGTCACGTTCGAGCCACTGAACCAGGGTGCGCAGGTCGGCAGCCAGCTCGTGCGCATGGGCTTCATTGCGCCGAAGCGTTTCCAGCGCGGCTTCGAGGAGGCTATCCTCACCACGTCGACGGGGATTGGCCAGACGCGCTTCGAGCTGCTCGCGCCCGGTGCGAGCGCCACTGGCGACACGATGCCAGAGCGTCGCTAGTGATTTACCGTGCTGGATGATGTGGAATACGTCGCCGTGACACGGCGTATCGGGCCAGGCCATTTTTTGCCCGGCACGCAGACCGGTTCCCGCATCGGCGATCGTGTGCTCAGGATCGAGGCCCTGTGCCTGCAGGTCCAGCAGATGGATGGCCCAGGTGTCGCCGTCGCGATGGGCTTCGGGGGCGAGCAGATAGCAATAGGTCGAGGCGACATCGATACCGGCGAGCACGGGTTGGGAACCCTGAAAGAGTTCGCCCCAGATCGGGTGTTTTGAGTCATGGATGCCGCAGAGGAAAAATGGGGGCACCATTATCGCCTGGCACTCAAGGTGCCTCCCAATGTGTAACGCAGCTTTGAACCTCGCCTGCTCGCGCAATGTGTCGATCAACACCATCGGCAGTCGATCCGTTATGCCGGCAAGCACCGCCGGTATCGCCTTATCGAGCGCAGCCCGGCCCTTACCCATCACCTCGCCGTATTCGGCCAGCAGTCCGCGCAAGCTGTTGATCTGCATCGTACGGAACTTGACCAGTTGCTGGCGCATCCTGTGCAGCGCCAGCACCGCTTGCTGGGCTTCGCTTTTTACCGCCACGGCCTTGCCTGGCTGCTGCACGGCCAGCCAGATCGCCCGGGCGTCTGCTGCATCGCTCTTGTTGCGGATGTTGAATGCCTTGACGAACCCGGCCGGCATGAGCTTCACCTCGTGCCCCAGTTTCGTGAGTTGTCGTGCCCAATGCTGTGAACCACCGCAAGCTTCCATCCCGATCAGGCACGGCGCCCGGTTCACGAAGTGCTCGAGAAACTTGGCGCGCTTGATCTGCCGGTTCACAATCTCTCCAGTTTCCGCGTCCACGTAATGCACCTGAAACACGCGCTTGGCAATGTCGATCCCAACTGGCGTAAGCTTCATTTCGGATCCCTCCGGTTTTGCCTGTGAAGACCTGCATGATCTTCCATATTGGCACAGTGATGCCGTCGGCCCGTGAAGGGTCCATCCTCATCCTTAGTTCCACCGTTCACAGTTGGGAGGCGTTCATTCCATTGACCTCGATGCCGCCGAGAATGACCCTCGCACGGAGGAAGTTCAATCCCAGCATCGGCCGGGTCCGGCGTTTGATAGCCCGATGGTCCTGTTCGACAATGTTGTTCAGGTACTTGATCTGACGGACCTTGATCGGCGTCTCGCGATCGGCATTCACCGCATCCAGTGCGGCCAGATTGGAGCCGCTTTTGTCGATGGTCACGGTCTCTGGCGTACCATTATGGGCGATCGCCTTTTCAAAGAACCGCCGGGCAGCGACCTTGTCCCGCCTGGCCCTGAGCAGGAAGTCGACCGTGTCGCCCGCCTTGTCCACTGCCCGGTAAAGATATTTCCACTCGCCTTTGATCTTGATATAGCTCTCGTCCATTCGCCAGCTTTTCCCAACCGGACGCTTGTGCTTGCGCAAGCTCCTTTCGAAGAGCGGCAGCAGTTTGATGACCCAGCGGTACACCGTCGAATGATCCACCGCGATACCACGCTCGTCCATCATTTCCGCAAGATTGCGCAAACTCAGCGAATAGGCCACGTACCATCGCACGCACAGCAAAATCACTTCAAGCGGGTAGTGAAGGCGCTTCAGGACCTTGGCCAGGCCCGGCGCGAGTGTGGTTCGCGGTGTCTTCGTCTTCTTCATCGCACAGCTCAAAAATTCGCTACCCAATTCTAACGTGGGCCTTACTGCAACAGAACCCTATATCCGGCACGGCACGACAACCTTGTTTGCCGCGCTCAATGCAGCGACGGGCGAGGTCATCACGCAATGCAGGTCGCGTCACCGGCATCAGGAGTTTCTGGCCTTTCTGAAGCACGTTGATCAGGCAGTTCCGGAGGACCTCGACGTGCATCTCGTTGTCGATAATTACGCTACGCACAAGCACCCGAAGGTCAAGGCATGGCTGGCGAAGCACACGCGTTATCACATGCACTTCACGCCGACGTATTCGAGTTGGCTCAATCAGGTGGAGCGCTGGTTTGGCCTGATCACGCGGCAGGCCATCCGGTGCGGCTCCTTCAAAAATGTGCGTCAACTGATCGCCAGCATTGAGCGCTATGTTGCGCAGTACAACCAGCACAACGGCCCGTTCGTCTGGACGGCAACCGCCGATTCCATTCCTCAGAAAGTGGCGCGTCTATGTAAAGTTATTTCTGGGACGGAACACTAGGCCGCATCGCCTTCGGGAGGTGACCGACGTTGCTCGCGTACGGTGCACACGCGCCTGCTGGCGGGCATCTCAGTGCCTCTGCCTCTATCTAATGACCCAGTTCACCGTCGACCCACTGTTCTCCGGCATTTTGAAGTAGGCCGTTCGCACGGCGTAGCCACCGCAAATCTTGCCGAAAACAGATGCAGTGAAGGACCTGCCCCACCCTTCCTTGCCCAGCCGCTCACTACCGCGGGCCGGGATGTCGTGCTGCTTCCCGTCGGCATACACCCGAACGCAGCCGTTCGTCGTGTTAATGACGAGTAAGTCAGACAGGGGGCCAACGCCCCCCGTAGTGATACCGGGGAGTGGTTTCATAGAGTCACCAGAGGCGAGGGCGCTGGACGAACTGGCAGCAAAGACAGTGGCTGCGCCGATGCCGACGAGAACGGATTTCTTTGCGGCGATGGGACCGATTTTCATTTCCAAGCTCCTTGATTTTAAGGGGTGTCGAATTGCGAAGGCAAGAACTTACGGGCATCAAGCATCAAGATCGAAGGGGCAGTAGTACCGCGCGTTGATAGTAAGGGCAGGGAGACTCTAAGACCCTAGAGATGCGAAGGGTTGACGAGGATAGCGAAGGCAACTTGAATTGGTTCAGAAAGGCATTGTCACGTTCAAGGGTTCTGTTGCAGTAAGGGTGTCGGGACGAGAGATGTCGATATGATAAGTATTGCTTATAACACAAGGGAGTAAAACTGCTGGGAAGCAGACGACGGGTCTTTGCCCGCACATTTCATCTGTCCTTTCCTGATCATGTGCATTTATATGAACGCCTCCCGTTTGCCAAGGCTTTCGTTTGTTGTGACGGGCAGGATGGGTTGCTGCTGTATATACGGCCTTGCTGCAGCCGGTACATACGCTGCGGGCCTCTATGAAATCCGCTGACTCGCACCTCATTGACCTCACGAGCTCAAGGCTCTTATGCACATTCAGGTTTAGCGAGTTCCGGTCCAACCTGTTCTGTCATCACATTCGATTGCCAGCGCAACCTTCGACGCGTCATCCTGTGTGAAGTTAGTCTTCTGCGTGAACGCTGGCTATTCAGACCGGCTTCGCGCTCACGTGCCCCATCTGATACGACCGCTCGTGGGCGAGGATTGCCCAGATCGTTCGTGCCATCTTGTTGGCCAGCGCGACGATTACCACGTTCGGTGGCCTGCGCTTGCTGATCTGCTCGACCCACGAGCCGGGCTCCTTCGCGTGATACAACACGCTACGGGCACCGTGTATCAACAGCGTGCGCAGATACGTGTCGCCGCGCCTGCTGATCCCCAGCAACGTCACCTTTCCGCCCGAGCCAGTCTGCTTTGGTACGAGACCGATCCAGGCTGCGAACTCGCGCCCCGACCTGAACGACTTCGCGTCGCCCGTTGTCGCCACTGCGGCAGTCGCCGTCAGCACACCAACGCCGGGGATCGCGGTAATCGCTTTGACCGCCTTGTCCTCCAGCATCCACTGACGCAGCCGCCGTTCGATCACGGCGATCTGGTCATCGAGCTTCGTCAACCCGTTCCACTGCTCGCGCAATGTGTCGATCAACACCATCGGCAGTCGATCCGTTATGCCGGCAAGCACCACCGGTATCGCCTTATCGAGCGCAGCCCGGCCCTTACCCATCACCTCGCCGTATTCGGCCAGCAGTCCGCGCAAGCTGTTGATCTGCATCGTACGGAACTTGACCAGTTGCTGGCGCATCCTGTGCAGCGCCAGCACCGCTTGCTGGGCTTCGCTTTTTACCGCCACGGCCTTGCCTGGCTGCTGCACGGCCAGCCAGATCGCCCGGGCGTCTGCTGCATCGCTCTTGTTGCGGATGTTGGAACCCGGCCGGCATGAGCTTCACCTCGTGCCCCAGTTTCGTGAGTTGTCGTGCCCAATGCTGTGAACCACCGCAAGCTTCCATCCCGATCAGGCACGGCGCCCGGTTCACGAAGTGCTCGAGAAACTTGGCGCGCTTGATCTGCCGGTTCACAATCTCTCCAGTTTCCGCGTCCACGTTATGCACCTGGTCGGGTAGCAGCAGCGCATTGCTGCGCCACCGCCCCCTGAGAACCGGACGGGCGAGTCACCCCGCATCCGGCTCAAGCCATTCTTCAGCACCACGTTGTGGCACCGAACAACTTGACGGAACGCTTCGCAGTTCGACGGCGAGCGAAGTACGTGGTCCACACCGGATCAAATGGATTAGCCAGTTCCCGAACCTTGACGTGTCTCGTAATCGGGATCGTCATTGCGCGGAAGAGCCCAAACCCGCTGGTGCTGCCATCAGCGGGACCCTTCGTAGCAAAGTCCCAGGACCGGTGCCCATCGACCTGGAAGTACCGGTTCCTCACCCACCGTGCTCCTTTCATGGGATGTCGACGCTTTGCCCATTTCCAGAGCAGTTGCCAGATGTGCGAGTCTATCGATGAGAAGCTCGCTTTCGCCACGACGTGACGGTGATACATCGCCCATCCCCGGATGACCGGGTTCAGTTTCTGTATCAACGCTTCTTGCGTGACGCTCGCGTTGCCTTTGATGATTTCCCTGACCTTGAGATTGACCCGCAAAAACGGACACCTATCCTTTTGATCAGGAGGTGTCGAAATGGGCAGGCATCGTACCCCGTACCCGGTGGAATTCCGGGCCCACATGGTCGAGCTGGTGAACGCAGGAAGAACGCCAGAGGAGCTGGCGCACGAGTTCGAACCGACCGCACAGACGATCATCAACTGGGTCGCGCAGGCCGATCGCGACGCCGGTGTGCGCCATGACGGGCTGACCACGGCCGAGCGGCAGGAACTCACGCGGCTGCGTCGCGAGAACCGGCAACTGAAGATGGAGCGAGACATTCTCTCGCAGGCCGCGGCCTGGTTCGCGAGGGAGACGGGAGCCGTTCCACCGAAGAGCGGTACGGATTCATGAGAGCGAACCGGGCCCGCTGGCCCGTGGCGAGGATGGCGCGGCTGCTCAGGGTCTCCACGAGCGGCTACTACGCATGGCTGATGCGTGAGCCATCGAAACGCTCGTGCAGCGATGCGCAACTGCTCGAGCGCATCCGCACACTGCATGCGAGTTCGCGCGGCACATATGGGGCGCCACGTATCCATGCGCAGCTCGCGCGCGATGGCGTGCATGTGGGACGCAAGCGGGTCGCACGCCTGATGCGCCTGGCCGGCCTGCATGGTGCGAGCCGGCGGCTCTGGCCACACACCACGCGGCAACGCGCGGGGGCACGGCGTGCTCCGGATCTGGTGCGCCGGCACTTCTGTGCCGAGGCGGTGAACGTGCTGTGGGTGGCGGACGCCACCTACATCCCGACTGACGAAGGGTTTCTGTATCTCGCTGTGGTCCTGGACGTGTTCAGCCGCCGCATCGTCGGGTGGGCGATGTCCAGCCATCTGTACACCGAACTGATGTTGCGGGCGTTGAACATGGCGTTGCAGCAGCGACGCCATGACGGTGTAATTCTACATTCCGATCAAGGCTGTCAATACACCTCCATTGCCTTCGGACGGCGCTGCCGCGAAGCCGACGTGCAACCGTCGATGGGCACGGCCGGCGACGCGTACGACAATGCGATGTGCGAATCGTTCTTCGGCACGCTCGAAGCGGAGCTGCTGTTGCGCGAACACTTTGCGACCCATGAACAGGCCCGGCAGCGCATCTTCTGGTTCCTTGAGGGGTGGTACAACGTACGCCGCCTGCACAGCAGCATTGGCTATCGTTCGCCGCTTGAATTCGAAAACATCAACGTTGAAAGGCAAACCGTGTCGCCTTGCGAGTTGCCCACCGGCGGGCAGCGTCATGGTCGTGAGATGCGACCCGCCGCCCGCCCGTGGACAACTCGCGACTCAACGCTTAACGGAGGTTAGATCACATCAAATCTCTGGCTGCAAATCCGTCCGTCGAACCGGGTCAATCTCAACCTTGTCGAGGAGCGATTTGACGCTCTTCTTTGCCGGCTTGATCAGCAGCTTGGGCGAGGTTCAAAGCTGCGTTACACATTGGGAGGCACCTTGAGTGTCAGGCGATAATGGTGCCCCCATTTTTCCTCTGCGGCATCCATGACTCAAAACACCCGATCTGGCGTCGGCAGACTGAGCGACGACAAACGCAAAGCGATTGCACTTCAGGCCCTCACGCGCACCGAACCCATCAGTGTGCTGACTGAGCGTAACGGCGTGAGCCGCCCGACGGTCTACCGACAGATCGGCACGGCCAGTGTAGCGCTGGATGAAGCCTTTGATACCACGCGGGCAGCCGACGCAGATCAGGTGCTTTTCATGCTGCCGGTCACCCGCCAATGGCTCGATCAGGTCATCTGAGATTGACCCGGTTCGACGGACGGATTTGCAGCCAGAGATTTGATGTGATCTAACCTCCGTTAAGCGTTGAGTCGCGAGTTGTCCACGGGCGGGCGGCGGGTCGCATCTCACGACCATGACGCTGCCCGCCGGTGGGCAACTCGCAAGGCGACACGGTTTGCCTTTCAACGTTGATGTTTTCGAATTCAAGCGGCGAACGATAGCCAATGCTGCTGTGCAGGCGGCGTACGTTGTACCACCCCTCAAGGAACCAGAAGATGCGCTGCCGGGCCTGTTCATGGGTCGCAAAGTGTTCGCGCAACAGCAGCTCCGCTTCGAGCGTGCCGAAGAACGATTCGCACATCGCATTGTCGTACGCGTCGCCGGCCGTGCCCATCGACGGTTGCACGTCGGCTTCGCGGCAGCGCCGTCCGAAGGCAATGGAGGTGTATTGACAGCCTTGATCGGAATGTAGAATTACACCGTCATGGCGTCGCTGCTGCAACGCCATGTTCAACGCCCGCAACATCAGTTCGGTGTACAGATGGCTGGACATCGCCCACCCGACGATGCGGCGGCTGAACACGTCCAGGACCACAGCGAGATACAGAAACCCTTCGTCAGTCGGGATGTAGGTGGCGTCCGCCACCCACAGCACGTTCACCGCCTCGGCACAGAAGTGCCGGCGCACCAGATCCGGAGCACGCCGTGCCCCCGCGCGTTGCCGCGTGGTGTGTGGCCAGAGCCGCCGGCTCGCACCATGCAGGCCGGCCAGGCGCATCAGGCGTGCGACCCGCTTGCGTCCCACATGCACGCCATCGCGCGCGAGCTGCGCATGGATACGTGGCGCCCCATATGTGCCGCGCGAACTCGCATGCAGTGTGCGGATGCGCTCGAGCAGTTGCGCATCGCTGCACGAGCGTTTCGATGGCTCACGCATCAGCCATGCGTAGTAGCCGCTCGTGGAGACCCTGAGCAGCCGCGCCATCCTCGCCACGGGCCAGCGGGCCCGGTTCGCTCTCATGAATCCGTACCGCTCTTCGGTGGAACGGCTCCCGTCTCCCTCGCGAACCAGGCCGCGGCCTGCGAGAGAATGTCTCGCTCCATCTTCAGTTGCCGGTTCTCGCGACGCAGCCGCGTGAGTTCCTGCCGCTCGGCCGTGGTCAGCCCGTCATGGCGCACACCGGCGTCGCGATCGGCCTGCGCGACCCAGTTGATGATCGTCTGTGCGGTCGGTTCGAACTCGTGCGCCAGCTCCTCTGGCGTTCTTCCTGCGTTCACCAGCTCGACCATGTGGGCCCGGAATTCCACCGGGTACGGGGTACGATGCCTGCCCATTTCGACACCTCCTGATCAAAAGGATAGGTGTCCGTTTTTGCGGGTCAATCTCAATCGTGGCGCTCACGATGGTGGGCCACGTTTCGTTTCGCAGTACCCTTGAACTCATGCACGACCTGCTCGGCGTCTCGACCAGCCTGGGCACGATTCACACCGTTCTTCAGCGGGCCGCAAAGCAGGCCATCGCCATCAACGCCGGTATCGATCTCTCACCCATCCGGGTCGGTCTGCACGACGAACTCTTTCAGGGTTCCCAACCCGTGCTCGCCGGTATCGATGTCGCCTCGACCTATTGCTATCTGCTCGCCCCCGAAGCCCATCGCGACGGCGACACCTGGGCCATCCATCTGCTGGACCTGCAGGCACAGGGCCTCGATCCTGAGCACACGATCGCCGATGCGGGAACCGGTCTGCGTGCCGGGCAAAAAATGGCCGGGCCCGATACGCCGTGTCACGGCGACGTATTCCACATCATCCAGCACGGTAAATCACTAGCGACGCTCTGGCATCGTGTCGCCAGTGGCGCTCGCACCGGGCGCGAGCAGCTCGAAGCGCGTCTGGCCAATCCCCGTCGACGTGGTGAGGATAGCCTCCTCGAAGCCGCGCTGGAAACGCTTCGGCGCAATGAAGCCCATGCGCACGAGCTGGCTGCCGACCTGCGCACCCTGGTTCAGTGGCTCGAACGTGACATCCTGTCACTGGCTGGGCCGGACCTCGCGACGCGTCAACGGCTGTTCGATTTCGTGGTTGCCGAACTGCAGCAACGTGAAGCACGGGACCTGTCACGTACAGGGGCATACCGGCGTGCCCTTCAGAACCAGCGCGACGGCCTGCTCGCTTTCGCGGGCCTGCTCGACACAAAACTCGACGCCATTGCACGAACGCACAACGTGGCGCGCCATCTCGTGCGCGAGGTCTGCATGCTGCATCGCAAGTCCGAAACGTCGAGTGCGTTCTGGCAAGGGTGGAATCGCCTGCTAGCCCGCATCGGCCGCCCGTTTCACGGCGTCTACGCCGCCGTATCCGGGGCGCTGCATAGCACACCACGCAGCAGCTCGCTGGTCGAAAATCTCAACTCGCGACTGCGCGTCTACCTGACCAACCGGCGTCATCTGAAGGGCGGGCGGGCCTGGCTTGGTCTGCTGCACTTTGTCTTCAACCATCGCCGCTTTGCCCGCAGCCGATGCCCTGAGCGAACTGGAAAGAGCCCGAGGGAACTGATGAGCCGCAAGCCTCACGATCACTGGCTGACGCTGCTCGGATTCGGCCCACTCCAGCCTCAGCGAACCTGATATCGGCAGGTCGTCGCCGGCCTCCATTTGAACCGCATTCCTTACTATTCCTGCTTTCTTACGCAGGCTGATTCCGCTCGTCTGTGTAACGCAAAAATCGCGCTTTTTGAACCACGCCAAGCCCTGCATCACTCCCGCCAGCTGCGCGGATCCGTGCGCTGGCGACCGAGAGTTGGAGGGGGGCGACTCCTGTCGTACCTGCTGTTCGCGAAGCTCCGCAGAGTCCCGCGTGAACCGTTTGATGTTCCATGAATTCCACCAGTTGCCGCCCACTTTATCTTCCTCCTGATCAACCGAGCCCGAAGCACAGCTTATCGGCCCGCGCGACCCGACCTGCGCGTTACGCGAAGCTTGGTGCGTTTTCGCGTAAGCGGGCAGAAACTGGTTCTGTTGCAGTAAGGCCCACGTTAAAATTGGGTAGCGAATTTCATCTGATAGCGCTGAGCTATCTCCAGACAGATTTCCTTCAGAACTTCGTCAACCTGGTCATCAAAGACCGCTCGTCGATACTTCGCCGGCAGCACCACGTGATACAGCAACACCGTGACGTTGTGGCTCTTGTGAATGTATTCGCTCATTCACCGCAGCATACGCCGCAAGCGGCGGGGAATCTGACCCGAAGAGATTGAACTGCCTACGCGCTGCGAACGTTCAGAACATCTCCGTTGAGCTGCACCGGCACGCGATGAACTTTGAACGATTGCGTAAGTCTTCCTTCGTTGCGGCTGACAGCACTTCGGCTAGGGGTCTGAAGAGAGGAGAAGGAGCGGTTAGGCTGATTCGCTTACTTAAATCGAAGCGTCGCCCACAGCCATGACCGACTTGAACCGCATTAGTCCCGGCGCTGGTGTTGATCATACTCCCTTGCAGGAACCAGCCAATGCGCGGCCTGCTTCGCCGGTCGCGCGCGCCACGCCCGCCAGCCTTGCCCGGCCTGAGGGGATGCCTGCGAGCCGTCGGGCAGTACCTGGTGGACTGTCTTTGCCACGCGCGAACTGGTCATCTGCGCAGGATTCGATCTCTTCACTGCTCAACTCGCCGGGGCTCGCCCCCACCACCCCGTCGGACGGGCAGGCACGGCTGCACTGGATGGGCGAGTCGTCCAGCTTGATGGCCCCAAACGCGCCGATTTCACCGCAGGGAAACAGTCCCCCCGGGGCCGACCGTGCCGGTGGCGCTTCAAGCCCTGCGCAGCCAGGCAACGAGCAGGCCCTGAAGCGCCTGGGCTACACGGACAAGCAGCTCAAAAAGATCAAGACCGAGGCGTACTCGCACGTGCTGGCGCATCATAACGCCTTGGTCAGCCACGGCTTCTCGCTTGATGAGATCGGCCAGTTGAGCAGCCGCTTCCAGTCGCTGGGGCTGGTGGCGGCCCACCATGGTGCCCTGGCCCAAGCGATTCCGGATCTAACGCGAGCCCAGATCGTGGACATCGGCCGCAGGCGCTCGGGTGATTGCGCGTTGAACGAACTGCTGAAAAAGGAAGCGGGCCATACTCACCCGGTGGGTGCCGAGCTTGCCGCGCCGCCCCTGCGTCTGAGTGCCGCGCAGATTGCCGCCATTGCGGCACGCGGCGAGCGTCCCGCGGTCGCGGCAGTTCATCGCCAGGGACCTGTGCTCATGAGCGAGCCACTGAACCTCAGCGTGGGACAGGTGGTGGCCATTGCGAGCAACGGTGGCGGCAAGCAGGCCCTCGAGGCGGTCAGGACACAGTTGCCGGCGCTGCGTGAGCCTCCGTTTGGCTTGACCACCGAGCAGGTGGTGGCCATCGCCAGCAACGGTGGCGGCAAGCAGGCCCTCGAGGCGGTCAGGACACAGTTGCCGGCGCTGCGTGAGCCTCCGTTTGGCTTGACCACCGAGCAGGTGGTGGCCATCGCCAGCAACGGTGGCGGCAAGCAGGCCCTCGAGGCGGTCAGGACACAGTTGCCGGCGCTGCGTGAGCCTCCGTTTGGCTTGACCACCGAGCAGGTAGTGGCCATCGCCAGCAACGGTGGCGGCAAGCAGGCCCTCGAGGCGGTCAGGACACAGTTGCCGGCGCTGCGTGAGCCTCCGTTTGGCTTGACCACCGAGCAGGTAGTGGCCATCGCCAGCAACGGTGGCGGCAAGCAGGCCCTCGAGGCGGTCAGGACACAGTTGCCGGCGCTGCGTGAGCCTCCGTTTGGCTTGAGCACCGAGCAGGTAGTGGCCATCGCGAGTAACAACGGCGGCAAGCAGGCCCTCGAGGCGGTCAGGACACAGTTGCCGGCGCTGCGTGAGCCTCCGTTTGGCTTGAGCACCGAGCAGGTAGTGGCCATCGCCAGCAACATGGGTGGCAAGCAGGCCCTCAAGGCGGTCAGGACACAGTTGCCGGCGCTGCGTGAGCCTCCGTTTGGCTTGAGCACCGAGCAGGTAGTGGCCATCGCCAGCAACGGTGGCGGCAAGCAGGCCCTCGAGGCGGTCAGGACACAGTTGCCGGCGCTGCGTGAGCCTCCGTTTGGCTTGAGCACCGAGCAGGTAGTGGCCATCGCCAGCAACGGTGGCGGCAAGCAGGCCCTCGAGGCGGTCAGGACACAGTTGCCGGCGCTGCGTGAGCCTCCGTTTGGCTTGACCACCGAGCAGGTAGTGGCCATCGCCAGCAACGGTGGCGGCAAGCAGGCCCTCGAGGCGGTCAGGACACAGTTGCCGGCGCTGCGTGAGCCTCCGTTTGGCTTGACCACCGAGCAGGTAGTGGCCATCGCGAGTAACATGGGTGGCAAGCAGGCCCTCGAGGCGGTCAGGACACAGTTGCCGGCGCTGCGTGAGCCTCCGTTTGGCTTGAGCACCGAGCAGGTAGTGGCCATCGCCAGCAACAACGGCGGCAAGCAGGCCCTCGAGGCGGTCAGGACACAGTTGCCGGCGCTGCGTGAGCCTCCGTTTGGCTTGAGCACCGAGCAGGTAGTGGCCATCGCGAGTAACATGGGTGGCAAGCAGGCCCTCGAGGCGGTCAGGACACAGTTGCCGGCGCTGCGTGAGCCTCCGTTTGGCTTGAGCACCGAGCAGGTGGTGGCCATCGCCAGCAACGACGGCGGCAAGCAGGCCCTCGAGGCGGTCAGGACACAGTTGCCGGCGCTGCGTGAGCCTCCGTTTGGCTTGAGCACCGAGCAGGTGGTGGCCATCGCCAGCAACGGTGGCGGCAAGCAGGCCCTCGAGGCGGTCAGGACACAGTTGCCGGCGCTGCGTGAGCCTCCGTTTGGCTTGAGCACCGAGCAGGTGGTGGCCATCGCCAGCAACGACGGCGGCAAGCAGGCCCTCGAGGCGGTCAGGACACAGTTGCCGGCGCTGCGTGAGCCTCCGTTTGGCTTGACCACCGAGCAGGTAGTGGCCATCGCGAGTAACATGGGTGGCAAGCAGGCCCTCGAGGCGGTCAGGACACAGTTGCCGGCGCTGCGTGAGCCTCCGTTTGGCTTGACCACCGAGCAGGTAGTGGCCATCGCGAGTAACATGGGTGGCAAGCAGGCCCTCGAGGCGGTCAGGACACAGTTGCCGGCGCTGCGCGAGCCTCCGTATGGCTTGACCACGGAGCAAGTGGTCAACATGGCTTGCGTCGTGGGACGACCGGCGCTTGAGGCCATCCTGGCGTATCTGCCGGCCCTGCGCGAGCGCTTCGATAACGAACGACTTATGACCATCGTCAGCCTGGGCGGAGCGCAGGCACTGGATGCGCTACAGCAAGGTCGGTCCTGGGCCGCCACCAGGCAGCCGGGACGCAGGATCCGGATCGAAGACGCAGGCCCCTCGCGGGCCGTGCACATGCCCGAGCCCAGGGACATCATGGCCTTGTTGAACTTCTTTTGCACCCACCCCGAACCGCTGCAGGCCTTCTCCGACGCTCGTCGACAGTTTGGCCTGCACTCGCAAGCACTGACGCGTCGTCTGGCCCTGGCTGGCGTGACCGAGATGGAAGCGCGAGCCGGAACGATCCCGGATGCCGCGCAGCGCTGGCGCCGCCTGGTCGATAGCCTGAACGGCCGGGCTGTAGACAATGCCGCAGCTTCCTCGCCTGCGGACACGTTGCAAGATTTTGCTCAATCGCTGGAGGATTCGCTCAGGTCGGTCGACGCGGGGAACCCCGGCAGCGAAACGCCCCCAGCCGCGCGAGCCAAGCGGGCCGCTCCCACGGCGCCAACCACTTCGCGCGACGTGCGACCACGATTGGATGCAGCGCCCTCGCTCACTGCTTCAGCGACGCAGTCCGCCTGGGGTCCCCGTCAGGCACGTACGCAGCAAACCGATTCAGTAGCAATGCCTGCGGCACTTAGCTGGGGTACGCAGGCGCCGCGCTCCCAGCGCCCAGCTCGACCCGCTCAGCCAGCCGCGCCAGACCAAGCCGCCCACATGCCGACCAACGCATCGGACACCGAAGACTGGATCGGCCTGGCCGACCCAGGCACCCCGACGGAGGCCGACCTCGATCCCCTTCGTCTCCATCGCTTCTTTCCCGGACACACTGGCCCCTCCCAAAGCGAGGCTTCCAACGCGCTCATGCTGACTAACGAGGAGCTCTGCTGGCTCGACGACCTGTTCGCGTATCCGCCCGAGAATCCGTAAGCGACTCGGCCAGGCCAGTCCCCCATTCGCGCGGGTTCTGGTGCAAATCGATAAGCGGGTTGAGAAGGTTCATATGGTTCTGTCGCAGTAAGAGCGAGAGGTCGGCCAAATCCGATATGGTATGGATTCCTTATCCAGCCAGCGAATAGAATTGCTGTGCGGGAGTTTGACCAACGCCGCCATCGTTCAATTGTCCCTTGACGATCATGTGCATATATATGAACGCCTCCCGTTTGCTAAGGCTTTCGTTTGTTGTGACGGGCAGGATGGGTTGCTGCTGTATATACGGCCTTGCTGCAGCCGGTACATACGCTGCGGGCCTCTATGAAATCCGCTGACTCGCACCTCATTGACCTCACGAGCTCAAGGCTCTTATGCACATTCAGGTTTAGCGAGTTCCGGTCCAACCTGTTCTGTCATCACATTCGATTGCCAGCGCAACCTTCGACGCGTCATCCTGTGTGAAGTTAGTCTTCTGCGTGAACGCTGGCTATTCAGACCGGCTTCGCGCTCACGTGCCCCATCTGATACGACCGCTCGTGGGCGAGGATTGCCCAGATTGTTCGTGCCATCTTGTTGGCCTGCGCGACGATTACCACGTTCGGTGGCCTGCGCTTGCTGATCTGCTCGACCCACGAGCTGGGCTCCTTCGCGTGATACAACACGCTACGGGCACCGTGTATCAACAGCGTGCGCAGATACGTGTCGCCGCGCCTGCTGATCCCCAGCAACGTCACCTTTCCGCCCGAGCCAGTCTGCTTTGGTACGAGACCGATCCAGGCTGCGAACTCGCGCCCCGACCGGAACGACTTCGCGTCGCCTGCGTATTCCACGCAAATCGAACAGCCATTCCACGGTAAAGCGAACGCCGATTCCACTGCAAAGCGAACAGCGATTCCACGCCATCGCGAACAAACAGGATGCAGCGACGCGGGAGTAGTTTTGCCTTTTTACTCGGAGTGCGACTTTGCGGTCAACTTGTAAGCGGCAGCTTTAGCACACCGAACGGAGAATCGTGCAAGTGAGGGGCGAGCATAGGGGCACGAGGCGCGCCGGGTGGGTCAGCCGTCCTGTTTCCTGGCCTGTTGCTGCCGCGCATAGTTGAATGGCAGCAGGTGTTACGTCGCAGGCTGAACGAGACTCGGCATCGCGAGATATTCGAGGCGAGACGACACTGTTTGTCGCGAGCTGATCGGGGAGAACGCGTGTCCGGTCGAACGCGAGACGCAGCGAAGGTAGATTTGCGCGTTGTCGCGCATTTGATGGGCGGCACAACGAACACGGCCCCGGTTGTCGAGACCGGGGCCGTGTCATTAGAAGGGGTCGACGATGCGGTGAGTTAAAGTCAAATCTGGTGTATGCGGTCTCGGCGTAATCAGGCGGCTAGCGATTGCTGAGCCGGTGTGCTGTCGGTCACCGGTTCTCCATCCTTGAACGTCATCCCGTCAAGCATCGAAGTGAGCTTTTCCGGGGCGCGGATGCGCCGCCACGATTCTTCGGCCGACTCGATCAGCTTGAACGCCAGCCCGAGGAACGTCGCGCGCGATACACAGTTGCGCGTGCGTTTCGTGCGATGGCGCACCGTCGCAAAGGTCGATTCAATCGGGTTCGTGGTGCGCAGATGCTGCCAGTGTTCAGCCGGGAAATCGTAAAACGCGAGCAGCTCGTCACGATCTTCCGTCAGCTTTTCGGCGACCTTCGGGTACTTTGCCGAGTACGCGTCGACGAAGTGATTGAATGCGGCCAGTGCATCAGCGCGCGTGGCCGCCATCCAGATGTCCTGCATCGCCTTCTTGCCTCGAGCCTGCTGCGATTTCGGCAGCGCATTGAGCACGTTACCCATCTTGTGAAACCAGCAGCGCTGATGCTTCGTCTGCGGGAACACTTCCTCCATCGCGGCCCAGAATCCCATCGCGCCATCGCCGCAGGCCAGCAGTGGCCCCGACGGCAGGCCGCGCTTCTTCAGATCGAGCAGCAGTTCGCTCCACGATGCCTTCGATTCCCGGTAGCCGTCACCGATGGCCACACGTTCCTTCGTCCCGTCCGGTTTGACGCCAACGATCACCAGCAGGCACTGGCCGTCGGAATCGTCGCTGCGCACACCGGTGTGAATGCCGTCGGCCCACCAGTAGACCCAGCGCGCCGACGACAGCTCACGCCGATTCCACTGCTCATGCTCATCGGCCCATTGGGCCTTCAGCCGGCTCACGACGTTCGGCGACATGCCGCTGACCTGGCCGCCCAGCATGATGCCCATGGCTTCGCTCATGTCGCCCGTCGAGATGCCTCGCAGGTACAGCCACGGCAGCGCTGCCGACACGCGCGCGGACTTGCGCACGTACGGCGGCACGATCGTCGAATTGAACCGGATGCCCGAGCCCGAACGATCCCGCACCTTCGGCACCTGAACCGTCACCGGACCGATCGCTGTGACGACCTCGCGCTCGGGCAGGTAGCCGTTGCGCACCACGGCACGCCGGCCGTCGATCGACTTCACGTTGCTGTACTGTTCGAGCATGGTCGCCAGTTCCACCTCGACTGCCTGCTGAATGATCTGCCGCGCGCCTTGCTGGATCAGCTCATCTAGCACGCTTTTCGTTTGCGCTTTACTGCTGTTCGCTTCTTGCGTAATCTTCTTCATGGTGGTCGGGTCCGGCCTTCTCGGGTTCGCTGGTTGTGCCTTTGACAAGCAACATTCTCGCTAGACCGCCACCGCCTTCTCAAATTCCCGCCGCTCCCGCTGTACACCAGATTCGACAATAGCTCCGATGCGGTGACCTGGAGGCGGTTCGCGTGGCGGCACAGCCCACGGTTCGTTGCAACGACGGATCTGTTCGCCATACGCAGCGCTGAACCACAGGAGCCAGTCACATAGGAGTTGCTGGATCTGCGCGGCAGCATTGTCTGTCAGTTCGGGCAACGCAGGCGGACGGGACGTGATCCTCAGCGCGGCGCGCGATACCTTGGCGTGTTTGTGGCGCCTGGTCATCGGAACTCCTCAATGGCCTGTTGCAGCAGTTCGTCGGGCAGATGATTCAGACCCCGGGGCACGGCCAGCTGCATCGCGGTGCGCAGGATTCGCCCGGCGTGTCGCGGCAGACCACGTGAAGCCTGCCGTAGCAGCTCAAGCCCGGAGTCGGCCAGCAGCGTATGCGTGCAGCCGGCGCTCTTCAGGGCGTGCGTGATCAACTGCGCGAAGCGCTCGCGCTCGATGACGGGCTTCAATTGCACGCGCGCCTGGATACGTCCGTACAGCGCGGCATAGGGCGCACGTTCGAGCGTGGTGGCCAGATTCGGATGCGCGGCCAGCCACACGGTGAGCAGGTTGCGCGAATCGAAGGCGAAGTTCAGGAACGACGGGAAGTCGCGGAAGAACTCGATGGGCAGGTTCTGCGCCTCGTCGATGATCCATACCACCAGCAACTGCTTGCCCTCGACGAGCTCGGTGATGCGCTGCTTCAGCTCGCGCCACAGGTCGGCACGCCGGTAGCTGGGTTCCAGTCCGAGCGCTCGTGCAAGCGACCGGTACAGGTCGATGCGGCCGAACTCCGTTTCGGCGAGGTAAATGACGAGATAGCGATGCGGATTGAGGCTGCGAGCGAGATGGCGTAGTGCCGCGGTCTTGCCCACGCCCGGTTCGCCCGGAGCTATTGTCGAATCTGGTGTACAGCGGGAGCGGCGGGAATTTGAGAAGGCGGTGGCGGTCTAGCGAGAATGTTGCTTGTCAAAGGCACAACCAGCGAACCCGAGAAGGCCGGACCCGACCACCATGAAGAAGATTACGCAAGAAGCGAACAGCAGTAAAGCGCAAACGAAAAGCGTGCTAGATGAGCTGATCCAGCAAGGCGCGCGGCAGATCATTCAGCAGGCAGTCGAGGTGGAACTGGCGACCATGCTCGAACAGTACAGCAACGTGAAGTCGATCGACGGCCGGCGTGCCGTGGTGCGCAACGGCTACCTGCCCGAGCGCGAGGTCGTCACAGCGATCGGTCCGGTGACGGTTCAGGTGCCGAAGGTGCGGGATCGTTCGGGCTCGGGCATCCGGTTCAATTCGACGATCGTGCCGCCGTACGTGCGCAAGTCCGCGCGCGTGTCGGCAGCGCTGCCGTGGCTGTACCTGCGAGGCATCTCGACGGGCGACATGAGCGAAGCCATGGGCATCATGCTGGGCGGCCAGGTCAGCGGCATGTCGCCGAACGTCGTGAGCCGGCTGAAGGCCCAATGGGCCGATGAGCATGAGCAGTGGAATCGGCGTGAGCTGTCGTCGGCGCGCTGGGTCTACTGGTGGGCCGACGGCATTCACACCGGTGTGCGCAGCGACGATTCCGACGGCCAGTGCCTGCTGGTGATCGTTGGCGTCAAACCGGACGGGACGAAGGAACGTGTGGCCATCGGTGACGGCTACCGGGAATCGAAGGCATCGTGGAGCGAACTGCTGCTCGATCTGAAGAAGCGCGGCCTGCCGTCGGGGCCACTGCTGGCCTGCGGCGATGGCGCGATGGGATTCTGGGCCGCGATGGAGGAAGTGTTCCCGCAGACGAAGCATCAGCGCTGCTGGTTTCACAAGATGGGTAACGTGCTCAATGCGCTGCCGAAATCGCAGCAGGCTCGAGGCAAGAAGGCGATGCAGGACATCTGGATGGCGGCCACGCGCGCTGATGCACTGGCCGCATTCAATCACTTCGTCGACGCGTACTCGGCAAAGTACCCGAAGGTCGCCGAAAAGCTGACGGAAGATCGTGACGAGCTGCTCGCGTTTTACGATTTCCCGGCTGAACACTGGCAGCATCTGCGCACCACGAACCCGATTGAATCGACCTTTGCGACGGTGCGCCATCGCACGAAACGCACGCGCAACTGTGTATCGCGCGCGACGTTCCTCGGGCTGGCGTTCAAGCTGATCGAGTCGGCCGAAGAATCGTGGCGGCGCATCCGCGCCCCGGAAAAGCTCACTTCGATGCTTGACGGGATGACGTTCAAGGATGGAGAACCGGTGACCGACAGCACACCGGCTCAGCAATCGCTAGCCGCCTGATTACGCCGAGACCGCATACACCAGATTTGACTTTAACTCGGTTCGCCCGTCAGCAGGCCGATACCGGGACTGGTGAGCAGCCACTGGAAGCGCTCGGTGAGCTGGGCAAGCGCGCCGTCGTCCCACAGGTCCGTCGAATCCTTGTCCAGCGGCGCGCAGCGCAGGCCGAAGTGTTGTCGGTACATGGTCAGCCCTCCGTGCGGTAATGACGCTGATGCACGAACTCGAGCAGATTCGGCCCTGATGCTGCGGCATGGGTGGCAGGCTGCGCCGGTGGGCGCTGCCGCCGGCGCGTGCAGTTGGCCACGGTATCCAGTTCCGTGGCGGCGCCCAGCGCCTGCCCGGCCTGGCTCTCGACGCGAAGGACGGAGCCGGCGTGCGGATCGAGCACGACCACGACCGTCTGTCCGGTGAGCTCGTACGGGACCTCAAAGCGCTTGCCGTTGAACGACACGGTGCCATCACGACGCACATGGCGCGAGATGCGATGCAGGAACAGTTCATCCAGCCGCGCAGCCAGTGTGCCGAGCTGCCGGATGCGCGGCAGGTCCTGCTGGTAGCGAGAGAGCGGCGTGTGCTCGCCAAGTGCACCGTGTTTGCGGCGATGGTAGATCTGCTCGATCCATGCCCATAGCCGGGCGTTCAGGTCCGCCATGTCACGGATATGCGTCGCGTCGAGTTCGGCAAGGAACTGTTCGCGTAACGTGCGGTGCCAGCGCTCGAGCTTGCCTTTGCTGGTCGGCTGGTACGGCCGGCAATGCACGAGCCGGATTGACAGTTGCGCGCAGATGCCCTGCAGCGTTGAGGCACGATAGGCGGCGCCGTTGTCGACGACGAGCGTCTTCGGCACGCCGCGTCTGAGCAGCGCCTGCTTGAGCACGCCTTCAATGTCGAGCGCCGTCTCCGAGGTGCAGAACGCGCAATGGGCGATCAGCCGCGAGGCGTCGTCCATCAGCGACACGAGGTACGTCTTTGTACGCTTGCCGCCGAAGGACAGCGTCGGGCCGTGCAGCACATCGCCGTACCAGATTGAACCGGCATACTCGGCCTCGAAGCTGCGTTTCTCCTCAGGCACGACATCGGGACCGGCAATGCGTGAGATGCCGTGCGCCTTGAGCAGACGATGCACCGCGCAGCGCGAGAGCGTGTCGCGCGGCACCACGCCGGCGGCCTCCAGCAGCAGCCGGATCTGGCGGATCGAACGGCGCGGGTTCTCGCGTTTGGCCGCCAGCACGGCGCCCTGTATGGCTTCAGGCAGCTTCGAGCGGCCCACATCAGTACGGGCGTGATCGGCGAGTCCCGTCAGACCATCACGTCGCCATGCGTAGTACCACTTGAGCAGCGTCTTCTCGCTGATATGACGCCGGCGCGAGCCGGGAATGGCGTATTCCTGCTGCGCGAGCTGTTGGACGATCTGCTGCAGCTCGCCGTGGCCCAGCCGTTCGCGGCTGACGAGCGGACCGAGTACCGACAGGCGAAACAGGGCCTTCGGATCGACTTCGTTCATAGGTGTTCCCCGTAAAAATGAAGGAACCCATATGAAACCGCCAATGCGCGAGCTCGGGCAGTGAGCAAAGTGTGTGGGGTACCCGTTGCAGCGCAGACTTCGTCGTCGCGCAGCGAACGGGATTCCCCCGATCATGGGACAGCGACGCCGTCGTGATCGAGCCAGGCCATCGCTTCGCACAGTGGCATCAACTGAAGACAGGCGAGCCAGAAAGCGGCGAAGCCGACGCTGCGTCCGAGCGTTGCGAACCGGCTGCGCAGGTGGAAAGAGAAGTCACCGGAGACCGTTGACAACCATCGCCACCAGCGCCGCACGGTGTGATAGCCGAGCACCAGGATCGTGGCGGTACGACGCAGCGAAGCGCCCGCGATCAACAACTGCAGCACCTGCTGCTGCAGCGCCCAGCCATACCAGCGGCGTGGGCAGATGCACAATGGCAGGCGTGAGCACGTGCGTCGACACGACGAACATTGGAAACGCGGCACCGCAACAGGATTGAGGTCGCCATCGGCGTGACGATCGGCCTTGCGCGCGTAACAGCCGTGCCCCCAGAGGCAACTGAAGCCGCAATGCGGACAATGATCGGGGCGGTATGACTGAGGTGTGGTAACGACAGCGCGAAGATGCTGTTCGAGCGTGAGGAACGCAAATACAATTCGGTGCATGGCCAGTTTGTTCTTGATGTTCGTGCGGCGTCCGGAAAACATCGCACGATATCAGAGCAACACTGGCCATCCTCACATCCGCTGTGTCTCGCGCTACGCGCGGTGGTGTTCTGAAACTCCACCTCGCCGATCACGCGACAAACTCATCTGCTACACCTCGAATTGTTCGCGACGTAACACTCTTTTGCACCGTCAACTGTGTCGCTGAACAGCCAGCTTTTCCTCGACGTGGCAAACGGCCTGACGTCGCGCTCGCAGACGTTGTTGTCTATTGCGGCTCGCCCGTCAGTGACGTAGCGGCTCAGATATTCCCACTGGTTACGCGTATAGGCGATTGCCTTACCGAGCAGGCTCTGCGGCGTCACCTTCGGCGCCAGTTCGTCAAGCCACGCCCTGAACGCCTCGAGCACCGGCACGCTGTGTTTCTGCCGCAGGTCGTATGTGTAGTCGGCACGTGTCTGGCCGGCAGGCAGATCGCCTTTGGCCAGCGCCTCGACACGGTACAGGGCCTGGAAGTATTCAAGCGCCTTTGCCACACGAGCGTTCGGCGGCTTCGGCTTTGCGTCATCCCCTTTCTTCTGCGCCGCCTTGTCCGCCTTGACGAACAGCCTGCGCGCGTGCGCCATGCAGCCGAAGTGCGTTGCCTTTTTCAGCGTGCGCCACGCACTGTATCCGTCGCTTACCAACATGCCGCTGTAGTCGCCGAGGAATTTCTTCGGATGCTCCTGGCCGCGCCCCGGCTGGTACTCGAACAGCACCACGGGTTCGGGACAGTCTTCGGCGCTGCGATAGACCCACGCATAGCTTTTACTCTGCGCAGACCGGCCGGGTTCCTTGAGTACCTGAAGCGTGGTCTCGTCGCCGTGGATCAGCGGCTGCGACAGCAATGTCCTGTACAGCGCGTCGTACAGGCGGGTGTAGTGCAATTCGCTGGGGCGGATGACCCAGTGTGCCAGCGTGCCCCGGCTCACCGGAATCTGCCAGCGGGCCATGGCGGCCTGCATCCGGTACAACGGCATGCCGTCGACGTATTTCGCGGTCGCGACCGTCGCGATCACCGACGCATCCGCATGGCTGCCCGGAAGCGGCTGTACCGGCATCGGTGCGAGCACGACCGGCGTATGTTCGGCGTGACGCTCGCAGTGCCGGCACGCGTACTTTGCACGCACGTTCTGGTGAACCGTCCATTTGACCTCGACATGCAGCTGTTCGCTGATGTCCTCGCCGATTCGATGCATCGGATTGCCACAGCACGGGCAACCCCGCTGGTCTTGCGGCAGATCGTACTCGATGCGTTCGCGCTTCAGGTACGCCGGCAACGGCTTGCGTCCCACCTTGCGCCGCTCAGGCTTGCCGGCCGGTGGCAAGCCGGTGTCAGGCAGCGCCGGCTGGAGACCTTCGTCGTCCTCGTCGCATGGTTCGGTCCGGGCGATCTGCTCGGCTTCGTCGAACACGCGATCCTTGCGTTTTTCGCTTTTCGGCGCGTAACGCTCGGCCTGCAGCAGGCGGACCTGTTCCTCGAGCTGCCCGACGCGCTGGTTCAGTTCGTCGATGTGTTTCGCATCGCCGGCCACCCGCGCTTCGAGGGCGTGGATATAGCCCTGGACAGCCTGGGGTACGCGCTTGAGGTCGGATGCATTCTTCATGCGCTCCAGGATAGCGAAGCGCGGTGCACCGTGGGTTTACGTCAATTTGTAAAAGGCGCCCGGCCGTTGTTTACGTGCAACGTACCGGGCTAGCTGGCGTGTTCGTAATGGCGTGCAGGATGACGGCGAAGCGCGTCGATGTCGATGCCATCGAGCAGCCAGTGGAGTTGCTGCGTCGTCAGCTCGATCACTTCCTGATCACGTCGCGGCCACACGAAGCGGTCTTCCTCGAGCCGGCGCAACAACAGCCAGAAGCCGGTGCGCTCGTACAGCAGGAGCTTGATCCGGTTGCATTTACGGTTGCGAAACGCGTACACGGCGCGCGCGAGCGGATCCAGTCGCATCGAATTCTCAACCACGGCGGCAAGGGTATTGATACCGCACCGGAAGTCGACCACGAACAGATCGACCAGTATCCGCACGACCGGTTTGAGCCGGTCGGCGCGCAGGCGCAGCCGTTCGCTCCGATTGGTTCTCAGCTCGATCATTTCGTCATCGGCAATCGTATCGCGAGTTCGCCCGACAGCCAGCGCCGGTCGCGCCGGAACAGTTCCGCCAGCAGCGGCTCGAGGCGCTCCGTACGGTCGCCTACCGTGAGGTTCTGTTGCAGTAAGGGTGTCGGGACGAGAAATGTCGATATGATAAGTATTGCTTATGACAAAAGGGAGTAAAACTGCTGGGAAGCAGACGACGGGTCTTTGCCCGCACATTTCATCTGTCCTTTCCTGATCATGTGCATTATTTCGATGCCACCCAGACCCAGGAGAATGCGGGCGCAACGAAATTTCTTGAACCCGAGCATCGGGCGGGTCCGGCGCTTGATCGCGCGGTGGTCCTGCTCGACGATGCTATTCAGATACTTTTTCTGGCGGACCTCGATCGGCAGATTCCGCCTGGCGTTGATCGCCTGCAAGGCAGCCAGATTCGATCCGCTCTTATCGAGCGTCACGGTCTCGGGTTCTGTTGCAGTAAGGGTGTCGGGACGAGAGATGTCGATATGATAAGTATTGCTTATGACACAAGGGAGTAAAACTGCTGGGAAGCAGGCGACGGGTCTTTGCCCGCACATTTCATCTGTCCTTTCCTGATCATGTGCATATATATGAACGCCTCCCGTTTGCTAAGGCTTTCGTTTGTTGTGACGGGCAGGATGGGTTGCTGCTGTATATACGGCCTTGCTGCAGCCGGTACATACGCTGCGGGCCTCTATGAAATCCGCTGACTCGCACCTCATTGACCTCACGAGCTCAAGGGTCTTATGCACATTCAGGTTTAGCGAGTTCCGGTCCAACCTGTTCTGTCATCACATTCGATTGCCAGCGCAACCTTCGACGCGTCATCCTGTGTGAAGTTAGTCTTCTGCGTGAACGCTGGCTATTCAGACCGGCTTCGCGCTCACGTGCCCCATCTGATACGACCGCTCGTGGGCGAGGATTGCCCAGATTGTTCGTGCCATCTTGTTGGCCAGCGCGACGATTACCACGTTCGGTGGCCTGCGCTTGCTGATCTGCTCGACCCACGAGCCGGGCTCCTTCGCGTGATACAACACGCTACGGGCACCGTGTATCAACAGCGTGCGCAGATACGTGTCGCCGCGCCTGCTGATCCCCAGCAACGTCACCTTTCCGCCCGAGCCAGTCTGCTTTGGTACGAGACCGATCCAGGCTGCGAACTCGCGCCCCGACCTGAACGACTTCGCGTCGCCCGTTGTCGCCACTGCGGCAGTCGCCGTCAGCACACCAACGCCGGGGATCGCGGTAATCGCTTTGACCGCCTTGTCCTCCAGCATCCACTGACGCAGCCGCCGTTCGATCACGGCGATCTGGTCATCGAGCTTCGTCAACCCGTTCCACTGCTCGCGCAATGTGTCGATCAACACCATCGGCAGTCGATCCGTTATGCCGGCAAGCACCGCCGGTATCGCCTTATCGAGCGCAGCCCGGCCCTTACCCATCACCTCGCCGTATTCGGCCAGCAGTCCGCGCAAGCTGTTGATCTGCATCGTACGAAACTTGACCAGTTGCTGGCGCATCCTGTGCAGCGCCAGCACCGCTTGCTGGGCTTCGCTTTTTACCGCCACGGCCTTGCCTGGCTGCTGCACGGCCAGCCAGATCGCCCGGGCGTCTGCTGCATCGCTCTTGTTGCGGATGTTGAATGCCTTGACGAACCCGGCCGGCATGAGCTTCACCTCGTGCCCCAGTTTCGTGAGTTGTCGTGCCCAATGCTGTGAACCACCGCAAGCTTCCATCCCGATCAGGCACGGCGCCCGGTTCACGAAGTGCTCGAGAAACTTGGCGCGCTTGATCTGCCGGTTCACAATCTCTCCAGTTTCCGCGTCCACGTAATGCACCTGAAACACGCGCTTGGCAATGTCGATCCCAACTGGCGTAAGCTTCATTTCGGATCCCTCCGGTTTTGCCTGTGAAGACCTGCATGATCTTCCATATTGGCACAGTGATGCCGTCGGCCCGTGAAGGGTCCATCCTCATCCTTAGTTCCACCGTTCACGGTTGGGAGGCGTTCATTCCATTGACCTCGATGCCGCCGAGAATGACCCTCGCACGGTGGAAGTTCTTGAATCCCAGCATCGGCCGGGTCCGGCGTTTGATAGCCCGATGGTCCTGTTCGACAATGTTGTTCAGGTACCTGATCTGACGGACCTTGATCGGCGTCTCGCGATCGGCATTTATCGCATCCAGTGCGGCCAGATTGGAGCCGCTTTTGTCGATGGTCACGGTCTCTGGCGTACCATTATGGGCGATCGCCTTTTCAAAGAACCGCCGGGCAGCGACCTTGTCCCGCCTGGCCCTGAGCAGGAAGTCGACCGTGTCGCCCGCCTTGTCCACTGCCCGGTAAAGATATTTCCACTCACCTTTGATCTTGATATAGCTCTCGTCCATTCGCCAGCTTTTCCCAACCGGACGCTTGTGCTTGCGGAAGCGCCTTTCGAAGAGCGGCAGCAGTTTGATGACCCAGCGGTACACCGTCGAATGATCCACCGCGATACCACGCTCGTCCATCATTTCCGCAAGATTGCGCAAACTCAGCGAATAGGCCACGTACCATCGCACGCACAGCAAAATCACTTCAAGCGGGTAGCGAAGGCGCTTCAGGACCTTGGCCAGGCCCGGCGCGAGTGTGGTTCGCGGTGTCTTCGTCTTCTTCATCGCACAGCTCAAAAATTCGCTACCCAATTTTAACGTGGGCCTTACTGCAACAGAACCATTCGAAATGCGTTTCGGGCTGCCACCCGACAGAATATTGAGCCCGCTACGTGGCTCGATTACGCCGATCCTGCGGTGGCTCCAATATGCCGATCATCGAGTGGCCCGATTGCACCGATCATGCACTGGCTCGATTGCGGCGATCATCCGTTGGCTCGATTACGCCGATCCCGGAATGGCTCGAATATGCCGGTCAGTGACAGCGGGGTTGGCGAGGCCGGAGCGGTTAAAGTCAAGGCTTTGCGGATGCGAGAATGGCTGCAAACCATGGCCGACAGGCGATTCCCACGAAATTGACGGTTGAGCAGTTCGAGCAATTTATCTTGCCGCATCTGGGCCGGGGCCGGCGCGGTCCGCCACCGACGTTGCCGCTACAGAAGATGTTCAACTATGTCCTGAAGGCGCTGTACATGGGTTGCCAGTGGAAGATGCTGCCCATCGAAACGAATGCACTGGGGCTGCCTGAAATCCACCACACCCGCATCTACCGGATCATGCGGCGCTGGCAGGCCGACGGCAGCATCGACCGGGTCTTTGCGGGCTCGGTTGATCAACTGCATCAGGACCAGCGCCTGGACCTCTCGACCATCCACGGCGACGGCAGCGAAGAAAGGCGGCGACACCTGGGCTACAGCGGGCACAAGCACCTCAAGGGCGACAAGGTGGTGGCCTTCTGCGATCGCAAATGCAACATCATCGCGCCGTTCGTGAGTGCGCCGGGCAACCGCAACGAATCGCCCCTGCTGCGTGACGCGCTGCCAAAACTTACCGCCATGGCGCGTGCCATTGGTGCGGACCTGCAGGGCTCAACCGTCAGTCTGGATGGCGTCTACGACTGCCGCGAAAACCGCCGTGCGATCTTCAACCGCGGCATGAGGCCCAACATCCCAGAGAATCTGCGCAACCGCAAACAGAACAAACGCGGCCGCAAGCGTCATTTCGATGCGGCCATCTTCGAGGAGCGCTTCAGCACCATCGAGCGCGTGTTCGCCTGGGAGGATACGTTCCGCCGCCTGCTGCTGCGCCTCGAGCGCATCAGCGACGTACACTACGCGCTCAAGACGCTGGCCTATACGATGATCAACCTGCGGCACTACTGCGGCAGCTGATCGCGGCCCTCTGGGCCGCCTGTCGTCACGTCGCCGGCGCATTGCGTCGCGGCCCCGCGCGTCGATGCCATGTCGATCACCTCGCAAATCCGACTACCGCTTCGCGCCGCCCGTCTTGCCAACTCCCGCATTTCATGAAACATATGTCCTACTGATCAAATGCAACTTCAGTCCGCTTGAAACCCGCAATCAGTTGGTTGCAAAATCCGGCGAGGTTCAAAAAGCGCGATTTTTGCGTTACACAGACGAGCGGAATCAGCCTGCGTAAGAAAGCAGGAATAGTAAGGAATGCGGTTCAAATGGAGGCCGGCGACGACCTGCCGATATCAGGTTCGCTGAGGCTGGAGTGGGCCGAATCCGAGCAGCGTCAGCCAGTGATCGTGAGGCTTGCGGCTCATCAGTTCCCTCGGGCTCTTTCCAGTTCGCTCAGGGCATCGGCTGCGGGCAAAGCGGCGATGGTTGAAGACAAACTGCAGCAGACCAAGCCAGGCCCGCCCGCCCTTCAGATGACGCCGGTTGGTCAGGTAGACGCGCAGTCGCGAGTTGAGATTTTCGACCAGCGAGCTGCTGCGTGGTGTGCTATGCAGCGCCCCGGATACGGCGGCGTAGACGCCGTGAAACGGGCGGCCGATGCGGGCTAGCAGGCGATTCCACCCTTGCCAGAACGCACTCGACGTTTCGGACTTGCGATGCAGCATGCAGACCTCGCGCACGAGATGGCGCGCCACGTTGTGCGTTCGTGCAATGGCGTCGAGTTTTGTGTCGAGCAGGCCCGCGAAAGCGAGCAGGCCGTCGCGCTGGTTCTGAAGGGCACGCCGGTATGCCCCTGTACGTGACAGGTCCCGTGCTTCACGTTGCTGCAGTTCGGCAACCACGAAATCGAACAGCCGTTGACGCGTCGCGAGGTCCGGCCCAGCCAGTGACAGGATGTCACGTTCGAGCCACTGAACCAGGGTGCGCAGGTCGGCAGCCAGCTCGTGCGCATGGGCTTCATTGCGCCGAAGCGTTTCCAGCGCGGCTTCGAGGAGGCTATCCTCACCACGTCGACGGGGATTGGCCAGACGCGCTTCGAGCTGCTCGCGCCCGGTGCGAGCGCCACTGGCGACACGATGCCAGAGCGTCGCTAGTGATTTACCCTGCTGGATGATGTGGAATACGTCGCCGTGACACGGCGTATCGGGCCAGGCCATTTTCTGCCCGGCACGCAGACCGGTTCCCGCATCGGCGATCGTGTGCTCAGGATCGAGGCCCTGTGCCTGCAGATCCAGCAGATGGATGGCCCAGGTGTCGCCGTCGCGATGGGCTTCGGGGGCGAGCAGATAGCAATAGGTCGAGGCGACATCGATACCGGCGAGCACGGGTTGGGAACCCTGAAAGAGTTCGTCGTGCAGACCGACCCGGATGGGTGAGAGATCGATACCGGCGTTGATGGCGATGGCCTGCTTTGCGGCCCGCTGAAGAACGGTGTGAATCGTGCCCAGGCTGGTCGAGACGCCGAGCAGGTCGTGCATGAGTTCAAGGGTACTGCGAAACGAAACGTGGCCCACCATCGTGAGCGCCACGATGACCTGATCGAGCCATTGGCGGGTGACCGGCAGCATGAAAAGCACCTGATCTGCGTCGGCTGCCCGCGTGGTATCAAAGGCTTCATCCAGCGCTACACTGGCCGTGCCGATCTGTCGGTAGACCGTCGGGCGGCTCACGCCGTTACGCTCAGCCAGCACACTGATGGGTTCGGTGCGCGTGAGGGCCTGAAGTGCAATCGCTTTGCGTTTGTCGTCGCTCAGTCTGCCGACGCCAGATTGGGTGTTTTGAGTCATGGATGCCGCAGAGGAAAAATGGGGGCACCATTATCGCCTGGCACTCAAGGTGCCTCCCAATGTGTAACGCAGCTTTGAACCTCGCCCGTGATCGAATTCTTCAACGAAGTGGTGGCCATCGCTCAGAAGAAGGATCTGCTCTCGGGCGAGCACTTCAGCGTAGACGGCACGCTGATCCAGGCGTGGGCGGGACACAAGAGCTTCGTTCGCAAGAACGATGACGATCAGGATGACGAAGGCAGCAGCGCGGGCGACTTTAAAGGTAGCAAGCGCAGCAACGAGACGCATCAGTCCAGTACCGATCCTGATGCGCGGCTCTACCGAAAAGGCAAGACGGGCAGCGAATTGCGATACATGGGCCATACGCTGACCGATAACCGGCACGGTCTGGTGGTCAACGCGCGCGTGACACGCGCTGACGGGCATGCTGAGCGTGAAGCGGCCAAGATCATGATCAACGACGCGCGGCAAGCACTACAGGATTCGGGCGCAGAGATCACGTTGGGCGCGGACAAGGGTTACGACGCACAGGAATTCATCGAGGCCTGCCACGAGATGAAGGTCACACCGCACGTAGCGCAAAACACCTCGGGGCGGCGTTCGGCGGTGGCCGATACGATTGCCTCGAGCGCGGGCTACGCCATTTCCCAGCAAAAGCGCAAGCTGATCGAGCAAGGCTTCGGATGGGCGAAGACCGTGGGACGTATGCGCCAGGCGATGGTGCGTGGGTTGAAGAAGGTGGATCAGATGTTCGTGTTGAACATGGCGGCATACAACCTCGTGCGCCTGCGATCCTTGGCACAAGTCCGTCCGTAGTGACGGAAAACGCGGAAATGAGGCCAGGAATTGGCCTCAAAACGCTTAAAGGGACGTTGAATTCGCATTGAATCTGCACAATGCGAAAAATCTTGCGACGAGAGTCGCGTAATTGGGAGTTAAAGTCAAATCTGGTGTATGCGGTCTCGGCGTAATCAGGCGGCTAGCGATTGCTGAGCCGGTGTGCTGTCGGTCACCGGTTCTCCATCCTTGAACGTCATCCCGTCAAGCATCGAAGTGAGCTTTTCCGGGGCGCGGATGCGCCGCCACGATTCTTCGGCCGACTCGATCAGCTTGAACGCCAGCCCGAGGAACGTCGCGCGCGATACACAGTTGCGCGTGCGTTTCGTGCGATGGCGCACCGTCGCAAAGGTCGATTCAATCGGGTTCGTGGTGCGCAGATGCTGCCAGTGTTCAGCCGGGAAATCGTAAAACGCGAGCAGCTCGTCACGATCTTCCGTCAGCTTTTCGGCGACCTTCGGGTACTTTGCCGAGTACGCGTCGACGAAGTGATTGAATGCGGCCAGTGCATCAGCGCGCGTGGCCGCCATCCAGATGTCCTGCATCGCCTTCTTGCCTCGAGCCTGCTGCGATTTCGGCAGCGCATTGAGCACGTTACCCATCTTGTGAAACCAGCAGCGCTGATGCTTCGTCTGCGGGAACACTTCCTCCATCGCGGCCCAGAATCCCATCGCGCCATCGCCGCAGGCCAGCAGTGGCCCCGACGGCAGGCCGCGCTTCTTCAGATCGAGCAGCAGTTCGCTCCACGATGCCTTCGATTCCCGGTAGCCGTCACCGATGGCCACACGTTCCTTCGTCCCGTCCGGTTTGACGCCAACGATCACCAGCAGGCACTGGCCGTCGGAATCGTCGCTGCGCACACCGGTGTGAATGCCGTCGGCCCACCAGTAGACCCAGCGCGCCGACGACAGCTCACGCCGATTCCACTGCTCATGCTCATCGGCCCATTGGGCCTTCAGCCGGCTCACGACGTTCGGCGACATGCCGCTGACCTGGCCGCCCAGCATGATGCCCATGGCTTCGCTCATGTCGCCCGTCGAGATGCCTCGCAGGTACAGCCACGGCAGCGCTGCCGACACGCGCGCGGACTTGCGCACGTACGGCGGCACGATCGTCGAATTGAACCGGATGCCCGAGCCCGAACGATCCCGCACCTTCGGCACCTGAACCGTCACCGGACCGATCGCTGTGACGACCTCGCGCTCGGGCAGGTAGCCGTTGCGCACCACGGCACGCCGGCCGTCGATCGACTTCACGTTGCTGTACTGTTCGAGCATGGTCGCCAGTTCCACCTCGACTGCCTGCTGAATGATCTGCCGCGCGCCTTGCTGGATCAGCTCATCTAGCACGCTTTTCGTTTGCGCTTTACTGCTGTTCGCTTCTTGCGTAATCTTCTTCATGGTGGTCGGGTCCGGCCTTCTCGGGTTCGCTGGTTGTGCCTTTGACAAGCAACATTCTCGCTAGACCGCCACCGCCTTCTCAAATTCCCGCCGCTCCCGCTGTACACCAGATTCGACAATAGCTCCCAATTACCAACGTAATTGGAGCGGGGCCTCTTTAACTCGAGTGTACTTCAGCAGCCTGCTAGTCCAGTGCAAATAACGCCACTGTAGGGATACTCACTTCGCCAAGGTTGTCGCAATTTCGCCACCAGAGCCAAAGGCAACCAATTTTTTGCTACGCTGGTCAACTCAATATCGGAGTCGTAATGTGCCTCTCAATATATCCAGTTCGTCGCGCTCCGAACGAGGCCGAAGAAATCAGAGCACTTAAGCAAATGATGCTGACCAGCCCACAGGGTTATCAGGTTTCCTCGTGCGCTACCGCATAGATTTCACGACCCAACGCAAACCTAAAGAGGCTATCTTGACTAGAGGAACCGTTACTGGATTGGCTGCTGAGAGTGCCAGTCGCATCGAAAGTACTCGGGACGGCGCGATCCAGACGACTGCACCGCCGGTATCTGAGCCGACCAGCGTCACGTTGCAAGGCGCACTCGCCGGCCTCCGCGATATTCCACCGTCGAATCGCCATGAGCTTTCCCATCCGTTGCCGGCCACACACGATCACTACGCTCTGTCCGAGCGATCATCATCCCATCTCGCCGCACCTGACCGGCTACTCGTCGCGAGGCCCATCACGGGGCCGCGGCTTACATACAGTAAGCGGGTTTCAATAACGAAGGCTATGCAAAATCCAATATCACCCAGCCACACGCAGAAAGATCGCGTTGCCGGTCAAAGCGATCGCATTGGAACGGTTCGTCTAGCAGGCTCTTGAACTTCGATCGCGTGTAAAAGGGGGGCGTGGTCGCGCGTTATGGATATTGTGGTCATGATCTTTGGCAGTGAATTCGATGCGCGGAATGGATGAGATGCAAGAAACCCTCTTCACGACCATTAAGCTTGAGCGCTTCGTTCCAGCCGACCATCCCTTGCGGCCCCTCCGGTTGCTGGCCAATCAGGCGCCGAAACGACTCAACGGATTAGCGTTACGTATCTATTCGGACAGCGGTCGGGCCTCGTTTGCACCGGAGAAGCTGATGCGTGCGCTGCTGTTGCAGGTGTTCTAGTCGTAGTCGGTGCGTAGCGAACGCATGCTGATGGAGCAGGTGCGGTACAACCTGCTGTTTCGTCGGGCCGTCCATCGAGGACACGGTGTGGAACCACTTCGTCTTCTCGAAGAACCGCGACCGGCTGCTCGGTGCTTTTCAACAGCCACTAGGGCGCGAGAGCCTGCCCATCGTCGGTTCTCAATCGGTTCAGTCCGACGCGCCAACCATTTACCCTGCGATATTTGCGAAGGCTATCCTGACGGCCCTCACATCGTCTAACTATGAAAAAAAGGATTCTGCTTGTTGCCTGGTTGGCGGCGCCTCTTGCGTTCGGATTGTCTGCCTTGCTCGCGACGCCTGCCGAAGCCGCGGCCGTCCGGTGGCACAGCGCTGTCGTCCACGTCACCACCGAAGGGCAGGACGTTAAAGACGTGCTGCGCGATTTCGCCGCTGGACAAGGTATTCCTGCAACCATTTCCGGCGACGTGCATGGCACCGTGAGCGGCAGCTTCGACATGCCGCCCCAGCGCTTTCTCGACACACTGGCGTCAAGCTTCGGCTTCGTGTGGTTTTGGGACGGAAAGGTGCTGTCGATCAGCGACATGAACACCGTTACGCGGCGCGTGATCAAACTCGATCACGCAAGCGTCGCCGATCTGCGAGCGACACTCACGCAACTGGGCATCGAGAATTCGCGCTTCCCGATCAATTACGACGAGAGCCAGAGCACCGGGCTCGTGAGCGGCCCGCAAGCGTATGTGCAGCTAGTGTCCGAAATCGCGCGCCGGCTCGACGACAGGGCGGCACAGAGCTCCGGCTCGATGATCCGCGTGTTCCCGCTGCGCCATGCGTGGGCTGGGCAGCACAATGTCCAGATCGACGGTAAGACGGTGACCGTGTCCGGCGTCGCGGATTTGCTGTCGGCCATGTACCACCAGCGGGAGCGCAACGGTGCGGACAGCTACGAGCAGGTGGCCAGCCGCACGGCAAACGACCCGACAATGCGTCGCCTGCAACCGACGCCAGACGTCACCGGCAGCACCGACGGTGGCGGACACGAAACCGGCGTGAATCCCCCGTTGCCAGCCGGGAACGGGGCGAGCGGCGGCGTTGAGCCGGGCCTCGGAGGGTTGCTGAACGGTCTGGCTGCCGGCGGCGGCCCGGGCATGCAGTCGACTGGTTTGTCCAATATCGGCGAGGAGCGCGCCCGCGGCGATACGTCGGCGAGCAGCAGCCAGACGCTGCCCGTGATCGAAGCCGATCCGCGCACGAACTCGGTCTTGATCCGGGATGTCCCGCAACGTCTCGCACAGTACCAGAGTCTGATCGACACGCTGGATGTGCGGCCGCGCCTGATTGAGATCGAGGCACATATCATCGAGATCGACGACAGCGCGTTTGAGCAGCTCGGCGTGGACTGGCGTGCGCAGAATAGCCACATTGATATTCAGACTGGCGGGCGCGACGCAGCAGAACGGCTACGATGCCAACATCGATCCGCCCTTTGGCACACAGCCGCTTTGGGACGGTGCAGGCGGGGCGTTCACGGCCGTGCTCGGTAACGCCGGCCGATATCTGCTGGCACGCGTGAACGCGCTACACAAGAGCAATCTCGCCAAAATCGACGCGAGCCCGAAAGTCGCCACGCTCAACAATGTCGAGGCCGTGATGGACCAGAAGACAAGTTTTTTCGTGCGCGTCGCGGGCTACGCATCGGCGGACATGTACAGTGTGTCGAGCGGCGTGTCGCTGCGAGTGCTGCCGCTCGTCGTGGAAGAAAACGGCAGGACGGATATCAAGCTGAACGTTCATATCGAGGACGGCGAGATTACACCCCGCCAGGTCGACGCCATTCCGGTGATTACCACCAGCACGATCAATACCGAGTCGTTCGTCAGACAGGGCGAGAGTCTGCTGATTGCCGGCTATCGGCGCGATAAGTCTACGAATGGTGAGACCAGTGTGCCGGTTCTTTCGAGGATCCCGCTCATCGGCGCACTGTTCCGCAATCGCGACGACGAGCACGATCATATGGAGCGGCTCATTCTGCTGTCACCGCGCGTCATCGAGTTTTAGATACGGCTCTGTCAAGTTTGCGAAGCGGATTTCAAAGGCGCACCGGCCATTATCCCTTCGTCGAGGTGTATCAATTCCTCAGTGCCGACGGTGTATCAATTTACAGGTGCCGATGACACGGCTTTGTCCGGATGGGTACGAGTTCCCGTGCCATGGACGCGACTATGCATTTTTGACGCAAACCGGTTTGCCGAAGGCGTTCCACCGGTTCAGCAGGTTGGCGATGATTACGCCTTCGCCTTCCTGCGACGCAAGCTCCTGCGTCAGCAGGCGCTCGCCGATGCAGCGCTTGATGCGCGAGATCTGTGCCTCGAGCTGGTCAACCAGGCATGCCGTCAGGGCTTCTCGGCCCGCTATCTACGCATGCCGAAGTTCAATGAGGAGATGGCCATCGCGCACGGTAGCGGCGGTTACGCGAAGCTGCTCGCGCAATGGGCGAAGACCGACATCCTCGTCATGGACGACCTCGCCATGGCGCCGCTGTCGGATTCGGCGCGGCGTGATCTGCTCGAGGTGCTCGACGACCGGCACGGCCGGCGTTCGACGATCGTCACCAGCCAGATCCCGGTCGATAGCTGGCACGCCGCAATCGGCGACCCAACGCTTGCAGACGCGATCCTCGACCGGCTGGTTCACAACGCGCATCGGCTCACACTATCGGGCGAGTCGATGCGCAAGCGCCGAAATGGTTTGACCATCGAAGACGAGAAGGAGTAAAAGAACTGGCGTGGTTCAAAAAGCGCGATTTTTGCGTTACACAGACGAGCGGAAGCAGCCTGCGTAAGAAAGCAGGAATAGTAAGGATTGCGGTTCAAATGGAGGCCGGCGACGACCTGCCGATATCAGGTTCGCTGAGGCTGGAGTGGGCCGAATCCGAGCAGCGTCAGCCAGTGATCGTGAGGCTTGCGGCTCATCAGTTCCCTCGGGCTCTTTCCAGTTCGCTCAGGGCATCGGCTGCGGGCAAAGCGGCGATGGTTGAAGACAAACTGCAGCAGACCAAGCCAGGCCCGCCCGCCCTTCAGATGACGCCGGTTGGTCAGGTAGACGCGCAGTCGCGAGTTGAGATTTTCGACCAGCGAGCTGCTGCGTGGTGTGCTATGCAGCGCCCCGGATACGGCGGCGTAGACGCCGTGAAACGGGCGGCCGATGCGGGCTAGCAGGCGATTCCACCCTTGCCAGAACGCACTCGACGTTTCGGACTTGCGATGCAGCATGCAGACCTCGCGCACGAGATGGCGCGCCACGTTGTGCGTTCGTGCAATGGCGTCGAGTTTTGTGTCGAGCAGGCCCGCGAAAGCGAGCAGGCCGTCGCGCTGGTTCTGAAGGGCACGCCGGTATGCCCCTGTACGTGAGAGGTCCCGTGCTTCACGTTGCTGCAGTTCGGCAACCACGAAATCGAACAGCCGTTGACGCGTCGCGAGGTCCGGCCCAGCCAGTGACAGGATGTCACGTCGAGCCACTGAACCAGGGTGCGCAGGTCGGCAGCCAGCTCGTGCGCATGGGCTTCATTGCGCCGAAGCGTTTCCAGCGCGGCTTCGAGGAGGCTATCCTCACCACGTCGACGGGGATTGGCCAGACGCGCTTCGAGCTGCTCGCGCCCGGTGCGAGCGCCACTGGCGACACGATGCCAGAGCGTCGCTAGTGATTTACCGTGCTGGATGATGTGGAATACGTCGCCGTGACACGGCGTATCGGGCCCGGCCATTTTTTGCCCGGCACGCAGACCGGTTCCCGCATCGGCGATCGTGTGCTCAGGATCGAGGCCCTGTGCCTGCAGGTCCAGCAGATGGATGGCCCAGGTGTCGCCGTCGCGATGGGCTTCGGGGGCGAGCAGATAGCAATAGGTCGAGGCGACATCGATACCGGCGAGCACGGGTTGGGAACCCTGAAAGAGTTCGTCGTGCAGACCGACCCGGATGGGTGAGAGATCGATACCGGCGTTGATGGCGATGGCCTGCTGTTACGTCGCAGGCTGAACGAGACTCGGCATCGCGAGATATTCGAGGCGAGACGACGCTGTTTGTCGCGAGCTGATCGGGGAGAACGCGTGTCCGGTCGAACGCGAGACGCAGCGAAGGTAGATTTGCGCGTTGTCGCGCATTTGATGGGCGGCACAACGAACACGGCCCCGGTTGTCGAGACCGGGGCCGTGTCATTAGAAGGGGTCGACGATGCGGTGACCTGGAGGCGGTTCGCGTGGCGGCACAGCCCACGGTTCGTTGCAACGACGGATCTGTTCGCCATACGCAGCGCTGAACCACAGGAGCCAGTCACATAGGAGTTGCTGGATCTGCGCGGCAGCATTGTCTGTCAGTTCGGGCAACGCAGGCGGACGGGACGTGATCCTCAGCGCGGCGCGCGATACCTTGGCGTGTTTGTGGCGCCTGGTCATCGGAACTCCTCAATGGCCTGTTGCAGCAGTTCGTCGGGCAGATGATTCAGACCCCGGGGCACGGCCAGCTGCATCGCGGTGCGCAGGATTCGCCCGGCGTGTCGCGGCAGACCACGTGAAGCCTGCCGTAGCAGCTCAAGCCCGGAGTCGGCCAGCAGCGTATGCGTGCAGCCGGCGCTCTTCAGGGCGTGCGTGATCAACTGCGCGAAGCGCTCGCGCTCGATGACGGGCTTCAATTGCACGCGCGCCTGGATACGTCCGTACAGCGCGGCATAGGGCGCACGTTCGAGCGTGGTGGCCAGATTCGGATGCGCGGCCAGCCACACGGTGAGCAGGTTGCGCGAATCGAAGGCGAAGTTCAGGAACGACGGGAAGTCGCGGAAGAACTCGATGGGCAGGTTCTGCGCCTCGTCGATGATCCATACCACCAGCAACTGCTTGCCCTCGACGAGCTCGGTGATGCGCTGCTTCAGCTCGCGCCACAGGTCGGCACGCCGGTAGCTGGGTTCCAGTCCGAGCGCTCGTGCAAGCGACCGGTACAGGTCGATGCGGCCGAACTCCGTTTCGGCGAGGTAAATGACGAGATAGCGATGCGGATTGAGGCTGCGAGCGAGATGGCGTAGTGCCGCGGTCTTGCCCACGCCCGGTTCGCCCGTCAGCAGGCCGATACCGGGACTGGTGAGCAGCCACTGGAAGCGCTCGGTGAGCTGGGCAAGCGCGCCGTCGTCCCACAGGTCCGTCGAATCCTTGTCCAGCGGCGCGCAGCGCAGGCCGAAGTGTTGTCGGTACATGGTCAGCCCTCCGTGCGGTAATGACGCTGATGCACGAACTCGAGCAGATTCGGCCCTGATGCTGCGGCATGGGTGGCAGGCTGCGCCGGTGGGCGCTGCCGCCGGCGCGTGCAGTTGGCCACGGTATCCAGTTCCGTGGCGGCGCCCAGCGCCTGCCCGGCCTGGCTCTCGACGCGAAGGACGGAGCCGGCGTGCGGATCGAGCACGACCACGACCGTCTGTCCGGTGAGCTCGTACGGGACCTCAAAGCGCTTGCCGTTGAACGACACGGTGCCATCACGACGCACATGGCGCGAGATGCGATGCAGGAACAGTTCATCCAGCCGCGCAGCCAGTGTGCCGAGCTGCCGGATGCGCGGCAGGTCCTGCTGGTAGCGAGAGAGCGGCGTGTGCTCGCCAAGTGCACCGTGTTTGCGGCGATGGTAGATCTGCTCGATCCATGCCCATAGCCGGGCGTTCAGGTCCGCCATGTCACGGATATGCGTCGCGTCGAGTTCGGCAAGGAACTGTTCGCGTAACGTGCGGTGCCAGCGCTCGAGCTTGCCTTTGCTGGTCGGCTGGTACGGCCGGCAATGCACGAGCCGGATTGACAGTTGCGCGCAGATGCCCTGCAGCGTTGAGGCACGATAGGCGGCGCCGTTGTCGACGACGAGCGTCTTCGGCACGCCGCGTCTGAGCAGCGCCTGCTTGAGCACGCCTTCAATGTCGAGCGCCGTCTCCGAGGTGCAGAACGCGCAATGGGCGATCAGCCGCGAGGCGTCGTCCATCAGCGACACGAGGTACGTCTTTGTACGCTTGCCGCCGAAGGACAGCGTCGGGCCGTGCAGCACATCGCCGTACCAGATTGAACCGGCATACTCGGCCTCGAAGCTGCGTTTCTCCTCAGGCACGACATCGGGACCGGCAATGCGTGAGATGCCGTGCGCCTTGAGCAGACGATGCACCGCGCAGCGCGAGAGCGTGTCGCGCGGCACCACGCCGGCGGCCTCCAGCAGCAGCCGGATCTGGCGGATCGAACGGCGCGGGTTCTCGCGTTTGGCCGCCAGCACGGCGCCCTGTATGGCTTCAGGCAGCTTCGAGCGGCCCACATCAGTACGGGCGTGATCGGCGAGTCCCGTCAGACCATCACGTCGCCATGCGTAGTACCACTTGAGCAGCGTCTTCTCGCTGATATGACGCCGGCGCGAGCCGGGAATGGCGTATTCCTGCTGCGCGAGCTGTTGGACGATCTGCTGCAGCTCGCCGTGGCCCAGCCGTTCGCGGCTGACGAGCGGACCGAGTACCGACAGGCGAAACAGGGCCTTCGGATCGACTTCGTTCATAGGTGTTCCCCGTAAAAATGAAGGAACCCATATGAAACCGCCAATGCGCGAGCTCGGGCAGTGAGCAAAGTGTGTGGGGTACCCGTTGCAGCGCAGACTTCGTCGTCGCGCAGCGAACGGGATTCCCCCGATCATGGGACAGCGACGCCGTCGTGATCGAGCCAGGCGGCGAGGTTCAAAGCTGCGTTACACATTGGGAGGCACCTTGAGTGCCAGGCGATAATGGTGCCCCCATTTTTCCTCTGCGGCATCCATGACTCAAAACACCCGATCTGGCGTCGGCAGACTGAGCGACGACAAACGCAAAGCGATTGCACTTCAGGCCCTCACGCGCACCGAACCCATCAGTGTGCTGGCTGAGCGTAACGGCGTGAGCCGCCCGACGGTCTACCGACAGATCGGCACGGCCAGTGTAGCGCTGGATGAAGCCTTTGATACCACGCGGGCAGCCGACGCAGATCAGGTGCTTTTCATGCTGCCGGTCACCCGCCAATGGCTCGATCAGGTCATCGTGGCGCTCACGATGGTGGGCCACGTTTCGTTTCGCAGTACCCTTGAACTCATGCACGACCTGCTCGGCGTCTCGACCAGCCTGGGCACGATTCACACCGTTCTTCAGCGGGCCGCAAAGCAGGCCATCGCCATCAACGCCGGTATCGATCTCTCACCCATCCGGGTCGGTCTGCACGACGAACTCTTTCAGGGTTCCCAACCCGTGCTCGCCGGTATCGATGTCGCCTCGACCTATTGCTATCTGCTCGCCCCCGAAGCCCATCGCGACGGCGACACCTGGGCCATCCATCTGCTGGACCTGCAGGCACAGGGCCTCGATCCTGAGCACACGATCGCCGATGCGGGAACCGGTCTGCGTGCCGGGCAAAAAATGGCCGGGCCCGATACGCCGTGTCACGGCGACGTATTCCACATCATCCAGCACGGTAAATCACTAGCGACGCTCTGGCATCGTGTCGCCAGTGGCGCTCGCACCGGGCGCGAGCAGCTCGAAGCGCGTCTGGCCAATCCCCGTCGACGTGGTGAGGATAGCCTCCTCGAAGCCGCGCTGGAAACGCTTCGGCGCAATGAAGCCCATGCGCACGAGCTGGCTGCCGACCTGCGCACCCTGGTTCAGTGGCTCGACGTGACATCCTGTCACTGGCTGGGCCGGACCTCGCGACGCGTCAACGGCTGTTCGATTTCGTGGTTGCCGAACTGCAGCAACGTGAAGCACGGGACCTGTCACGTACAGGGGCATACCGGCGTGCCCTTCAGAACCAGCGCGACGGCCTGCTCGCTTTCGCGGGCCTGCTCGACACAAAACTCGACGCCATTGCACGAACGCACAACGTGGCGCGCCATCTCGTGCGCGAGGTCTGCATGCTGCATCGCAAGTCCGAAACGTCGAGTGCGTTCTGGCAAGGGTGGAATCGCCTGCTAGCCCGCATCGGCCGCCCGTTTCACGGCGTCTACGCCGCCGTATCCGGGGCGCTGCATAGCACACCACGCAGCAGCTCGCTGGTCGAAAATCTCAACTCGCGACTGCGCGTCTACCTGACCAACCGGCGTCATCTGAAGGGCGGGCGGGCCTGGCTTGGTCTGCTGCAGTTTGTCTTCAACCATCGCCGCTTTGCCCGCAGCCGATGCCCTGAGCGAACTGGAAAGAGCCCGAGGGAACTGATGAGCCGCAAGCCTCACGATCACTGGCTGACGCTGCTCGGATTCGGCCCACTCCAGCCTCAGCGAACCTGATATCGGCAGGTCGTCGCCGGCCTCCATTTGAACCGCATTCCTTATTATTCCTGCTTTCTTACGCAGGCTGATTCCGCTCGTCTGTGTAACGCAAAAATCGCGCTTTTTGAACCACGCCTCGGCCCGCCGTCCACTTCGACACTTTCACGCCGCACTCGCGCTCAATCAGCTTTGCCACCGATTCGCGGGTCCACAGGTAGAACGGCAGCGCAAGCTGGTCGGGCATGCGCTCGATGATAAGCTTGCGCATTTTCACGGCTTGTGGATGAGTCAGGTGGCCGCTTCCGTGCCGACGGCCACGCTTGCCGGACCTCAGTGCCCTCAAGCCACCCTCTCGTGCCAACTTCATCCAGTTGCCCACCGCACGCAGGCTAACGCCATACGTTCGAGCCGCTTCCACTCGCGTCATGCCGCTACGCACCGCTTGCACCACCATCTTCCTCAGGTGCGCCTGCGTTGCCTCGCCCAGCTTCCTTGCATCAGTTTGCGTATTCATACCTCTCTAACGCACAGGGCAGTATTTGGTGCACCGGTCAGTAAATGCACATGATCAGGAAAGGACAGATGAAATGTGCGGGCAAAGACCCGTCGTCTGCTTCCCAGCAGTTTTACTCCCTTGTGTTATAAGCAATACTTATCATATCGACATCTCTCGTCCCGACACCCTTACTGCAACAGAACCGCGTGACATTGAAGAACTGCTGTTCGAGCGCGGTGTCGTTGTCCGTTACGAGACGATCCGCCGCTGGTGCGACAAATTCGGCGCGGGCTTCGCCCATCGCGTCAAAGCTGCTCGCCGCAAGCCTGGGCGCACATGGCATCTGGACGAAGTCTTCGTTACGTTGCGCGGTGAGCCTTATCTGCTCTGGCGGGCAGTCGACCAGCACGGCGCCGGACTCGACATCCTGCTGCAGAAACATCGCGACAAGGCCGCAGCAAAGCGCTTCTTCAACCGCGTGCTGGCCGCCTGTGCCGACGCGCCACGAAGGATTGTCACCGATCAGCTTCGCAGCTACCCGGCAGCCAAGGCCGACATCCCCGAACTGGCGAACGTCAAGCATGTGTTCGTCAAAGCCAGCGCCCGCGTCAACAACCGCGCCGAGAATAGTCATCAGCCAACCCGGGAACGCGAACGGCGTATGCGGGGCTTCCGCCTGCCCGAGCGCACTCAAGCTTTCCTGTCGAACTTCGGCCCGATCCGACAGCACTTTGCCCTCAAGCGACATCGGCTACGGGCTTCACGCTATCGCCAACAACTCGCCTTGCGATTTGCTGCGTGGCATCGCTTCACCGAACTCACCCAAAATCCGTCTATCGCTTTTTGAGCGACTGATCGCCCCTGCCAGCATTGCCTTCTCTCCTCTCTAACGTGACAAAGCCCATCAGAACCTTTTCAACCACCGCCAGTTGTTGCTCAGCCGAGGTTCAAGGTCTGGGTGAGCCAGACCTCGTTTCCGTGCAAGGTGGCCATATAGCGCTGACCGTGAATAAGCATGTATGTCTGGGGCACGTAAGGGCTTGGCATCAACCCGTGGTTCTCCATTATATTCATGACCAAGGGCGAGGCGCGCTGATTGCCGTGTTGCCAGTTGCCGCCAACGTGATAGCTGAGATCCGGGTAAGCGCCAGGTGCCGGCAGGTCGCTGCCGCCAGGCACCTGTCGCGGCTGCGCGATTTCAGCCCTGAATCGCTCGGCCTGCGTCAATACATTGATGACATGTTGCCGGTCCGGCTCGATAGTGCTCAGATCCATGCCCGGGTGCCGGAATACCTCCTCACTGATGACCCTGCGCGCCAGCGTCTCCATTCCGTACAGCACATGGTCGCCACAGGTATTGTTGTCCGGCTGCAGCGCGGTGGGCATGCCCATGGGTGTCCCGACTCCCAGGGCCGTAGCCACCCGCGCTGCCTGCTGGAATTGGGGTGTATTGGTGGCGCGATGGGCGTGCTGCGGTGGCACCGCCGAATCGTAGTGGAAGGCCTGCCTTGTCCCCCGGTTCACCACGAGCAGTGACCAGTGGAGGTCGCCCACGTTCACGGGCAGGAACAGAATCTGCGGGCCAGCAATACGCTCCCGAACCGCCTCTTGCTGCCGCGGAGTCCCCTCGGTCAGCAGACGGACCTGCTGCGGGTCGATAAAGCCGAGCAGGTGCGCATTGTGTTGTCCGTGCAGTTCCTGGGCAAGCACCTGGCTATAATGGTAGAAGTCGATGTCGTGCAACCAGGAGTCTTCCTCCGCCAGTCTCTGGGCGACGCCGCTGATGGGAGCCTGGGGAGACGGATAGTTATCCACCTCGACAATTTCCGGATCTGCTACGTGCGAGGGTCCGACGACCGACTGCGGGGTATCCGGATCGAACTCGCGGTTGCCGTAAGCCACCCCGTAGACGAGCGACGAAAGACCGGCATAGGTGGAACTGGACTCCTGGGGGCGGTTGTACGCCTCCTCCACCCCTGCTCCCCAGCCAGACGGTTGCGCGGGTCCGACGACCGACTGCGGGGTATTCGGATCGAACTCGCGGTTGCCATAAGGTCCCGCGTAGCGGAGCGACGAAAGACCGGCATAGGTGGAACCGGACTCCTGGAGGCGGTTGTACGCCTCCCACACTCCGGCTCCCCAGCCTGGCGTCTGCGGCTGCTCCCAGGGAAGGCCCTTAAAAAAGTCGGATTCGGGAGCATTGCCGAAACCTTCATGGCCATACGGCTGGTTTGTTGATGACGGACCTCCTTCGTCCCAATCGGGCCACGAATGCGATGACGCATTCGAGAAGGGGTGCGCGCTTCCTGCATGCTGAGCGGATTTCCCCCATCCGAGACCCATGCGCTCTAGTGCACCAATTGCCTGTTTGGAAAGTTGCATCGACTTGGCTTCCTCCGCGCGGCACCGCTCGAGATCCTCGCGCAACCCATCAATTTTGTCGGGCCCCAAGCGCCCGTTAATTGGCGGCAGGTTGTTCTTTCTTAGCCATCTACTGAACGCCCGAATGGCAGTTTTGTATACGGCAGTCGTCCTCTCCGTATACTCGTACGCGGGCGCCCGGTCCCCAAAGGTGCTCGCAAGTGCGTTATCTTCTTCGTATAAATCTGGCGATTTGATCGCATTCCGCAGTGCGCGGATTCCTCTCTCCAGCCTCGCCCTCTTCTTCGAGCGCGCGTCAGCAAGGTACCTACCCATGTCGTTATCCAACGCGGCTATGCGCCCACTGATTGGCGGCAAGTCATTGCATCTCAGCCACGCGCTAAACTTGCGAACGGCAGATGCACAATAAGACTCGTGGGAATTTGCAACCCAATCAATAATAGCCTGATCTTCATGGTGTGGAGCATCGGCTCGAAATTGACGCGCTCGTACCAAGGCGCCATGTACCAATCCTCTCGGGTCGATACGCAGGGCTACCTCGTCAAGTTGGGGGGCGTCAAGTCGGCCCGAGAAACCGGGGCATGCGTGACTCAATCTTGCCAGCGCGTCAGCATACTCCGCAATAGCCCCATCATTCGTTTGCCCTTGGCGCTTCAGAAAGGCAAGAAAGTTTGCAACGAATTCCTTGTCTTCCTGATTGTAAATAACTGTTTTTTTTGCATAAGAGATGTGGTAGACGACCGGTTCGGCTGTCCAGCTTCCCCGCTCAAGCTGCAAGTCATTCAAGCCCTGCATCACTCCCGCCAGCTGCGCGGATCCGTGCGCTGGCGACCCTGACCGAGAGTTGGAGGGGGTCTGCTCCTGCCGTACCTGCTGTTCGCGAAGCTCCGCGGAGTCCCGCATGAACCTCGATGGGTTCCACCAATTGCGGCCCACTTTATCTTCCTCCTGATCAACCGAATCCGAACCACAGCTTATCGGCCCGCGCGACCCGGCCTGCGCCTTACGCGAAGTGAGGTGCGTTTTCGCGTAAGCGTGAAGTCAAGGCAATGCTGATTAACAACCTGTTGCGCGCGTCAATCAGGCACTGTCACGAGGTAGTCACGTAAGGGCACTGTCACGTTGGCGAGGTAGTCACGTAAGATGTCACGATGAACAAAAGAAAATCGGGCGAGGTTCAAAAAGCGCGATTTTTGCGTTACACAGACGAGCGGAAGCAGCCTGCGTAAGAAAGCAGGAATAGTAAGGATTGCGGTTCAAATGGAGGCCGGCGACGACCTGCCGATATCAGGTTCGCTGAGGCTGGAGTGGGCCGAATCCGAGCAGCGTCAGCCAGTGATCGTGAGGCTTGCGGCTCATCAGTTCCCTCGGGCTCTTTCCAGTTCGCTCAGGGCATCGGCTGCGGGCAAAGCGGCGATGGTTGAAGACAAACTGCAGCAGACCAAGCCAGGCCCGCCCGCCCTTCAGATGACGCCGGTTGGTCAGGTAGACGCGCAGTCGCGAGTTGAGATTTTCGACCAGCGAGCTGCTGCGTGGTGTGCTATGCAGCGCCCCGGATACGGCGGCGTAGACGCTGTCACTGACCGGCATATTCGAGCCATTCCGGGATCGGCGTAATCGAGCCACCGGATGATCGCCGCAATCGGGCCACTCGATGATCGGCGTATTGGAGCCACCGCAGGATCGGCGTAATCGAGCCACGTAGCAGGCTCAGTGTTCTGTCGGGTGCCAGCCCGAAACGCATTTTGAATTTCCGCAACCCGGTACCTTCAGGCTTTTTGCCCGGAGGGCCGATGAGTCGAAGGAGGTTCGAAGTGTTTGAGTATCGACAGGTACTGGCGCGCATGCGTCAGGGTGATTCCGACCGCGACATTGCCAGCGCGCGCCTGATGGGGCGTGGGAAGCTGAAGACCGTCAGGCAGCTCGCGCTCGCTCGGGGCTGGCTCGATCCCGGTCGGCCCTTGCCGGACGACGCCGAACTGGCAGCGATCTTCGGACGCAATCCGAAGCTGCCGCGTAGCTGCGTCTCCACGATTGAACCGTTTCGCGATCTGGTGCGCGGCTGGTATGACGCCGACGTGCAGGGCACGACGATCTTCAACGCGCTTCAGCGCAATCACGGCTATACGGGCAGCTATTCTGCAGTGCGGCGCTTCCTGCTGCACCTGAAGGCCGAGCGCGGCGCGAGAGCGACGACGATCCTGGAGTTCGCCCCGGCGGACGCAGCGCAGCTCGACTTCGGAGCCGGTCCGGTGCTCATGCATGAGTCCGGGCTTGTGCTCAAGACATGGTTCTTCGGGCGAGGTTCAAAGCTGCGTTACACATTGGGAGGCACCTTGAGTGCCAGGCGATAATGGTGCCCCCATTTTTCCTCTGCGGCATCCATGACTCAAAACACCCGATCTGGCGTCGGCAGACTGAGCGACGACAAACGCAAAGCGATTGCACTTCAGGCCCTCACGCGCACCGAACCCATCAGTGTGCTGGCTGAGCGTAACGGCGTGAGCCGCCCGACGGTCTACCGACAGATCGGCACGGCCAGTGTAGCGCTGGATGAAGCCTTTGATACCACGCGGGCAGCCGACGCAGATCAGGTGCTTTTCATGCTGCCGGTCACCCGCCAATGGCTCGATCAGGTCATCGTGGCGCTCACGATGGTGGGCCACGTTTCGTTTCGCAGTACCCTTGAACTCATGCACGACCTGCTCGGCGTCTCGACCAGCCTGGGCACGATTCACACCGTTCTTCAGCGGGCCGCAAAGCAGGCCATCGCCATCAACGCCGGTATCGATCTCTCACCCATCCGGGTCGGTCTGCACGACGAACTCTTTCAGGGTTCCCAACCCGTGCTCGCCGGTATCGATGTCGCCTCGACCTATTGCTATCTGCTCGCCCCCGAAGCCCATCGCGACGGCGACACCTGGGCCATCCATCTGCTGGATCTGCAGGCACAGGGCCTCGATCCTGAGCACACGATCGCCGATGCGGGAACCGGTCTGCGTGCCGGGCAAAAAATGGCCTGGCCCGATACGCCGTGTCACGGCGACGTATTCCACATCATCCAGCAGGGTAAATCACTAGCGACGCTCTGGCATCGTGTCGCCAGTGGCGCTCGCACCGGGCGCGAGCAGCTCGAAGCGCGTCTGGCCAATCCCCGTCGACGTGGTGAGGATAGCCTCCTCGAAGCCGCGCTGGAAACGCTTCGGCGCAATGAAGCCCATGCGCACGAGCTGGCTGCCGACCTGCGCACCCTGGTTCAGTGGCTCGAACGTGACATCCTGTCACTGGCTGGGCCGGACCTCGCGACGCGTCAACGGCTGTTCGATTTCGTGGTTGCCGAACTGCAGCAACGTGAAGCACGGGACCTGTCACGTACAGGGGCATACCGGCGTGCCCTTCAGAACCAGCGCGACGGCCTGCTCGCTTTCGCGGGCCTGCTCGACACAAAACTCGACGCCATTGCACGAACGCACAACGTGGCGCGCCATCTCGTGCGCGAGGTCTGCATGCTGCATCGCAAGTCCGAAACGTCGAGTGCGTTCTGGCAAGGGTGGAATCGCCTGCTAGCCCGCATCGGCCGCCCGTTTCACGGCGTCTACGCCGCCGTATCCGGGGCGCTGCATAGCACACCACGCAGCAGCTCGCTGGTCGAAAATCTCAACTCGCGACTGCGCGTCTACCTGACCAACCGGCGTCATCTGAAGGGCGGGCGGGCCTGGCTTGGTCTGCTGCAGTTTGTCTTCAACCATCGCCGCTTTGCCCGCAGCCGATGCCCTGAGCGAACTGGAAAGAGCCCGAGGGAACTGATGAGCCGCAAGCCTCACGATCACTGGCTGACGCTGCTCGGATTCGGCCCACTCCAGCCTCAGCGAACCTGATATCGGCAGGTCGTCGCCGGCCTCCATTTGAACCGCAATCCTTATTATTCCTGCTTTCTTACGCAGGCTGCTTCCGCTCGTCTGTGTAACGCAAAAATCGCGCTTTTTGAACCACGCCGCACACCGCACCGCCGCCGTCCAGATCGAACTTGCACGGAACCCGGTGGCCGCACTTGCGATACTGATGCACCGCCTGATCCCGGTTGTGTTCGATGACCGCTATGTCTGCGTCTACGACCAGCATGCTGCCGACGTGCGGGCCACATGCTCACACAACCGCCTGTTGCAGACAGCGGATGACATGGAAGTCAGCGCGGCGTGGAAAGAGATTTCGGCCGAGCGCGAAAAGTGGGGCGCGCTGCTGCCGAAGCGTTTCAGTGACGTGCTGCCCTGGCTCATGACGCAGAGCGAAGACGTGCTGAGCAACCTGTTCGCCTTCTGCGTGGCCGCGACCGTCAACGGTGTAAGCGAATCGGATGACGCACACCCGGTGAACGTGCTGATGAATCTGCTGAACGTCGATATGACGCAGTACTGGACGCCGACGCGAACGAGCTATCTGAACCACGTTTCGAAAGCACGTATTGTTGACGTGGTAGCGCAAGCGCTCTCTCCCGAAGCGGCGGCACCGCTGGAGAAATTGAAGAAAGACGCAGCGGCAGAGACGGCGGAACGGTTGCTGGCCGATGCCCGCTGGTTGCCCGAGGTGCTGGTGAGCCGGGAAACGCCCGTCGTATGGGATGACGAGGAAGAAGCCGCCTAAGCGAGCCGAGCGCCACGCCCCGGACAAAGCTGTACCGGGGCGCTGATCGATACCCGGCTCATTTTCCAGCATTCCTTTTTATGCCTTCGGCGCGTCGTTCCCCACGACGCGCTGTTTCCTTTTCTGCAAGCCCGAAGCCATGCGGCCCACTGCACTATCGCGCGCGCCGTCGCGCCCGGATCGAGGCGCACTGGGACCCGCGCCGCAGGTGCGGGGAGAGCGCCGACCCGGAGCACAGCGCAGGGGCGATCCGGCTGGGCACCCGCACACTACGCGGGGACTTTCTCCGCCGCAGCCGTTTTAGCCGCTACCTCCGCGCTGCCCTGCGTTTCGATCTTCTTCTCATTTTCGCGCTCGGCAATGAAGGCGTCACCACGGTTTTTGAGTGTCCGCTGCAAATCGTCGTCCGTCCTGAATTGATCAAGCGCCCATAGCAACGCACCGGTCAGCGTGCCGCGATCCACCGGAAAATCGACCATCGTGACGATGCCGCCGAGTTCGATCAGTTCGCGCGTGCGGGCCTTTCGCTGATCCTCGCGCCGAGCGCTCAGCATGCGGGCCGCTTCGGCTTTCATCGCGTCGGCCTTCTGGTTGATCTTTTCCAATCTCACCAGCTTGTCCAGCTGGCGGGACTCCTGCGCGGTCGGAGCCGGAATCGCGGCCAGTTCCACCAGCAGCGCTTGAGTGGCGGTGGGCGACTTCAAACCCTTGATGTACTGGACGTGTTCCGTGAGCCATTCGGCCTTTGCCATCAGTTTTCTCCTGGATGAAATTTACGTTGCGTCGAGCGACAGCGCAGGCTGACCATCGGCCCCTTTCTGCCAAGCCATTCCGGATTATGAAAACCGCAAAAGCGAGCCAGCAAGGAGGCGCCACCCAGTCGTACCTGGCGAGCAAAGCGAGTCAAAGCGCGCTTCCGCGTTTCCATGCTAGCATGGAAACAGCTGATGATAAGACGAAAGGCAGACCGCCGTGCCCACGTATCATCTGAGCGTCAAAGCAGGCCGGAAAGCCGCTGCACGCGAACACGCCAGGTACATTGCGCGTGAGGATCACTACGCCTACATTTCCCGCGGTGGCAAGTTCGAGGAACGCGGCGATCTGAAGATGACCGAGAGCGGCAACATGCCGGCGTGGGCCGCGCACGATGCCAGCATTTTCTGGCAGGCAGCGGACACCTACGAGCGGGCAAACGGTCGCCCGTACACGGAGATCGAGGTTTCGATTCCGCGAGAACTGGACGATGAACAGCGCGTCGCACTCGTGCGCGAGTTCGTTGAACACACACTCGGCGAGCGGCACGCCTACACCTGGGCGATCCACAATCCGGCGGCCAGCGATGGACTGGAACAGCCGCATGCGCACATCATGTTCACCGAACGCGTGAACGACGGCATCGCGCGTGATCCGGCGCAATACTTCAGACGCTGGAATGCGCAGGAACCTGAAAAAGGCGGTGCCGGAAAGGATCGCTATCTGAGCAGCCGGCAGTTTGTTCGCGACGTGCGTGAAGAATGGGCTGTCACGGCCAATCACTTCATGGCACGGGCAGGCATCGAAGCCCGCATCGACCATCGCAGTTACCGGACTCTGGGTATCGAACTGGAGCCGTCCGTGAAAGTGGGTGTCGCGCGCTACGCCGGCGAGCGTGGTGTGATGGCCAGTGTGCTGGAAGAGAACCGCCAGCGCGCATACCGCAATGGCCAGCGGCTGCTCATCAATCCGGCGATCGGTGTCGCCGCGCTGACGATCAATCAGTCCATCTTCTCGCGACGCGACGTCGAGCAGTTCGTGTTTCGCAATACCGATGGTGCCGAGCAGTTCCGGCAGGTTAACGCGCGGCTGATGAATTCGAAAGAGCTGCTCGCGCTCAAGGATTCCGGCCGCCAGGGCGAGTGGTTCACGTCGGCGGATCTGCGCGCGATCGAGGTCCGGCTGGTCGAGCGTGCGCGTTCCATGAGTCGCGCCGGCGACGCTGCAACGGGCGACGCGGCGGTGCGCGAGAACCTCCGCGCGACACGCGACTTCAACGCCGGGCAGGATGCGGCTTTCGTCGCGCTGGCTGGTGGCGCACAGCTCGTCGTCGTGAACGGCGCGGCCGGCACCGGCAAGAGCTATGTGCTCGCGGCAGCACGCGAAGCGCTCGAGGCGGACGGCCTACGCGTGCTCGGTGCAGCCCTGCAGGGCAAGACGGCCGACGACATGCAGCGCCACGCCGGCATCGCAAGCCGGACGCTGCATAGCCTGCTGTCGGGCATCGAGCGCGGCACGATCACGCCGGATGCGAAAACGGTTCTGGTGATCGACGAAGCCGGCATGGTCGGTTCGCGTCAGATGGAAAAACTGCTTGGCCACGCGCAGGCAGCCGGGGCGCGCGTGCGCCTGGTGGGCGACGCGTGGCAACTGCATGCGGTCGACGCCGGCGATGCTTTCCGCGCCGTGTCGCGCGACGCGGCCGCCGCAAATCGGCTCGAAAGCCTGACGGAGATCAAGCGGCAGGACGAGGCCTGGCAGCGCGAAGCAACGTCCGCGCTGGCCCGGCACGATGTGCAAACGGCCGTGTCCGCGTATGCGGAGCACGGCTGCGTGCAACTGTATTCGACTGTTGCCGACGCGCGCGAGCAGCTGATCGCGCAATGGCAGGATGATCGCCGGACAGACCCCGGCAAGACCCAGCTGCTGCTGACGCATACCAACGAGGAGCGCTGCGCGCTGAATGCACGCGTGCGCGAATTGCGGCGGGCCGCCGGCGAGCTGGGCGCCGGACAGACCGTGCGGGCCGAAGACCATCACATCGCGATCGCCGCCGGCGAGCGGATCATGTTCCTGCAGAACGAATACGTGATGCAGGTGAAGAACGGAACACTGGCGACCGTCGAGCGGATCGACGCGCCGGCGGACGGGAAAACGACGGGCGCCGTCCCACAGGGACTTCCTTCGGTCGTGCTGCAAGTGCGCCTCGATGACGGCCGGCGACTCGCGGTCGATACGGCGCAGTACGGCCATTTCGATCACGGTTACGCGCTCACGGTCCACAAAAGTCAGGGGGTGACGGTCGATCGCGCGTATGTGCTGGCCACGAAGAGCATGCACGCCGAGCTGGCCTATGTCGCGATGACCCGGCACAAGGAAAATCTGGTTGTGGCGGCCGGGCGGGACGAGTTCGCGGATGGAGCGGCGCTGATGCGCAGCCTGTCGCGTGCGGACGAAAAATCGTTCAGTGCGCAGCACGAACTGCGGCCGGAGCGCGATCGCCGTCCCGAACTGGGCTACCGGCACACGTTAAACCAGCGCCGCGTCGAATTCTCCAATGCGCCGCGACCGCAACGGGCGGAAAAAACCCTCGATCGTTCCGTCGGGCAGTATGCCGATGCACTCGCCGCTGCGGCCGCCGCAAACCGGGCTGGCAAGCCGGTGCCGGCGAAGGATCGTGCCTCACTGAAGCGGGCGGGTGCGGAACTGGACAGGCTCGATCCGTCAATGCGTCGCGAGATCCGGTACGTGGTCGAGCGGGATGATCGTGCCTGGCGCGCGCTCGTCGAGCTCAGCGGCGCCGCGCGGGCCGCGGCGCTTGTGAACGAAGTAGCGCAGGCCAGAGCGCAGCGCGCCGGCATTGCCGCGGTTGGCGACGGACACCGGCAAGCGGCGTCGTCGCCAACCACCACATCCCGGCGTTTCGCCGACCTGACGCCAGAAGAACGTCAGGTTCGGCGCAACGAGTTCAAGCTCCAGCTTCGTGAAGCGGCCGGCCAGCCGGTTGAGCGAAATAAGCCAGCACGTGAGCGTACGACCACGCGCGGACGCCGCGGGCCAGAAATCGGTGGTTAATCCGATTATCGGGATAATCGGAAAACACTGAATGAACCAATTCATCGGAGCGCAGCCCTATATTTTGGGCTATTGCCCGTTCGCTGCCGCGGAATGGCGTTGTTTTACAGCCCGTGCGTAATCAGGTGTGAGATTTTTTATTTCCTTTTTCGGCATAAAAATATTCAATATCGCTTGTTATTCTGGTGATGGCGGATTATTGCCTTTTCTGCAGACTTCCTGAAGCCCTGGTGAGCAATAACGTTCGCAGGGCAATCAGGCGAGCACGCGAGCGCGTTGATTTACGGGTGTGCCGCAGGCACGCGCGTAAATCTTTTATCGCGCACTTAGGGATTTGGCGGCCTTCAGGCCGGCGTAGCCCTTAGTGCCTGCCCCGTAGCAGCCCTGGCGAACGGTTTGAGGTTCATCCTTCCTCTCTGAGGACTGGATAAAAGCGTGCGCAGCACGCGCAGGCCGACGCGCAGCGTCGGGGCGAAGGACCGCAGGTCCGGAGGGCAGGCGTTTTTTCACCGGTCGGTAGTGAAAAGAGACGGTGATTAAGAACCGACAGTTAAATCGTGGGTTTCCCGACACTTACTTGATAGTGCATTGCCTCAACTGTGGATAACTCTGCGGGCGAGTTGCGAAATTGCCTTTCAGCCGGTGCCATGTGTGCGCGAATCCGCCGAAAACGGTCTAGGGGGCGCACGGCGGACGCTGACCAGCAAAATCCGGACGAGCCTGTGCCTCGCAGGGCGCGATAGGCTGGACATGCGGGAGAAGAAGAAGGCTAGCGGCGCGGAGGCGCGAGCTGCTGTCGCGCGAGCCTGAAACAGGTTTCGTGGTCCAAGGAAGGATTGGCCTGTTTGATCTGGCCGGCGCGGATCTGGATCTGCCGCTCGAACTCGGCTTTAGCATCGACGACCTTCCCGCAGGAGGTCCCGGTCCGGCCGGAGCGTGAGCGGTCCACACGTTCCGCTACACCGTTTTTCAAGCCTGCCAGCCAGAGCTGGCCACGGGCGCGCTCACGTTCGTCACGTGCATCCCGCCAGCGCTGCTTGACGTCGGCGGCCGCCCGCCTCTGCTGACGCAGCGCCGCCTTGCTACGTTCATGCCGCAGCCATTTTGCGAGGCCAAATGCGCCGAAGAGCGCCGGCGGGACATACTTGATCGCAGCCAATCCCCTGTAGTTACCATCATCGCCGCGCTCGCAGCGCGGGCGCACCGAGGTCAACCCGGCCTTCTGCAGGTCGCGCATTGCACGCTCCGCGCGCCGCTGGTCAAGTCCGGCCTGCCCGGCCAGAAACGGCAGCGTCAGGTTCTGCATGCCGCCGCCCGTCGACGGAACACCCACGCGCATGGTCAGCAGATCGAGGTATTTGAGGCTCGCGCGCAGCAACTGTATGCACGCGACGCTGCGTTCAGTGCGTTGCTGACGCGCCGAGCCGTTCGCGCGGTTCAGGCTCGGCAACCACTCGTCGGGTGCATCGAGATAGCGCCCGAGCCGGTGCATCAATTCGGTCAGTACGCGCGGGTGTCCGCCCGCCCCGGTTCGGGGCGGGCGGACACCCGGGAGGGAGTGCCGCAACGCGACGCGCGTGCAACTGACCCGACATGCCGGAGCAGGTGCGTGCTTAACGTGGCATCAGGAACACCGGGAGAGGAAACGGCTTTCGCCCGCATCCCCCTGTCAGGCGGGGCGGCGCAGATGTTGCGGAAGGAACGGGTACGGGCCGTCCGGCCCGTTTAGCCAGTCGTCGATTCATGCAGTCACTCATTTTTTACGATCGGACGCCCACGGACGGCGCTTGACACAGAGTGAAGAGTTGCTAGAATCGATTTCAATTCGCTGAATTCGATGTCTCTGGCACTTCTGTGCTGGCTGCCATCAAGAACTACCCTCGCTGCCAGGCGGGGGTTTTTCTTTTGCAGGTTCGGTTTTGTCGTGCGCTACGCAGTCCTGCTGAACAGAGAATAAAAATCTTCCAATCGAAGCGGCTCATGACATTTATTTGTAACAACCATGGTGAGCCGCTGGACAAGCAAGCCTCGCTTCACCATGCAGACTCCCGCGTGCCTGACGAAGCGGCCGCATCCACCGCCGCCGCATTGATCTCATCCGGTGTTCTGTCGGCACGCCGCAATGGCTTCGCGCCGCGGCGTAACGTCGACGGCGGCAGTTCCGGCATCTCCTCGCCCGCACGCCAGATCCACGACGGCATGTCGCTTTCATCAATCAGCACCGACAGCGCATCCTCGTCTTCCTGTTCTACGCCGGGCGGCTGCACATACAGCGCAACGGGCTTCGGTAACACATCGGCCAGCACCGCGCACGCAAGCGGCTTGTTTTCCGCCAGGTTGTAACGAAGGCCCTTTACGAAGCGGCGCCTGTGCGTCGTGAGCGCATCGAGCATCAGCTTGTCGTACGCATGCTCGAATGGAATCCAGTTGGACGACACGACCATGACGGCCAGCGTCTCGATTGTCGCAATGCCGGTCGGGCTTAGCCCGAAGGTTGCAATGAACACGAGGTGCGAGTCCTCGATGCTGTCCCACAGCGCCAGTTCGTTCGCAAAACGCTTCTGCAGCCGTCGATGCAGATCTTCACTCAGCATGAACGGAAAGTCCGGAAGGTGTTTTGCGACGATCTTGAAGCCATAGCGCGACTCCGCTATTTCCTTCACTTCCCCAATCGCGATCATCAGTTTGCGTGCTTTCCTGTTGATGGCCAGCTCTGCCATGTGAGCGATGCGGCGCTGTGTAATGCCCGCCGCATGCTCCAACGAGAACGACTCCGGCACATACAGTGACCGCCCCAGCGGCTCCCCCCTGGAAACCTTGCCAGCGGCTGCCTGCAGCAGGAATTTGCGCACGACGTACCAGCTGCGCTTGCCCTCCATCGCCGGATACCAGCGATTCATGCCAGCTTCTTCCCAGAGGTAGTGCAAGGTGCCGCGCAACGTCAGCTTTGCGCCGTCTGTGCGCACCGTGTCGGCCGCCATGCCAGAAGGTGCTGGCGCCGCTTTACCCCCAGTCTTCGACAGGCTGAAATCGAGCCTGAGCGTGGTGATGCCGTCCTCGATGTTCTCCTGAATAGCCTCACCTTTCACCTCGCCCAGTCCGGAGAGTTCCGCCGGCGGCTCGTAGGACGCACAGTCCGGTGCATGTGCGCGCCCCGTGTTCGGCATGCGCTTGATCACATGGTGTTCGCCGACTTTTGCGACATACATCGGGACGCCACCGGGAGTACACATGCACAGCGGCCGGACTTTCTCGCCGTGCGCATCGGCGAGATACGCCTGCAGGTCGCCGGCATTAGCCGCAACAATCACGTCGTCGAATCGAAACTCGCTCATGGCGTTACCTCTACTTATGTCGCTACGCCTGCGTTGAAGGGAGGACCGCGCCGATGATGGTTGCAGTCGCCCCGAGGTCGCCCTGCGGAGCAGGCGCTGGATTAACAGGTGCAGGCCCGGCGATTGACGCAAGCACCTCACGCGGAGCCGCCTCGATGTAGGCAGGCACGCGCACCGGATAGTCACGCACACCAAACCTGATCTTTGCGAGCGGCCAATCCTTGCCGTATTTCAGGTAGCCATTCAGGTCAGGCAAGTTCGATATCTGCGACGACGTGACGACATGCTCCGACTCGCGGCGACGCTCGCGCGTGTTGATACGCCACTGTCCCTGCACGCCGGTAGGGTGCCGTTCCACTTCGTGCATACCGATCATCTCGGCCATGCGCCTGGTCGTCAGGGCATTGGCGCCCCCCATTGCAAGCTGGCTGCGAAAGCACGACAGCACCGCTTTCGCAGGCAGCTCGCCAAGCTGCATGTCCATCTGCACCAGATCCTGCACACCGCCCACCACGCACAGACCGTGCTTGCGGCCCTTCGACACAGCCGGCTCGAAGCTGTAAAGGTGGCCGATCGAGGCCAGTTCGTCCTTGTACACCCACAGACGCCGGTTGAACGTCGGCGCTTCGCTCAGGATCATCGCGTAAATCAGATCGAGCCAGACCGGGATCGTCGGACCGAGCGCGGTGCGTTGATCCTCGCGCCACGTAATCCAGATGTTCCCGCCGTTCTCGTCGCCCATCCAGCGCCGGATCGAGAAATCGCCATCGGGAATGCGCCGCAGCGGCCGGATGTATCTGTTCAGCGTAAAGATGATGCTGGCCGTCGCCCGGTCTGCATCCTTTGCGAAGAACCCTACCGAATCCGTGTCTTCGAGATACTTCTGCAACACCGGGCGTTGCTCGCGTACCAGCAGATCGGTGAGCGTCGCCATGTCGCGCATGTCGTCCTGGTCAAGCTTGTTCATCGTGTCCGCGAGTACCGCACGCGCATACCCTGCCCACTCTTCGGCCTGATCCCCGTTCTGAGGCGGAATGGCCGAATGCGCGAGGCGTTCGAAGTCGAAGCCGTGATCGACCTCGTTGAACAGCGACCAGCCGACGCACCGGGCGTCGTACGGGTTGATCACCACATCGCCAGGCAGATAGAAACGCGACATGAGCGAACCATTCGGATCGACCACCACCATGCGGTCATCGCGACACAGCGCGGACGCGACGAGTCCATTGATCGCCTGACTCTTTCCGGTGCCGGGAGCGCCCACGATAATCAGGTTCTGCGTTTCCAGATCCGTCGGCATCTCGACGCCACACACGGCGACCGGCGCGCGTGGCGCATCGCCGTGCTTCACGGCCTGCTTACGGTACTGGTCGTTATGCCGTGCGATGCGCCTGCTCAGCTGGTGCCGGTTTTCCATCTTCGTGCCACGGATAAACCTGGCATAGCGGTAGCCCTCAAAACCACTGAACAGGTATTCGTGGCACGCCCATGTGACACCCGCTGCAAGCGCTGCGCCCGGTACCGCGCCCCAGAAAAGCAAGGGATCACGCTCGGCCTCCATGAAGCCATTGATGATCCCGGCCGGGAACGGAAACGGCGGATGCCCCGCCAGGGTGAAGGACACGCAAATGCCAAGAACGAGCGCGAGCACCGCGCCTGTCCACTGCATCATCACGACTTCGTGCTTTTGCATGGGTCAGAGTCCGTGCCCTTCACGTTGCTTTCCCGGCCTGACGGCCTCCCTGGCCCGCTCCGAGACTGCCTGCTTGCCATCGCGCGTAAAGCCGGCCGACTCGCGCAGATTCCCAAAGAACTCGGCGCGACGCTCAAGCTTTTCGTGCGCATTCAGCTCGGAAAATTTCTTGCGCGGCCCCGTCTCTGCACGCACGAAGCTGGCGCCTTCCGCCTGCTGCGTCTTCCCTGCGTCAGCCGACTTTGCGGCATCTGGAGAGCCCCTGTCTGCGGCATCCTTAGTCTTGTTTCGACCCAGTTTGTTGAAACCCGCAATCCCGTCGACGGACTTCCTTGCCTCCCGTGTCGGGGCGCTGTTCTCAACTGGCGAAGCTGACAACGTTCGCTTGCCGGCTCCCATTTCGACGACATTGGACTTTTGCGCCGCCGGCTTCGCTGCGGCCTTCTCTGTTACCTTCTCGACCGGCGCCGTGCTCTTCCCACTGCCCCGCCCGAAGAACGCATTGCGCGCGGCATCGATCGCGGCCTTGTCAGATGCCACCGCATCCGGCGCCCTGCCGGCGTGGGCCTCTTTCGTTTCACGCAGCATTTCAAGGGTGGCTTTGGCCTGTTCAGCACTAACCCCCGTGGTCTTCGCGACCGTATCCACAGTCGCTGCAAACCTGGCCGGATCTTTCAATGTCTCCAAAGACGTATCAATACTGACGCTCTCTTTCGCGCCCGCTGCCACAGCCTTGCCCGCCGCAACCTCGACCGTGCGTTCTGCGCCCTTTTGCACGAGCTCCGCGACGGGCGGCGCCGCGATCTTCTCCGACCCCTCGATCGCACGGCGCACCTGCGCCCGTAATGCCTGCTCCTGCGCATCGAGCTTGATCTCGGCAAGCTCCAACTCACGATTGCGGGCGTCCAGCGATTTCGCCCAGCCATCGAGCGTCTTGGGGTAGGTGTGCGTGGCACCCTTGTCGTCGACGCGCGCCTGCGCTTTCGCGAACATGTCGGCAACTTCCTGCCGACTCCACTCACGCTGCACATTCAGATCCGTGTTCGCGTGCAGGATCTCGGCGGTCTTCTTCGCGTCGATCAACGCCAGCTTGTTTAGACCCGACAGAAGCGACGCCCGATCGGTAATCTGCTCGGCCCGTTGTGCCTGCTCGACTTCTTTTTCGGCTAACGCCTGCTCGAGCGCGCCCCGCATCGCGGCCGTGTCGATCAGATCACCTTCCTTCAGGCCGAAACGTGTCTTGAGCGCCTTGGCATCGGTCGCGAGCTGCTTATCTTTAAGGCGTTGCTTGTCCTCGCGCTCGACCGCCTGCGCGACAGCGTGCGGCTCCCTTTTAAGCCAGTCCTGCCGGTATGCGAGATTCTTCTGGCGCGCCTCGATAATCGCACGGCGCTGAGCAAGCGCCTGCTCCTGCTCGGCAAGCTGTTGCTGACGCTCCTTGTCGCTAAACCGCAGTACGGTGTCTTCAAACATAAAAACCTCCGTCAGTTCGACGCCTGCCCGGACCAGGGGCGCCCTTGGTTAAACCGGCTTTGCCAATGTTGCTGGTACGCCTGCGCGACCACCAGCACATGCCACATCACCACGGCGTTTTCGCTGTTGTATCTGGCGGCCGACGTCGTGAAATTGAAACTGCCCGTCTCGACCGATTCGCCGTCGATCACCATGAATTTGATGATGGATTGGATACACTTCAATCGTGCGCACACGAACACCGGCCGCCGACAGCAGGTTGAGCGCGATACGGCCTTTACCGCTGCGGTCTTCAACGAGATTGCTTTTTTCGTCGGCCACCACCGCCACATCGACGCCCCGCCCACGCGCGGCAATCAACGCCCGCACGATCGCCGGCGAGGTGAAGGTGTACGCCGCGAGATGGATCGACCGTCGGGACGAACAGATGGCATCGAGTACCAGGCGCTCAGCGGAACCCTCAGGAGAAAATCCAGCGTCGATCGACGGCTCGACCGGTGCCACGCATGCTGCCCGTGCGCCACCTGCCTGCCCCGCCCACAGCAGGGCAGTCAGGGCCAACGTTCCCGACAGCGACCGGATTTTATTACGCAATTTCGCTATCCTTATCTTTTGTTGCTGCGACGGACAATTTAACGGGAACAAGGGCTCGCAGATAGTCCAGCCAGCCGGCTTCGTGACCGTTCCACCATCGGACGTGCCGCACGGTATAGCGTGGGTACGGATTCGGCTGGTGGACGGCCGCCAGGCCAGCTCGCGCGCATGCATACCCCTCGTCGTACGCGGTATGTCCTTCGTCGACGGTGTACTGCTCCGCCCTATCGCGAATATCGAACCCGCTCTCCGGAAACATGTCGATCAGTCCCGCCCAGTACGCCAGATCGGCACGACGGTAGCCCGACGGCGTAACCGGTTCCATCGCGTGCGCCACGAGGTTGCGCAAGTAATGGATCCGCGCCGCATCGGGCCATCCGCATTCATCGCGAAGCTCATACCGGCGCATGGCCACCAGCGCAGCGGCGGCGTCCGGTGACACATGGGCAAAGAGCCGCTCGATCCGCTCAGCGACATCAAGGCGGCGTGCGGCATGCTCGGCGATTTCGAACACCACATGGAAAACCGTTTCGAAAACATCAGAGTCCGGCTCGGTCACCGCGCCACATTCGGCCGCACGAATGGAGAAGGCGAGTTCCGTGGCCCGGCGGTGCAGCGCGCTGAGCAGCATCAGCTGATCGTCGCCCTGCGACTCCAGCTCCCGGATACGGTCAATCAGGCCGGCACGCGGCACCGCCTCGTCGTTCAACCATGCTTCGTACTCTTCGTGCCCAATATCGTCAGGTTGTGGCACCACATCGCGCTGCGGGTCGCGGGCGTGAGCGCGCATTGCAGCTGCACGGCTGGCAAACGGCCCCCGCACTTCGTCGCCACGTCGCAGCAGCTGCCCGGGCTTGCCGCCGATGACGGCCGCAACGATGTTCCACCCGCTCAGGTGAGCCAGTTCGTAAGGGCCGGTCTGTGTCCAGCCCGGCATGAGATTACCGTCCGACATAGTTGCCTTAGTAGTGAATGCGCGTCTGGAACTGGCCGGCTTCATACACGTCAATCGCATTGGACGATTGCGGCTGTTGCCAGACGATGTGGTCATACACCGTGACGGTGACTGGATCGCCGTCGTATCCGCCGCCGTCCCGCCCGTTTCGCGAGCTCACAGCTGACGCATCGCCCGATGGATCGCCGTACACCTGATATGCGCCGACCTGGCCGCCCACGCAGGCCTGCGGCCCGTAATACGCGTAGCCGGTGCTGAGATCCGCCACGGAAGGCTTTGGCGTTCCAATCAGAGCGAAACCGCTCATGCCGCTGTATGGATGGGCTCCCGCCTTGCGTTGCCCTTCGACCACCCAGGCACCGGTCGCCGCGGCCGTTGTGCCAGCGGAGCACGGATCGTAGGGCGTGTTGTTCTGACGGACGGTCATGTCCGAGTCTTTACACTGCGGCCAGCCACGACCATGGCGGAGATCGTCTATCAGGCGATCCATTGCCGGGCCGCAGGTGGCCGGCGCCCACGGCCCGCCGTTAGAAGACGGGTTGCCCAGGCAGATCACAATGCGGCATCCGTAGTCGTCGTCTGCACGGGCCATACTGGCGTGACTACCTGAAGCGAGCGTAGATACGAGCAACATCAGCTGACCTCTGATTTTCATCTTCATACCCCACCCCCTTGCCAGTTAAGCGCCTTGCGCCCGACCCTCATGCATCGCCAGGCAATCCACGTGTTGCGCACGGCAAGACCCGGCAAACAGAACGGCGACGCGGCCACCGCACCCAACCACATCAAAACAAGCACGGGCGGCAGCAGGACCCAGCCACCGCTCTCCCGCACCAGCCGGGCCACCAGATAAAAAGACATAGGCACCAGGAGCGCCGCGAACTGCGCCCCGGCCCCAGTCTGATGATGCCACCATTGCGACGCCGCCACGCCCGCAGTGACGGCATAGCCGTCCAACACGAGGGTCGCAGCGAGCGTCCGATACCGGTTATTGATCATCAACCGCTCCGGTTGCCCGCACTGCCTTACGCGTATCGCTCACCTGGCCGTTGATCTGTCCATTGAGCTGACCGTCTTCGTCGTCGTCCCCATAGGTCGTGAACCAGTCATCTTTGGCCGCAGACTTTGCAGCGCGCTCCGGCCGTGCCGCCGCGCGTCGTGCAGGTTCACCTGCAGGGCGAACGTCTGGAACAACCTCGATCGGCTGCGCGCCCTGCACGGCGGACGCCGGGACGGCAGCCGCCACCTTTTGGGCATAAGCGGCGCCCCGCGTCAGATCGCCGCTGTAATAACAGGAGAGCGTCGCGCGTACCGCGTCATCAGCCTGCGCAAATTGCGGCTTCGCCCGGGCGTAGCACGCTTTAAGAATCGCGGCTCCGGTCTTGAGGTTCGTGCAGCGCTCGAAAATGCTCTCTGCTGTCTGTCCGTAACGCGCCAGATTGTGTACGTTGACCTGCACCAGTCCCATGCTGTAATTCCAGCCGCCGGCGTCGAGCGCCTTGACGGTGGCCAGCGCTTCCGGAAGGTTCTTTGGCTGTCGCGCAAGGTGGCCACCGACGACGCCGATCGCGAACGGATTGCCGCTGCTCTCGACTGTCGCCACGCGCCCCAACAGCGCATGATGAACGTCAGGGGCGCACTCCTGGGCCAGCGAGACAAACGAGGCGGCAACAGATGGGGAAGCGACCTGCATATCCGCTTGTGACGCTTGAGCGGACAGCAGCATCACACCCAGCGCCAGAGGCGCGACGAGAGATTTAATGGGCGACATAGAGCACCTTGCTGATTCCCCGTACCCCATCGTCATAGCGATGCATCTGCACCACGACGTCGATAAGACTGCGGGCATAGTCGATAATCTCGGCACGCTGCAACGTCGAGCCGAAGCGCATGACCATCTGCGCGAGTCGTTCAAACATGTGCTCGGGGCTGGTTGCGTGCAGCGTCGTCATCCAGCCGCCGTGACCGGAATTCAGCATTTCGAGCGCGACGTATGCTTCAGCGCCACGCAGTTCGCCCGGAATCACGCGATCAGGCGACAGGCGCAACGACGCTTCCATCAGTTCAACTGGCGTCACATTCGCCGTGCCCTGATTACCCCGCGAATACAGCAGGTTCACCGTATTGGCCTGCGGCGGCCGCAGCTCGCGCGCGTCTTCAATCGTCACGATCCGCTCAGCCGGCGAGATCTCTTTCAGAAGCATGTTGATGAACTCCGTCTTGCCGGCAAAAGTCGGTGCGCTGACAACGATGTTCTTTTTCGCCTTGATGGCGAGTCGCAGGAAGGCCGGCCACGCGCGATCCCGATACAGCGCCGCCAGTTTCCTGTCGGTGTCTTCCGAGTCTGCTAGCGGTTCATTGACCCGGTCAAAGGCCCCGCTCTCCTCGTAGTACTGCATCGCCAGATCGAGTGTCGAAGGTTTGCGGATCGCAATCGCAATCGTGCCCGCCGGCACCGCTGGGGGTTGAACAACCTGGATACGGAAATCGCGATTACCCGACCCTGTCAGTTCCGAGGGTATCGAGGCCGCGAGAAGCGGACGCTGGGCGTTCGTCTCCTGGTCCGAGTAATGCGCGACCAGCTCGGCAAAGTCCCGCAACGTGCTTTCGGTCAGTACTGGCGTATCGACTCGCTCCATGAACCGCATGCCCTTGCGGCCGGCCCACACGATTCCTGGACCATTCACCGCGATCTCCGAAACATCGGCGTCGTCGAAAAGCGGCCGGATGGATTCGGTGCGGTTGAAGAATGCCGGCACAATCGACATGTCAGTGTCCCCGGATGCGTTTGGCGCGAGCCACCGCGCCGGCCTGCTGCACGGACGGACGATCGAGGCACACCTGCGCATCGAAACACTGGCGGGCAACGGCCTTAAGCTTTGCCTGCGCAAGCATCAGGTACCTTCCGCCATCCCGGGCGAAGTCGCTGAATATCTGTGCCTGAAACGCATCGGCAACCGCGTCGTCCAGCTGCCGGCGCAGTTCGCGTTGAATGTGCGAGATATCTGTGGCCATCAATCCTCCTCGCCGTCCGGCTTGCAGTAGTCGGAGAAGTCCAGTTCGTGCTCCACCTGAATGCGCACGCGTGTGCCCTGGTCGTTTTTGAGCGTCGGCGGGATGTTGACGTAGCCGCCCAGCAGTTGTTGCGACGACTGGGCCATCGACGACTGGACGTTCTCGCGGTACATCGCGGATGAGTTATTGCGGTCCGAGGACGACACCCCATAATTCGATGCGCCCGCGCCAAGGATTGCCAGCGCCGCACTCATGCCGAGGATCTGGCCAACGTGGTTATCGACGTCCGCATCAATACCCGCCGATCCGAGCTGATCGGCAACCGGTGAGTCGACATGGATCCTGACGCCATCCGGACGCAAGGCGACGGCGCTTGCAATGAAGGTTCGTTCCTGCCCCTTGCGCACGGAGGAGTTCGGTTTGCCTGTAATGCGCGTGCCCCACGGCAGCAGCGCAATCCTGCCCTTCTCCCCGTAGGCGTCCCGATCCAGCATGATCGTGATCGAGCCAGGCAGGTCGGAGATGATGCGGGGCAGCAGGTGGCCTTGAAGAATGGCCCCCGGCTCCATCTTGCATTGGAGGTTCTCGATCTTTTGGGCCTTGAAAGTCGAATCGTCGGCGTTCGCAACACTGCGCGCGAAAGCCGAATTCGGATCATTCGGACCGTCACCGCCAGAATGACGGCCCAGGCCTGCCTCACCCTGCTGAGCATCAGCGGAAGCACCACCTGCATCGTCCGGACCATCGCCCCCCGTGTCGGAACCAAACAGGCCCGATTTCATCCGCGCCTCGTGCATTGCCTCGGCTTTTCTTCGCGCCTGCTCGGCGGCTGCGGCCGCCTGACGTTGACGCTCCGCAGCCCGTCGCGCCTCTTCCGGATCAACCGACGAGCTTGCCGCCGGCGCCGACGCAGCGGCCGCCATCGACACCGGAAGTTTTTGCCGGCCAGCATCCAGCGGCGCGGCCTTCGTCGTGTCTTCGTCGATCTTCGGCTTGTCGGAACTGCTCGATGGCGCTGGCGCGTCATGCTTCATCGCGTAGAACCCGCCGGCACACAGCAGGAAGAGAATCACGCCGGCGACCGTGAAAAAGGTCTGGCGCCGGCCGCGGGCCGGATCGGCCGCGAGTGACGTCTGCCGCAGCGCATCCGCTGCGCGCCGGCGCTCGCTCAGGCTGTCGCCTGCATCGCGCGCCCCGCCACCTAGCTGCCCGTCCTCATGAGGCAGATCATTCGGGTTACCAGGCGTATTCAATTTCCGCCTCCCCAGGGTGAGCGCTGCGCCTGCGTCGCCGTACCCTGTTGCGACCGGATCACGCACAAGGTGCGATCGCCATCGCGCAGGGTGAAGCGGTCAGCCATCTGCTCGACCACCAGGTACGGCCCTTCCCTGCGCATGGGCGCAAGCGCCTCGGTACCGTCGCGGTCCACTACGTAAATGCTCGGCTTGGGTTTGCCGCTCGTGGTCAGAAAGTAAGTAAACTGCCCGTCGTCGAACACGCGCTGCAGACCGAACGAATTTTCGTCACCCGACACCTGATAATTCTTGTTCACCATGCGGGGCTGCGAATACGATGCGTCGGAGACGCCGCCCGAATCGTCGCTCCATCCATCGTTTCCGTCCGCCGGATACAGGAAGCGCACCGCATAGGTCGCGCGCTCCGGATTCTTCGAACTGGACAGGCGGAAGTAATAGACGTGGTTGCTCGTCGTGACCGTCAGATTGGTTCTTGCATCAGGCTCGACCGGCTTGAGCACAAGATGATTGCGAAACTTCAGGACCTGCCAGCCGATTGAATCGCCGATCGCCTTGTTGAGGATCTTTTCCCCGGGCGCGAACTCGATCGTTGTTGCATAACCATAGACACCAGTGATTTCGTAGACCTGATTCGGGTCGAACTGGAGCTGGCATACCCGGTTGTCCGTGATCACACAGCGCGGATTTTTGGCCACCTGCGCATTCACGCTCATAGCGGCGCACGCGATACCCACTGACCATGCCAGCATGCTGCGGCGAATCGTTTCCATGTCGCTCCCTCTACTGGTTAGTACGCCGAGGGCGTCACGAAATGCACGATGTGCGCGGCCTGCAACGGATCGTCAATCGACGCTATCTGCAGGTGGTAAGTGCCACGCGTCGTCGTGACATTCAGCCCCATCCTTTCGCCAGGCCTGTTGGCCGTCACCTGCAGCGTGTCGCTCGTTCGCTGAACATGAAAGACCGGTGCCGTGCTCTGCGCGATGACCTTGATATGCTCGCCGTGAGGAAAATCAATCGCCAGCAAGGTCCTGTCAGCGACCTTCAGGTCGTATATCTGGTCTGGCATGTACGGCAGGCGCTGCACATTACCCGCCGTGCCGCGCAGCACGGGATCGGCTGCCGTTACCTCCTGCGTCATCACCGATAGCGCTGTGGCGAGTGCTCCTACTGTCAGAGCGATCCTGGCTGCTCCCATTTTCAGCCTCCGGATGGGGCCGGCGCACCCGGCTCTGTGTTCGGCTCGAAGCCGGTCACCATGAATCCCGTCCCATTGATGTAGCGGTTCTGCGGCGTCAACGCCTGCTTCACGAAGTCGTAGCGGAACAGCACATGCCAGTACACCGTCTTGTTGTCACCGTTTCCATCGTTGTAGGTCGTGAACGTTGCTTCGGCCTTGTGGTCGTCCCGGTCGAGGATTCGCACGCGCACATCCTTGACGCGGCGCACTGTCGTCTCGGCGATGCTGTAGTACGGGTTGTCCCTGTTCTTCGCGTCCATCTCGTGGTTGAAGCTGTCCGCCACGTTCGATGCCGAATGCAGCCTGACGTAATCAATATGGTCCTGACGAAACGCGCGATCGAGCGTGTAGCGTTCCGTCACGTAACGGGCCAGCTCGCTTTCGATTACGGCATCTTTCGAACTGAGCACCGCCGGTGTGCCGATCTCGCTTTTTGCAACGTGGTTGTGCGTGTCAAGAGTTAGCACCACGGGTGGCACATATTCCTGGTTAGCCTTGTCGTAGGCCATCGACGCGAGCGCCAGGCCCGCGATCGGCCACGCGACCAGCGCAAGCAGATATGCCCGATTCCGGGATAAGCGAATCGCTTCATAGGATTCGGCTGGTGGTGCATCAAGCGCTGACGCATTCCGTGTTCTGGACGATTTCTGAAGAATCGCGCTCACCATTGACCTCCGTCAGATGCGCCGCCCGAAGGCCCCGCGCCTCCTGGGCCGCCGGGTTGCCCGGCACCCGACGGGCTCGACATGCTTGAAGCGCTCGCGGCGCCGCCCGAGGACAGCGCCCGCTCGATTCGCGCAAGCTGGTTGCCGTGCGCAGTTTGTGTGTTGCTGATACTGGCCAGTGCAGTCGCCGCACCGGGATTCGCGCCGGCGCCGCCTCGCCCACCACCGGAAAACTTCGACATGATTTGAGACATCATGAATCCGCCGATCATGTCCGCCATGCCGCTGCCGGCGGCGCCGCTCGATGTCAGCGCGGACGCCAGGGGGCGAATGGTAAAGGCCATGAAGAGCGCTATTGCGCCGGCGATAATGATTGCGGCGAAGGCATCCTGGGCCGTCATCGCATTGGGATCCATCTTCGAGACAAACTGGTCGGTGATGTCGAAGCTGAACTTTACGATGACACCGAGCAGGATTCCGACCAGAGCGAACTTCGCCATTGCCGCGAACCAGCTCATGCCGAATCCGCGCGTGCTATTCCACATCAACGTCGGCACGAACAGCGGGAACAGCAGCATCGTGACTGCGAACCCCATGTCGGACCCAACCTTCAGGACGAGAGCAATGAGGACCATGGCTGAATTGACGATCTGCAACGCCAATCCGAGAAGAACGATGCCAATATTGAGCATCGACTGCTTCATCATCTGGCCCGATGCATCTGAAAACTTGTTGTAGTCGTTCTCCAGATATTGCGTCATCGACTGCCCACCCATCAGCGCACTTACTGTGTCGTCGCGCAGTTCTTGGAACGAGTGAAAGATCTGTCCGGCCAACCCGCCCCAGTTCAATGCTGCAAACACGAACATGATCGTGAGCAGCATCCTCAGCAACGGCCATACGTCCGCCGGATCGCGCCCGGAATGAACCCGCATCACCTTCACCGCCACCCAGATCATCGCGAGGTACAACGCGGGTTGCGTGACCGCGTGCCCCAGCACCGGGTAGTTGGTCGACAGAAACGCTTCCGTCCGCGAGGGAATGCTGTCGAACAGCGTCTGGATGAATTGATCTACCGGATCGGCCATGTCACTTGCTCGCGCCGAAGAACCTGTCGTTAAGCGCTGCGGCGGCCGCCGTGCAATCCCTTGCTTCCGGCGTGTCGGCGCCGACCCCGATACCGTGGTTCTTGCATTCAGCCAGTCGTTGCTTCATCTCGCCCTGATGCGCGAGGTAATACGCTTCAGTGTTCGGCTCGAACGCCGGCACAGTCTGCGCGGGCGGTTCGATAGTGTCGCTTCCCGTGCTACGGGTATGCACAACGTAAACGGTCAGACCGCCGCATCCAACCACTGCGACCGCGAGAAGGAACCAGGTAAGTTTGCCTGTCCAAGTCATATGCCTGTCTCCAGTTTCAGACGCCCGTGCGCCGGAAGGCGCACGGTGCACGTGTTACACCCGATGGCCGATCGGATGAAAATCGCAGGCGCACGGCGATTTCGATATCGCGCCGGAATGCGCACATCCAGCCAGAAACGTAGCGCCGACGAGCAGGAGGTAGAAAACGATGCGTCGCATGCCGTTCCTCATTTCGATACGTTCTGAAAAAACTTCGCGCGAACCGCCGTCGCCTGATTACTTTCATTCACCTGGTTCGCCGTCAGATTCGCGTTGATGGCCTGCAATTTCGTTTGCGCGGACTGCGCCATGCCCAGCTCGGCCGACATTCGGTTCTGCAGATCGGCGGCATCCTTGACGTTCTGCGTCGTGTCGACCTGCTGTGACAGGTTCTGAAAGTTACGCAGGTGCGTTTGCGCCTCGTCGTACAGTGACTCTCCACCAGCCAGTGCCGAACGAACCGAGTCGGTACTCATCTTGTAGTTCGCACCCTCGCCCTTGTCCGCGAAGTCATCGGGCGACATCGTGTTCATCACCCTTTCGTACGTCGCCTGCCGGCTGCCGTACACGCCGCTCTTCTGCTGCGATACCACGTCCTGCCAGCTGCCTGGCACAATGGACGACGCGTCGATTGCATCGGTCAGCCCCTGTCCGCCCCGCCCGTAGGAGCCGGTTACCGCACCGTATTGCTGCTTGAGCGTGTCGTATTCCTGCTTGAGCTGGGCGAGTTGAGCGGCCAGCGCTGTCCACGTCCCGGCGTCGCCGACCGGAACGCCCGTTGCGAAAGCTGTCGTCGACATGGCCATCACTGCGATGGCCGCTACGTATGGTCCGTTCATTTCTGCACCTCCACTTCCGGTTGTAAGGTCGCTTTCGCCAATCTCCCTGCGCTCGTTCCCTCGCCAATCCAGTACGCCCTGAAGCCTCGCGCCCACGACCATGCGTACACAAAACAAAGCGCAAGCACGCCGTACTGCCGCGATTCCCACGCCATCCAGAACCAGAAAGGTTGCCCCGCAAGCCCACAGATGCAGGCCCACTTGCGCCAGTGTGCACGGCGATCCTGCGACAGGAATACGCTCGCCGCACCAAGTACACCGATTGCAATCTGCCCGATCACAAGCCCCCCTCTCAACTCAAACGTTGTGCGTCCGTTCAGATAGCGCGCGCTCCATGAACACCGGAACCCAGCGACTCGGGTCCGTCGTGCCCAACCCGGCGCGAACACGGTTCATCAGCTCGACCGACTTGTCATTCGACGACAGCACGGCGACGAGTTCGGGCATGTCCGACATATCAAACGAGGCACGCACACTGACCCCATTGCCTTTCTTGATAAGCACCTTGTAGTCAGTGGGCGCTGCGCGTTCGATGAACTCGAACTCGCTCTGCGAAAAGTCCAGGTTATCGACGTAGTCCCGTCGATCGGCCTTGTCGTTCGCGAGATAGAAGCTCGTTACCGCCTGATTCCTGACGGCCACCACCGGTCGATAGAGCGCGCTCGGTTCCGGCGTAATGAAGAGCGTCGCGCAGTTACGCCGGCGGAATGTCTCGCGATACAGCTCGACCTTCTGTTGCCAGAACGGATTGCGGATGTACGTCTGGGCCTCGTCCCACACGATGATCGCAGGCGCCCCGTCAAGCGACTGCTCGATACGGTGGGTCAGGTAGTTGAGCAGGATGGGAAGCTCCGGTTTGCCCTCCTTGTCCTTCATCAACTCCCGCATCTCATAGCGGTAGTGACGGTGTGTTGCCACATCGAGCGTGTCATGTTCGTTGTCGAAAACCGCGGCATTCGCGCCATCGCCGTGCCACACCGCAATCGCCCGATACAGGTCTGAATTCTTCGCTCCAAAACGCCAGGCCAGATTCCGCAGGCGCCGATCCTCGAACCTGGTCTTGCTGTCGTCGAAGTTGTCATTGACCGCCGTGGCAATGCGATCGATGTCGTCGACGTTGAGCACATAGCCATAGCACGTCGCCATCATCATCAGCAGCTCACGCAGCATCGCGCGATTCTGTTCGGTGTCGGGCATCTTGCAGGGGTTGCCCAGGGACCGGGACAGACTGAGTACGATGTCGGCGCCGCCCATGGCCTGCATGAACACGGTGCTCCCGTTCTCCCGGTCGAACCAGTGCACACGAGGCTCCACCTTGTCGGCCTGACTCACGATCATCGCGACAAGCAGCGTCTTGCCCGCGCCGGTTTTCGCGGCAAAATTGCCGTGCGCGGGCACCATCCCGGCGCGTTCTTCGTGAAGGTTGAGGTAGTAGCCGGTCTGACCTTCCGTCGGCAGGACCATGAGGCATTCACCCCAAAGGTTTCCGTCGAAGCGCCCTTGTGGAAAGCTGTGTAGCGACGCAAAGGCGGCGAACTGAATCGTCTCGACCTTGCCGACCCGGCCGTTGTGCCGCTTCGTGGCGCCCGGTATCTGCGACCAGACAGCGCGCTCCATTCCGGTCGTCTCGACGACCGGCTTCACACCCCAGCTCTTGAAGCACTCACCTGTCTTTCCGACGGCATCATCCAGCGCCTCGAGCGCCTTCACCGCAGCATCCTGCGAGCGCCCTTCTACCGGCACATGAACGAGGACGCTCATGTGATGCGTGCCGAGCACGGCCTTGTTGGCCGCCTGCCGCATGCGCAGAGCCGTGATTTCCGCCGACATGCCGGCAGTCGTCCGGTCGTGCGACAGCCGGGCCTCACTGGTCGACGTCGCCATGCTGGCGTCAAGCTTGTCGATCGGGAAAAACTTCTGCGTAACGATCAGTTCGGCGTGCAGCCGCTGGAACCGGTCTGCCATGCCGGCGACAGCGCCGTCGGGCCAGCGCGACATGGCGAGCACCTGTCCGATGCGGCGATGGTTGAGCCCGTTGACCTCAAAAACGTCCTTTCCAAGGATCGGATTGCGGCCGAAATGCAGATACGAACTCGCGATCGCCTGGGCCAGGTTGTACGAGTCAGCCAGCACCGGGCCATCTTCCTGCGTGAGCAGATAGTGCAGGAAACGCGCCATCTCACAACAGGGTCCGATTTCCGCTTCGACACGGCCCAGCCGGCGAGGCGCGTAGTGGGCCAGCGATTTCATCAGCGAGTTGACCTTCTCTTCAAGGTCACGCGCCTGCCGGGACTCCGTTTCAAGCTTGTCGTTGGCGCCAGAGGGATTGAGCGCGTTGAAAACGCGATCGAGCCGCCCCACTATCCCGCTGTAGTGCCGGTAACGCACGATGGCAATATAGATTTCGTGCTGATACAACGACCGCGTCTGGAAACGCGCCTTCAGCTTTTCATTGAGGAAGTTCGGAAACCAGTTCGAATACTTGCCGGCGGGCCACCGGTTGGCCTTGCGCCGGATCTCGTACACGTAGATGCCTACATTGCTGTCAGCGATCGACTCCAGCGCGGTGTTCCGCTGATGCTTGTACGCATCGACGCCGATGTCATCCAGCATTTCGGCGTACAGCCCCTGGAGACGCACGATCTGCACCAGTGCGCCGTCAAGCGTGCGCAACGTATGGCCGTTGTAGTACGCGTTCAGGCCGAACGGGAGTTCGCGCGATGCGTGCAGATCGGCCGCATCATCCTTGTCTGCCTCGCTCCGCTGAACGAATGGCGATGCGCCGAAATGACGGTCCAGAAATTCACCGAGGGGCATAGGTCTTCGCCCCGCCCCAGTACCTGAGGCTACGTGGCTTCGCTGTCGCTCCAAAGCTCTGGTACGCGACCGAGAACGCGAACATGTCTTTCGCGGTGATCAGATAGGAGCCGATGACCAGGAAGGGTACGGCGAGCATCACCGGCCACCATTTGAGGAACATGAAGACAACGGCGGGCAATACGAAGGAACCGAGAAACAGTTCAGCCAGGCAGCCCCATATCATCCAGGGCTGCACCATGCCTTTCGGGATTTCGTGGACTTCACGCATGGCCTCACCTCAGATCTGCGAGGAAGCGACCGAAGCCGCATAGCGAACAATCGACGGGACCGCGAAGAAAACAAATGAGCAGATAACGGCAATCACGGCGCCCTTCATCGGAATCCAGCCCTTCGGTACCCCGAGCACACAGATGCCGAGAATCGCCATGAAGACATAAGGCCCCGCGTCGACGAACAGCCAGCTAACGAAATCACGAACCAGGCCAGTGCCGGTGCTGTAGTCCATCGCATAGGCAAATTCAGGGAAGGCAGCTGCGCACAGCAAGGCGACCGGCAATATCATGCGTCGCGCTGCGCGCGCTTCGACACAGCAGAAAGCCGCCTGCGCGTCGCGCGTCTTCGCGCACTTGAAGGACAACAGGCGCTTCGCAACCCTCTTACCCACAACGGCGTCTGCCATATCAAGCCTCGTCAGTGATCCGTGGTCAGGCAGATACCGCGCCCTAACTCCTGCCCCCGCGCGTCATCCAATGGAATGAAGATTACCTACGACGTCACTTTACTAGCCATACAACGTGTGTCAAGTCATGTTTTGCAAGAAATTACCAAAACCTTGCGCCACAGGTCAGTTTTGGATAAAGTCGGCAACCAAAGGAGGTATTGGGATATGCCTGATAACGACATTCAGACCGATTCAATGGCCATCGCCAGCCGCGTTCGCAATTTGATGGAGCGGCACGGTGTCACAAAACGGGCCCAGGCAAGCGAGCTAAGCCGGATCCTTAATCTCAGCTTCTCTGCTGCGAGCCGCAAGATGAAAGGCCAATTGCCATGGGATCTGAAGCAACTCGGGGCGGTTGCCACGCACTTCGGCGAAACGCCGAGTGTTCTGGTTGAAAGCAACGAAGGTTTTGAAGATTCGATTGCGGGAGAAGGGATGCTGATGGTGAGCCCGCGTCCACTGCCGTGTTCAGTGTGGATCGGCGACGAGCTGAGCGGTGATCGATCAGCCGATCTGGTAGCGATCCAGTCGGGCAAGGCATGGAACATCTATCCGGCCGAAATTGCTCCGGCCGGTCGGATCTTCAATGTGTTGTCGGTCGAAATACGCCCCAACCTGCCGAACCTTGAGAAGCCGACGATCGCGGTCCTCGACGACGATACTGAAACGCAGGCGGCCAACAACGTCTGCGACTATCTCAACGACCACGGTCTGAACGCCATACCGTTCTACGATCTGGCCAGCTTTCGTGAGAGCCTGAAGAGCAACGCGTTTGACGCTTTTATAATCGACTGGCTTATCAACGATGACACCGCCGAGGCCGCCATTCTCGATATCCGGAAGGCGGAGAATGCAACAGCGCCGATTTACCTGCTGACCGGGCAGTTGCAGACCGGCAAAGCCCGCGTCGATGACATCGCTAGGGTAATCAAGCAGTTTGGCTGCAAGTGGATCGAAAAGCCGGTCCGTATGCCCATCCTGTTTTCGGAAATCTCTCACGAACTGAGCCGCTCATCGAGCTAATCGCGAAGGTGCAGCGCCCAGTTGCTTGAGGTCAACTTCTGATACGCGCGGTCGACTATCTCCAGATCACCCGCTCGCCCACTCGCCTGGATTCCCTGGATTTCCGGAAGAGGAAGGTTTATAGCTTTGCACGACGGATAGTCGCGCGCGCGCAACTCGGACGAGATCGAAGTGAAAAATGCCACTGTCGGCACGTCAAATCCAGCTGCGATGTGAACAGCGGCCGTGTCAGACGTCACAACAAAGCGGGCATGTTTCACCCATGCGAGAAAGGCGGCCGTGTCGGTCGACAGGCTCTTGATGTCTGTGTAGTGCGGGTGATCGACCTTGCCGAAGCCAAGTACGGGAACGTGAAACCTTTCCCAAAGCCTGTTGACGGCGTCCGCTCGAAACGAATGCGGAATGCTGCGCACGGGCGTGCTGGCTGTCGGACAGAGCAACGTATATTCCTTCGATGACCACTTCGCGCCCAACGCCGGCAACGCTACGCGCTGAAGCCAGTCATTCGACTTGTGATTCGGTCCTACGTCAGCCGGTGCGATGCCAAGCGCCCACAGGAAAAAATCTATCATGGGCATCGACGAGAAGTTGGGCCAGAACAGATGGTTGCCCAGATCGACCCGGAGTTCATCGTCGGGCAGAGAATCGACGTCGACGGGAAGATCCACAACGGCTCCAAAGATTGGCGCCGCCAGTTGGTATAGCTCCCTGACGTACGCAGGGGCGCGAGCCGGACGGTAAATAACAAAGGAAATTCCCGGGTGCCGCTTCTTGATCGCCGCGAGCGCAGAGAGTCCAATAATCGAATCCCCCAGCGTGACGCCCATTCCGTTGATGACATGAACGCGCGTCAGGCGCGAGTAGTCGACTTCAAACGGTGCAACATTCGCATTCCTGATTGCCTGCACGGCAGAAAGCGCGCGATAGCCCTCTGCCGCCACGTCGGACACCTCAAGGTCATAGGAGGCAACAATCTCACCATCTCGCGATAGCAGGGACCCTGCATTCGTCAGCGCCGATACCTCATCAAGGATAGTCATTGATCAATCATGTTCGGTTGAATTCAGTGCGGCTTGTCAGCTACAAGCGTATCCAGTAACGCCTGCTTTAATACCGAGTTCCGCACAGGCTTGTGCAGGTGCTGGGTGAAGAGTTCCGCCCCACTGTCTTTCAGCAGCTCCCTGGAAAACGCACTGATGCCGATGATCGGAACATCCCTGTTCGGTCCCGGCGTTGCTCGTACCTTTCGAGCGACGGCGATCCCGTCTTCCCCTGGCATCTGCACATCCAGCAATACTGCGTCATACGCAGCCTCATTCAATGCAGCCAAAGCCTCGCCTGCATCGGCAGCAACATCCACATACGCGCCAAACGATGACAGCACATCCGCAAATGACTCTCTTGCAGATTCATGGTCATCTACGATAAGTACCCTCTTCCGTTCGATGATCGCCGTAACCTGCAGCTCTGTCCCGTCGGCCTCTGTAGCAGCCGCGGCTGCCTTGACGGGCAGCGACACTTCGACCTTCGTTCCGCGCCCCAGTTCAGTGTCGATGTTGATCGATCCGCCGAGCAGATCGACCAGCCCCTTGACGATCGCGAGGCCAATGCCTGCGCCCTCGTGCTTCCTCGTATTGGACTGGTCCAGTTGCGTGAAGGGCTGAAAGAGCTGACTAACGGACGCCGCAGGAATGCCAGGCCCGGTGTCCTCAACGGTGATATCAAGAACGGCCCCATCCCTGGACGGCGTCACATCGAGACGCACAAGAATTCGACCGGCATCCGTATACCGGACCGCATTCGATAACAGGTTTCCAACTATCTGCCTGATGCGATCGGGGTCCGAGAGATACCAGCGATCGCCGTCGTTGACCTGTGCGACGACCTCCAGCCCCTTGCCCTTGGCAGACGTCGTCATGTCGGCAATCATCGATCCAATAACGTCGGCGGGTTGGAATTCCCGTTCCCGCAATGTGAGGCCTCCAGCGTCCAGTCGGGCGAAGTCGGTCAGATCCTTCATCTGCGTTTCCAACCGGCTTGCGGCTACCGCCAACCGCTTGATCAACGTCGCGTCTCGCTCTGCAAAGCGCCGTTCCAACAGAGTATCCGCCACGCTAACGATACTTTGCAGAGGTGTCCGCAGTTCGTGGCCAATCATCCCGAGGAAAGCATTTTTGGCGCGAACCGCGTCCTGCTCCGCCTTTATCGCCGCGCGCTGCTGGCGCGTTAGCCGCTTACGATCGACGCCCAGCATCAGGGCGAGCGCAGCTGTTCCCGCCAGGAGTAGCAACAGCAGCAGGCTGCTCAGGAAAAAAAGGTGTCGCTTTTCGATCAAGTCTTCGTAGACTGTATCGCGCCGGTCGATCTCGGCCTCGCTCACGTGATCTGCGATGATTGCCAGAGGCTCATCTATCTGCCCCAGGTGAATCGACAGGTCCACGGCCCTGCCAGGATCTTGCGGTAGCTGCTCGACGGCAGGCCTCGCTTTTTCGATCACAGCACCTATGTGGGCGAGTGCATCTCGAAACGCAGCATTGCCGTTGAAAATCTGAGTAGCGTCGGACGGCGTGGCCAATACGGCGTACTTCGATTGCAGGACGTCAAAGCGCAGCTGCACCGATCGAAAATCCGACCGGTCGGCACTGTACAGAAGGAGCGCATTTTTGGCCTTATTGGCCGCGATTTCCAGTTGGGCCACCGGCCAATAGTAATTCTCCTGTGGACCGGCGAGCGCCTTGAGGCTAGCCGATGACAGAAGCAGCGAATACGCGAAGTAAATCCACACCCCGGATACGCAAAACAGGAGCGCAATCGCGACGCCCAGGACCCTTTTGACGCCAATAGCGCGAAGGAAGGTCATTCAACAACGATCTTATAAATTTGCCACACGAATCGAGCTTCGATCGACGCGCGGTTCAGTTCGTCCGGTTGCTCATCGCGGGGATAAATTAGCATTAGTGGCCCGAAGCCCTTCGGCTCCAGTGGTTTGCCGTCGCGCTCGTAGGCCACAATCACCCCATACTGTTTCGCATCAGAGATGGGAACATCATGCTTGTAATCATCAAGCGCGTACACGTGTAGCAGCTTACCCCGTGCGCCGACCTTTTCCAGAATGCTTTCCAGAGTTGGCCCGCGCCACACGCTCACGGGTGTCCAATTCGTGGAAGTCTTGATGCTCTTCACACCGAGCGAAAGCAGGTCAGCCCGCGTAAAATGATAGGTATGGGTACTGGCCTCGGTTACATGCGTGATATTGCCGGTCACGTCGAGCGTCAATTGTGCGGTCTGTGCCTGCGCCTGACCGAGACATGCAAGAACTAGCAAGACCAACGCTATATATCTCAAGATAGACTCCATGTATGTGCCGACCGTTAGAACGCGGGTTCGAGGCCTTCAATAGGCGCCAACAGCGACGCTTTCAACCCGGAAAAACCGATGTATAGCGAGTCGACAACCGGACTGACGTGTTCGACCGCCTTGTCGGCGCGCACTGACGCCGACACGTGCAGCGCTCGCTCACCAAAAGTCGCGCTATGATCGGGCATACACTGCCCTGCCCCACGATCACAGCCACTGCTAATTCGCTCGAACCCCCAAACATGACAAACGACAGTTCACCGATCCGTCAACGCCTAACCCGCCTTCACAAGGACCTTCTTGCGTGCCAGGGAGCGATCAGTTTAGCTCGTGCAAGCGGTATCACGGTTGAGACCACGCGGTTTCTCGCCGAAGTCAACAGTCTTGCCGACCAGGCACATGCTTTGTGGCCGGAAGGCGAGGAACATCGCAGCCCTGACTTCGAGGATATTCTGCACATCAAGGCGGAAATCCACAATCTCGCAGCCGAATGTCGGCGGGTGCTAGCTTCATAGTGCCCGGCGGCGCTCAGGGCGAGTCGGACCTGATAACCCCGTTCATCGCCCTTCCCATCACACGGTAAAGCACATTTGTTCATCCTTGACGGAGATCTGGGCGAGCGTCGGATCGCTGGTATGGACAGCAATGATGTTTGGCCCCGACTTGAAAGTACGATAGCCAAGCCCCGTAACGAAAGCCTCAATCGCAGCGCGGTCAGACTTGATGATTTCGACGATCATGACCGGTTGATGGCGCGCGAGAACGGAGCGGCTGCCGCGCAATACTTCCAGTTCCATTCCCTCGACGTCCAGTTTTACCAGGTCTAGGCGTCCGAGTCCGAGAGAGTCCAGGCTGACCATCGGAACTGTAGTGCCGGCAACGCTATCATAGGAAATCTGTTGCCCGATAAATTCACTGTCAGTCCGCCGACGCAATTCCAGACTGCCAAAGCTGGCGGGACTGAAATAGTCCGGCTGCGGCACAACCAGCTCGCCACACTGCTCCCCGAGGGCGGCAAGCTTCACTCGCGCGTTCAGGCAGTTATTCAAGGCGATATTGCCGGCCAGCGCGTAGTAGACGATTTCCTGCGCCTCGAACGCGAGAATGCGGCCCCAACCATACATGTGCCGTGCCCACTCAATCGAATGCACGCCAATGTTTGCACCGCCGTCAACCGCGACAACGCCGTCACCATAATGCTTCCGCCGGCAATCAAGTAGCGCTAATGCGAGGCTTACTTCAGGTTCATCAAAACTTGATCTGTTTAGGAGTTGATGCCCCACGCCATAGTCGCCATATGCGCTGTTGGTGTGATAGTCGTTGCGATTGACAATCATGCTTCCGTGGTTGGAAGATGCCAGAATAAAAGCGATGGGGCGTATCGGAAAAGACACCGTTTAAAGTCCTCAAAAATGGTTCCACGTCTTCGCGGCGCCGTGAAAAAACCAGCATGCGCGCATCCTACGACCCATGATCCCGCAGGCAGCTTCAGAAGTCGTCGGTGTCATCGTGCAGGACCGTCTCGTAGTCCTGTCCGCCGTAGAAAATACCGATCACGGAGACCTGCTCCGCGTCGACGTCGAAGGCTATCACTACCCTCTTGCGGTAGTTCGTGACGCGCAGTCCCTCGCGAATGTCATCCCGTCGATTGCCACGATTTGGAAACGTCCGTAACTCTTCGCAGTACGTAATGATTGCGCTGGTATAGCGTTCCGCGGTCACCGGCGAGGCTGCGATCGCAATGTAGCGATAGAGTTCGAGCAGCTGTTCTTGCGCTTCCGGTGTAAAGACGACGGTATAGGACATTACGCTTTTTCAACGGCCTTGCGGTGTTCAGCGGCAAGCGACGCGCGCAACTGGTCGCCCCCGACGGCACGCGACGGGTCAGCCTTCAGCGCGTCGTAGGCGGGTGCGACCTGCTCGCGCAGCCAGCTTTCCACTGCACGGTCACGCGCGAGCAGCGCCCGGAGTCCATCGCGGATCACTTCGCTCTCGGTCGCGTATTCGCCAGCCGCCACCTTGGACCTGACTGCCTCGGCCATTTCGTTGGGCAGAGTGATGCTGAATTGTTGGGTTGAGCGCACGGGAAGTCTCCCTTTTGAGTGTAGGATTTAATCCTACACTTTGACATCAACACCTGCAAGGCGACCGCACGCCGACAGGCATATCCACACACCCTCACGGCGTCAGTGTGCACGAACGCCGGCAACCGTCGCACGTAGCAGGTTCTTCATCTGGGCAAGCCGTTCGCCTGCCGCCTCGGTGAGGATCCGTGGCATCGCCTGGGTGGGCTGAAGACGAGGTGCGGCCTGCCGGTCTTCTGTGCCCCGCTGCCGCTTGCTTTCGAATGCCGCCTCCCGCTCCGGCGTGGCCCGGACGAGGTGCCCGCTTTCGATCGCGGCAACAAAATCCACCTGCCAGTTTCCGGCGCTGACGCGTAGTGCGGCCTCCCCACATTCGTGGACGGTGACCATGCTGGCGTCACTGGCCACGCAGATCCGTCGGGAGGTATCGCAGTCGAAGAAGATCCCGCCGACATTCCGCTGGACCACGGCGGCGACGCGGAGCGCTTCTTGGTCGGTCTCGTGGCGTCGGACCGCTGCCTGCCGTTTGTTGCGAGCCTGCCAGGCGAAATCAGCGGTCGAGCGCAGCAGGGCCCGCAGGTAGTTGATGGGACGCTGGGCTTTGCGGAGGTGTTCCCAGGCGACGTCAACGACATCGGAAAGCAACTTCTGGTGGTCGCGTGCTTCACGCATGAGTTTGAAGATCAGAAATTCATGAAATCCCAGGCGGCGAAGGCGCTCGAGGTCGCTGGGGAGCTGGCCCGGTTGTCTCTTTTGAGAAGAAGCAGGGTAAAGATCCTTATATATAGCACCGTCTGCCACGCTGGCAGACGGCTGCGGCAAGGAAAGGACCGCGGGGGCGACTGCCTCGTGGTGATCCGGTTTGGGGTCGCTGGCGGTGGCGGTGGCCGGCGGCTCGACGAGGCCGAGCAACTGGGCAGCCGGCTCAGTGAGGTGGAGGTATGCGCGACCAAACAGGCCTGCCTCGCCATAGCGCCTCTGTGGAGGGCGGACGATCAGGCCGGCGGTTTCGAGATCATCAAGGCTACGATAGAACGTGCGCATGGATTGCATGGCGCGGCCAGTAAGCAGTTCGCGGCGCGCGTAAATCGCCGCGTAAGGGCGATGGGCGTCGACAGTGCGGGCGAGGGTGGAGAGCAGGGCGCGGGCACGGGCAGGGACGCCGTGCACATGCGCGGCACGATGCGCGGCACGAAAAATGATCCACGGGAGATTGGTGGTGTCGCAGGTGAACTCGGCGCGTGCCTGTGCGTCTTCGTCCACATTGGTGATTCGTGCTTTCGGAGGATGAGCACTACCCTCGCCAGCAACGGAGTGTTGCGCGATTGACATGTCCAGCGTCCATTTTCAAAAAATGGATTCATCAACGCTTGACTGCCGATCGTCTTCCGCTACACTTCGAAGTGTCTGGCTCTTGCCCGATTGACGTCGGGAAAGTGCAGCGGGTGCGCGACAGCAAGCCCAAATTCAAAAGCCTTCGGTTGCCGCCGAGGGCTTTTGTCTTTCTGTATGATTATTTCGTCATCTTAGAAGTTACCTCGTAAGGTCATAATCGAAGTTCGTAATACAAAGCCCTTGATTTTTAAGGACTTATTTTTCGACATCCTCGATTTGCGCAGACTGGAGCGCTTGCGCCGCACGGGCCTCCAGCACTTCCTTCAAAGCGATTTGCACCGCATGTGCCTCGGTTTCCGTCTGGAATTCGATCCGAACGATGTTCTTGGCTTGACGCACGTCACAGTAGGTGGATCTTCCTGACTTGATTTTGAAGCTTGCTGCGGGCGGCTTCGTCTTTTCCTTCGCTGGATCCGCGCTGGCGAATTTCACAGCCTGCGACTCGTCCAATTCCTTCGCAGCTAGTTTCGCTACTGCAGCAACGACTCGCTCAGATTTACCCGCCCGCGTGAGCCGAGCCAAGGCGTACCCCGAGTTCGCACCTAATAACGCTGGACGCTCATTGAGCAACGCAAGTACATCTGGCGGCAAATCGACAAATGCCATGAGCGCCGAAACGACCGATTCACCGACTCCGGCTTGCTCCGCCATCTTTGCCTGCGTAATACCGGGAAAGCGCTGCTGAATATCTCTAAAGCCGAGATACTTTTCATAATCCGTCAGATCGGACTGCAGCAGGTTTGCGTAAAAGGCACCAACCGATGCTTCGTCCTCGGTCGAATCGCCTAGCACGCACTCGATCTCGGTCCGTCCGAGCTCTCGGTAGGCGTCAGTTCGCCAGTGCCCCGAGACAAGCTCGAAGCCACCTTCAAGGCGCGGGCGGATAACGACTGGGTGAATGAGCGCGTTGTGACGAAGGTTCTCACGCAGTTCAACATACGCTTCCGGCGTCTTGTACCGGCGTCGGCCCTCTATTTCGTGAAGGTCAGCAAGTGGCACTTTCATCGCACCACCGCTGCGCTTGGCCTCTTCCAGTTGTTCCTGAAGCTCTTGGATCCGTTTCTGATACTCGCGGGCTTCGAGGCGGAATGCACTTAGTTGCGCCGGCATCGTCGCTGTTCGAGCCTGGCCGTCTGGCGGTCGCGAAGCTGCGGCAGATTCGGCTCGCTCCGCGACACCGGCCGTTCGCGCCATCAGACGGTCTTTGAGCTTATTCGACATCGACCTTCTCCTTCGCCATCTGCATCGTCCACGCGCTTTGCAGATGCCCTTCGATTTCGTCGACCATCGCGTCAAAAGAGTCGATCGCGCGGTTGTAAGTCTGCGCACTTCCGTCGTATGTACGAAGGTCGTAGATCGTTTTGAATTCGGTGGCGGCGTTCTTAACCAGATCGGTGTCCAATATTTCGGCCCTCCCCAGCAGTTCCGGATACGTTTGCTGGATCCACGACCTAACAACATCCGTCGATCCCACGCGCGGTTTCACCTTCGACAAAAAGATGCTGATGAAGGCGAATTCCTTAGCTACATCCCTATCGTCGGCCAGCGTTTTAAAGAGGTCGGCGAACTGCCTAAAAAATGAGGCACTTGACGCGTAGTCGAGCGTCTCTGGCGGCAGGGGGACGATCAGGCCATCGCTGGACATAAAGCAACTCGTCGCCAAGTAGGCGAGACTTGGAGGCGTGTCGATTACGATTACGTCGTATTTTTCACGGATCGGTCCCATGGCGCGTTCCAAGACCTGCCAGAACTGATAATCTGGGTCCTTCGATTGGCGGTTTGGCAGGTAGAAGTCGGCGCCGAAAAGGGCAGGGCAGGCGGGGATTAGGTCGAGATTGTCCCAGTAGCTCGGGATGATTGCGTAAGACAGGTCCGGCTGCTCTTCGTAGACCAAGGGCATGACAGTCATCTCTTCGGTAACTTCCGGTGTCGGAACGTATCCCATGAGAGTGGTCGTCGATGCCTGCGGATCGAGGTCGATGAGGAGAACCTTGTGCCCGTGGAGCGTCAATCCTTGGGCGATTGCGACGCTACTGGTCGTCTTCCCAACGCCACCTTTGAAGTTGCCAACCGCGATCGCAATGCCCTTCGCGCCGTCCGGCCGTCCCTTGTATGGGCCTGCCAGCCGTACGAACTGTTGCGCTTCGGCAAGAGTGAACTCGCGGTTCCGACCGTTGCCGGTGAGACTCCCGGTGGGGTATTCTCCCCCCTTGTTGCCCCGCGTACAGAGGTACTGGATCTGCGTACGCTCTAGCTTGCATAACTTTGCCAACCGCGACGCGGTCAGCGTTGGCGCCATCTTCCGCGGCCATGGCTCAAGGAGATCGTCCCTCAGCTGCGCGAGCGTTGCTTCGGCCCGATCAGCGATGGCGATCAGCTGGTCGATGCCAATGGCCTTGCGAGGCGGCGATAGTTCCTTGATAGCCATGAGTTACCTGCTTATGGTGTTTGTCATCGAAAAACGCGAAAAACATCCAACTTCGATGAAATGCGATTTCGGCGAATAATAGCCGGTAAACTCGTAAACTTGAAGGTTTACTTTAGGTATCTGTGGCGGAAGTGTGCGTGGAGCGGCATCTGACACGATGCATGCACCACATTTTGCAGGCGAAAAAGCTACTTTTCCGCTTCTGCAAGCGCGCCATCAAAAAACCGCTCGACCGACTGGTAGCGGCGTGCCGCATCACCCTTGGTATAGAGCGTCGTTGTACCGAGGCTGGCATGGCCCAGCTGGTCCTTGACGTCGCGCAGGTCGCTGCCCGCATCGAGCGCGTGGTTCGCGTGCGTGTGGCGCAGCCAGTGCGTGCTGGCCCGCTTCAGGTCCGCTGCCGCACCGGGACAACGCCGTTCGAGCTGCGACGCGGCCCGCGCAAAGATCCGCCTGAACAGCAGCCCGATGCCGTCAGCCGTCATCGGCCGGCCGGTGGTCGTGCTTGCCAGCAGCGGCAGTTCGCGCGGGGCGGAGTCGAGCGTCAGCGGACCGCCGGGCGTCAGCTGCAGCAGGGCGCGCAGCGCGTCCATCAGCCTCGCTGGCATCGGCACGTACCGGACCTTCCCGCCCTTTCCCCTGACCTTGAGCGTCCACGCATCGTCGAGCGTGCCGTCGGCCCTTGCGGTCGAGCGCGGCGAGCGTCGCGCGGGCCAGTTCGGCACGGCGCAGGCCCGTGGCGTAGGCGAAGAGCAGGGCGAAGGCGTCGCGCTGCTGCGCGTGCGTGAGCGTACGGCCGTGCGTGTCCACCTCGGGGCGCGCGACCTGCAGGCGCGGCAGGGCGTCGAACGGATTGGCCAGCAGGTAGCGCACCTTCACGAGCCAGGCGCACAGGGCGGAGAGGACTTTCCGGGCGGTCTCGCGGCTCGATACTGGCAGCGGCCCGGTGAACGGGCGCCACGCCGGGTCGAACCGCTCGGCCTTCGCGCGCCCGATCCAGCGCCCCGCCGGCTGCGGGTCGGCCAGAAAACCGTTCAGGTACGTGTCGACGTCGCTGACGCTGAGCGACGAAAACGCCTTGCCCCTTGCGACGACGGCCCACAGCAGCAGCCGCTCCGCCTCGCGCCGGTAGGCCCTTGCGGTGTGTTCGCTGTTCACGCCCCGCACGCGTATCCAGGCGTGGATCGCCTCGATGTCCGAGCGGAATTCCGATCCTTCGGCCGGAAACGGCGCGCGGTTGCTGCCGGCGCTGCCGTCCAGTCCGGGCGGCACGGCGAAGGCCTCGAGCGGCGCGATGTCCGCCGTCACTGTCGGGCGCGTCAGCGCCGGATGCCCGGCGGGCAGCGAGCGGCGAGAGGATCGCCTGCAGGGAACTGGCGTGCAGGGCCAGCCAGTCGGTGATCCGCTGCGCTCCCTTCGGCCCCAGGCGCGGCACGTCGGTGCGTATTCCACGCCAAACCGAACGCTGATTCCACGGCAAACCGAGCACGGATTCCACAGCAAAGCGAGCGCCGATTCCACGGCAAACCGAGCAAGGATTCCACGGCTGCCCGAGCGCGAATTCCACGCGTAACCGAGCAGTAAGCTGGGGAGACGGCGACGCGGATAACCATGGCACGCTCGACGATTTTGTCGGGCGGCCGAATGTCGAATAAAAGGTTATCCATGCGTCAAATCAGGGAAGTGCTTCGCCTGCGCTTCGTGTGTGAACGCAGCCAGCGCGAGATCGCGACGACGATCGGCGCGTCGAGCGCGACGGTCTGGGACTACCTGGACCGTGCGCGGCGTGCGCAACTGGACTTCGGGAAGGCGATGTCGCTGGATGACGCGGCGCTTGAGGCGCTGATGTTTCCGCCGCCGCCGTCGTTGAGCCGGACACGCCCGCTGCCCAACTGGCCGCTCGTGCATCGCGAGCTTGGCAGGCGAGGCGTAACGCTCGACCTGGTCGGAGTCACCCTGGCGCATTCGCACCAGAACCTGTCGATATTGGTACATCTCGAACTTCCTCTTCAAGCCACCCTCCCGGAGCAAATGCGTGCCCGGAGGGTAGCGGTTGGCGAAGTTCGAGCGCCGGACTCAGACGCCAGTGGCGCCTTTACGGCGAAAATCTACTGGCGCCTAAACGCCGAAAAGTCCCTAGCGCCTTTATGCCGAAAACGGTTTGGCTCCTTAACGGCGAAACGTTCACACTGCTCGTCATTAACGGTGCTCGAGGTGCTGTTTGGCAGGATAAACGCTTCTCCTGAGCCTGCCCCCAGCGATAGAGTTGCGGCGTAGGTCCGTCGCGCAGGGTCTAAGGCTTGGACTGAGACCGACGGCTTTATTTAGGCCAAGTTAAACTGCCACCGTTAACACCGTACCGGTTTCTGTTACGGAACCAACAGCGACCCCCATCTAATAGCCGGGTCCCCGAACCATAGCGGCGGCAGATACGGTACCTTCGTGAAACATTGCGAAACTGTTTTCAATTGCTTGGAAGCCCCGTCCGTCAATGCTTCCCCGCTGTTCCGACATTTGTTTCACGGCGAATTTTGGCTAGGGGTAGCAAAAAGCCGATCGGTGCGGTCGTAAAACGATGGCGTCTAGGCGCCGTTGATTCTGTCGTAGTGAATGATACGTAATTTGTAGTGGACCTAGCCTACGACGAACAACTTTTACTTATGGATCGTTACCAGACGGGGCGAGGTTCAAAGCTGCGTTACACATTGGGAGGCACCTTGAGTGCCAGTCGATAATGGTGCCCCCATTTTTCCTCTGCGGCATCCATGACTCAAAACACCCGATCTGGCGTCGGCAGACTGAGCGACGACAAACGCAAAGCGATTGCACTTCAGGCCCTCACGCGCACCGAACCCATCAGTGTGCTGGCTGAGCGTAACGGCGTGAGCCGCCCGACGGTCTACCGACAGATCGGCACGGCCAGTGTAGCGCTGGATGAAGCCTTTGATACCACGCGGGCAGCCGACGCAGATCAGGTGCTTTTCATGCTGCCGGTCACCCGCCAATGGCTCGATCAGGTCATCGTGGCGCTCACGATGGTGGGCCACGTTTCGTTTCGCAGTACCCTTGAACTCATGCACGACCTGCTCGGCGTCTCGACCAGCCTGGGCACGATTCACACCGTTCTTCAGCGGGCCGCAAAGCAGGCCATCGCCATCAACGCCGGTATCGATCTCTCACCCATCCGGGTCGGTCTGCACGACGAACTCTTTCAGGGTTCCCAACCCGTGCTCGCCGGTATCGATGTCGCCTCGACCTATTGCTATCTGCTCGCCCCCGAAGCCCATCGCGACGGCGACACCTGGGCCATCCATCTGCTGGATCTGCAGGCACAGGGCCTCGATCCTGAGCACACGATCGCCGATGCGGGAACCGGTCTGCGTGCCGGGCAAAAAATGGCCTGGCCCGATACGCCGTGTCACGGCGACGTATTCCACATCATCCAGCAGGGTAAATCACTAGCGACGCTCTGGCATCGTGTCGCCAGTGGCGCTCGCACCGGGCGCGAGCAGCTCGAAGCGCGTCTGGCCAATCCCCGTCGACGTGGTGAGGATAGCCTCCTCGAAGCCGCGCTGGAAACGCTTCGGCGCAATGAAGCCCATGCGCACGAGCTGGCTGCCGACCTGCGCACCCTGGTTCAGTGGCTCGAACGTGACATCCTGTCACTGGCTGGGCCGGACCTCGCGACGCGTCAACGGCTGTTCGATTTCGTGGTTGCCGAACTGCAGCAACGTGAAGCACGGGACCTGTCACGTACAGGGGCATACCGGCGTGCCCTTCAGAACCAGCGCGACGGCCTGCTCGCTTTCGCGGGCCTGCTCGACACAAAACTCGACGCCATTGCACGAACGCACAACGTGGCGCGCCATCTCGTGCGCGAGGTCTGCATGCTGCATCGCAAGTCCGAAACGTCGAGTGCGTTCTGGCAAGGGTGGAATCGCCTGCTAGCCCGCATCGGCCGCCCGTTTCACGGCGTCTACGCCGCCGTATCCGGGGCGCTGCATAGCACACCCACGCAGCAGCTCGCTGGTCGAAAATCTCAACTCGCGACTGCGCGTCTACCTGACCAACCGGCGTCATCTGAAGGGCGGGCGGGCCTGGCTTGGTCTGCTGCAGTTTGTCTTCAACCATCGCCGCTTTGCCCGCAGCCGATGCCCTGAGCGAACTGGAAAGAGCCCGAGGGAACTGATGAGCCGCAAGCCTCACGATCACTGGCTGACGCTGCTCGGATTCGGCCCACTCCAGCCTCAGCGAACCTGATATCGGCAGGTCGTCGCCGGCCTCCATTTGAACCGCAATCCTTATTATTCCTGCTTTCTTACGCAGGCTGCTTCCGCTCGTCTGTGTAACGCAAAAATCGCGCTTTTTGAACCACGCCACCAGATTTGACTTTAACTCAGTTCGAGGTACGCATCGCTGTACGTCCGAGACTGACCCGACACGCCCTTCTGGTAGGGCGTGTCGTTGATGAACAGCGCCTTCAGGTCTCCGTCGGGACAATACAGGCTGAGTTGCCCGCGCCGCTTCAGGCTTTCGTTGTACTCGTGCGCGTTTGTTACCGCATAGCCCGGCTTCGCTCGTTTGCGCGGTTCGCCCGTCTTCAGTCTTGCCTTGTAAGGCATGAAAGCTCGCTCGTCGGATAGATCACCGGACTCTTTCTACCCGACCCACGGCCGCCGCGCAAGCGGCCCTCTTGAACAAAGCCACGTCACCGGCGCATTGCGCCGCGGCCACGCGTGCCGACACCATCTCGAGCACTTCGCCCCTCGGACCATCACTTCGCCCTGCGCATCTTTCCATGCAGGGCCCTTCATGCATCATTGGTACCTTCAACGGATATCCGCTGAAATCTCCCGGAAACCACAACCAGTTGAGAGAGAAAAAACAATGGCGACTATCGAGACCAATCCCCGAGAAAACGCTCAGTTGACGTTTACTGATCCCTACACACAGTCGGACTCCGGGAGTGTCAATGCCAGTCAGGACCGGATTGCGGCAGACATACTGCGATTGTTGGATGACATAGGCGCAGCATCAGGAGAAGGCTCGGGCGGTGGTAAGGCTGCAGCATCAGGAGAAGAAAAGATGACCTCGGAGCACGCGGCAGGCACGCTCAGTTCTTATATGGGGAATAACGGCTGGGAGCGAATGGACGTTGGCGGTTTATATTGGCTCGCAGAAAACACCGACGGTAACGTGCCGCCAGATGTATCAAAGGCCGCGAAATTCATGATGCAAAACCCAGACGTCTTTCGACAGATCGAAACGCACGCACGAGGAACCATCGATGGCGTAGCTAGTGGTGGGGAGCTCAACTGGGCTGCAATGGGCGGACTGAGGAGTTAAGCAACCGACTGATTGAGGGTTTTGCGAGGTTCTGTCGCAGTAAGAGCGAGAGGTCGGCCAAGTCCGATAGGGTATGGATTCCTTATCCAGTCAGTGAATAGAATTGCTGCGCGGGAGTTTGGCCTGTCGGCAATTTTACTCGCTCTTTGCATGAGAAGTCCTCTATATTTCGGCGCTCTCGCCGGTCAGCTTCCTTATTGCGACAGTACCCTTCTGAGCCCCTGTGCGTTATGAATTGTCATCGACGCAGTCTGCCAAATTGACAGACCCGAGAAAGCGCGGCATGATCAGCCTGTATGTGCCGGGCGGCGATCTGAAGGCGCAGCTTATCAACGCAAAGATCCGTACGCCGGGCGTGTCGGGGCGTGAGCCGACCTACACCACGGCGTACATCGAGCTGATCTTTACCTTCTGCCGGCTGGGGGATGCGGCAGATCACTGGCTATATGGAGGACTACTGGGAGACTCGCGGGCTGGACATCCCGGTGCCCAGCGCCAGTCAGCTGGGCGAACGGTTCGCTTCACTGGAGGTGAGCGTCACGCAGCGTTGCGAACAGCTGGCGCGGCGGGACGATCAGTCTCATCGTCGACAGCACGGGATTGAGCTTTGGGCGGGCGAGCCAGTGGTACGAGGAAAAGTACGCCCAGAAGGCCGCGCGCACGCCGTGGCGCAAGATGCATCTGTCGATCGACGCTGACATGAACGTACACGCGATCCGCATCACCACTACAGCAGTATCGGACCGCGAAGGAATGGACGCCGTGCTGCCCGCTGATGTGCCGATGGATCGGGTGATTGCCGATGGCGCGTACTACAGCATCGAGCGTACCGAAGCGCTTTCAGGCGCGGGCGTGACGCCCGTCATCCCACCGCCAGCTCACGCTGTCGTACACGGCGAGCAGCGAACCCGCCGGCATGACCAGATCGTCGGATACATCGAGGACAAAGGCATCTATGCATTTCAGAAGAAATACGGCTACGGTGTGCGCTCGCTGGTCGAGACCTTGATGTACCGGCTCAAGGTTCTCACGGGCGCCAGTCTGTGGGCGCGAGCAACCAGTGCGCAGGCCACTGAGGTGTCGATCCGTGCGGGTGTACTCAATCGCATGGTGGCGCTCGCCCGCCCCCAGTCCGTCCGCATCGCCTGAGATTGAAAGTACAAAGGTCATGTCGTCTCTATGCCTGATTTTCGAAACGACGCCGCATCGAATGGTCGTGCGTCTCCTGCGCTTTTACGCCGCTCTGCTCGTCGTCCTTCCGGTCTGGACGCCTGCTGGGGCCGGCACCCTGCCGAATGGATTCAATGCGCCGCCAGAAGCGTCATCTGGAGTTATCGCGGGCGGGCAATCGCTGATATTGCGGCTGGGTATTCACGAAGCGTTGGAGCGCGCGCTGATGCATACTGCCGTCATTCGCACCGCCGAGCTCGAACTGCAGCAACAAGAAGCACAATCGAGGCAAGCTAGGCACGAATTCTTGCCGCAGCCCACTTTTTCCGGTGGATTGGAGCGAGACAGGGCTTCTGCCATTGACAGCGACACGGTGTTTGGTAACGGGAACTATGCCACCCTAGGTTCCACTTGGAAATTGAGATCCGGCACGCAGTTGGCCGTGTCCGAGTCGCGCCAGTCTTTCCCTGCGACAGGCCTAGGCTCGGCAGGCAATTCGAACGTGAACGGCCGCGTTATGTCGCTTTCGATTACGCAGCCCCTTTTACGCGGCTCGGACAGCAACGTAATCTTGCTCAATGAGCACCAGGCCGATCTTGCGCTGGACATGGTCCGCGAAAGCATGCTTCAGACGCAACGGAACGTCGTATTTCTATGTTTGCAGGCCTATTTTGGACTGGAGCAGGCCATGCAAAACGTCTCGCTTGCTCAGGCTGCGCTCACACGCGCGGCTGAATCCAGATCGATCAATGAGGCACTACTGGCCGCAGGACGTATCGCAGCCATCGCGCTTCTGCAAAGCGATGCCGACCTGGCACAAGCCCAACTGGGTTTAATGCAGTCGGAGCAGGCCGAGCTTGTCGCACGCCGACAGTTGATGCGCGTCATTGGCCGGGACGAAGTCGACCCCGACCGTACGAACGTGACGCTGACCGATTCGTTTACGTCTTACTTGCCGCAGGAAGCCCCGAACGAAGATAAAGCGGTTCAAGATGCCTTGGCGAAACGAGCTGATCTTGCAATTGCGGTAGGAACCGTCAAAGCAAATGAGTTCGACGTGGTCGCCGCAAACGACGGCACACGCAATCAGCTCGACTTGTATGCTCGACTCGATCGCGCGACCGAAAGCTTCACGGGATCAAGAAGCCGGCAAGTCAATGTCTCGGTGGGTTTGACTTACACCATTCCGCTCGAAAAGTCAGAAAGCCGTCTGACCTTGAGTGCTGCGCGAACCGGTTTGCGGAAAGCCGAAATAGAACGAGCGGATTTGGAACGGGTGGCCCGCGCGGAGGTTAGCGATGCCGTGCGTAACATCAATTCCGCCGTTCTGCAGTACCAGATGGCACAGCGCACGGCGCAATTGGCTCAACGGCGGTTGGATAGTGAGGTCGAAAAGACGCGCGCGGGCCGGAGCAGCGCGACCGACCTATCGCTAGCGCAAGATGCACTCAACCAGGCGCAGTTTCAAGCGTATCAGGCACGCTTCGCCATTTTCGTGGCGGAGCTCGAATTGCAACGTGTCAGCGGAAACATTCTGGAACAGTGGCACATGCAAGCGATTTTCCAAGACGCGTCCCTTGCGTCTTGATCTGTCTGGGTGCATGAGGTGATGATGCGATATTTATTTTCTAGAAAGCGAACTACACTTCCTTTGGTGGCGGCGATTTTAATCGGCTTAGCTGCAAGCTGGCTGGCCCTTGTGAAACATCCATCTTCACCAGAAAGTGGGCATTGGATCAAAGCTGTCACGGAACAAGGGGCGCAGCCGCTACTCATTCAAGGTGTGTTGAGCCCCGTCAATTCGGTCGATATCGTTGCGCCGAGTGAAGGTGTGCTGCGAGCGAAGTACGTGCAATTCGGCGATAGAGTGACAACCGGGCAAAGAATTGCACAAGTAAGCGATAGCGAACTCATGCGCCAACTGCGCGAGGCCGAGATCGCCGCCATCCAGGCCAAACAGGCGCTAATCGTCGCGCGGCAACTTGAATCGAGTACCGAATATCGCGCTGCGGCGCGCCGGCTTCTGGCTGCGCAAAGTACGCTGGCCCACGCACGACACCGCGGCGTGGAGGCTCAAATGCTCTTCGATAAAGGCATCATCGCGCGCACCGAGGTAGATGCCAGCAAGCAGGAAATCGATACGAGTGTGAGTCAGGTCGACGGTGCACGCGACGAGATTGCCACCCTTGAACTCAAACGTTCGGGCGCGGCACTGCGCGTTCTTGAGCTGGACCTTGAGAATCGACAGGCCCACTTGGAAGAACTGCGTGCAAGCCTGAAGGCGACTACCATGCTGTCGCCCATCGCGGGAGTGGTGCTCTATCCGACGACTGAAGGTAGCGACACAGTTCCTCCCAAGATATTGAAGTCTGGCACTGTCGTTACCCCGAAAGATGTCATCGCTACTGTGGGAGACACATCGGCATTTGTTATCAAGACATGGGTCGATGAAGGAGATGCCAGTCAAGTTGAACCGGGGCAGGCCGCACATATCGTGCTGGCGACCAGCGCCCATCCGGAGTTCGCTGGATTGGTGCAACATGTGTCGTCTCAAGCTCGACCGGCCGATGATCATGGACAAGACAACCGCGGGATGGCCGAGTTCGAAGTGCGGATTTTGCTCAAACCTCCTACTGGTTCCGAGCGGTTATTGCATGTCGGTAGCAGCGTCAACGTAACCATAACCCCGTCACCTGGCCCGCCGACGCTACGAATTCCTTTGACCGCGGTAGGTTGGAATACATTGAACCGGCCCGTCGTGCGCGTGCGCCATTCCGCATCCGGCCAAAGCAGCATCAGGGAGATCGCAGTCAAACGGACTCTGGTGGACAGCGTCGAGGTCAAATCGGGCTTATCGGCAGGAGACGAGGTTTGGGTTCCTGCCGCACTGCCGGCTACTGGCGGATCCGACAACTCAGGCGCACTGAACCGGTTGTTGTCGGGAAGCATAGATGCATAACGCCCACGCTGAGGAGCAGCGCACGGCCCCATTGATTGATCTGTGCCGCATTACGCGGTCGTTCAACGTGGCTGGGCAGCCTGTCGACGCAGTGCGAGATGTAAATCTGCAACTGCGCCACGCCGAAATGCTTGCCATAGTCGGGCCCTCCGGCTCCGGCAAGTCGACAATGATGAACCTGATCGGCCTTTTGGACACGCCCACCTCCGGCCAGTATCGATTGGGCGGGCGGGATACGAACACCATGTCGGCTCAGGAGAAGTCCCGCCTTCGCAACCAGGAAATCGGCTTCATCTTCCAGCAGTTTCACTTACTTCCACACTTGAATTCGCAACAAAACGTGCAGTTGCCAATGCTTTATCGGGGACTGTCGCGCCGTGCTTCGCAGGAAGCCGCTCAAGAAGCGTTGGCGGCAGTTGGACTAACGCATCGCCTGTTGCATCGGCCATCAGAAATGTCTGGAGGCGAACGTCAGCGCGTCGCGATTGCACGTGCCATCGTCGGGCAGCCGCGGCTACTGCTGGCTGATGAGCCTACCGGCGCGCTGGATTCGGCGACGGGCGCCAAGATCCTCGATCTATTGCGAAAAATGGCGGCAGCGAATGGAGCAGCCCTCGTGGTGATAACACACGATATGCATATTGCGAGGCAATTGCCGCGCCGGGTAGAAACGCGCGATGGACGGGTCTACCCCGTGCAGGTCGAAAGTTGCCGGCAGCCTGAAAGGTTCCGCGAACTCCACCATTGCGCATTCAAGCATTGATGTGGGAAGTGATCACGACGATGAATGAGTGGATGGAGTGCCTGCGGCGCGAATTGAAGTGCGCGTTGGGCTTCGCGTGGCAAAGCGTAAAGACTAGCCGCCGCCGCGTGGTGCTGGCGGTGGTCGGCGTCGCCATTGGCATCGCGGCCGTGGCATCGATGCTGATCATCGGCAACAGTGTGACGACTCAAGCCACGAAAGCGCTCGATCGACTGGGCGCTGACGTTGTGACGATCGCCATGCTGCCGGCGAGTGCGGAGCAATCTGATCGCAACGGCCGCCCGTTGAGTGAATCCGAGAGCGCTCGGTTGAATGCAGCTACGGCATCTGCCGAAGTGCTGTTGCGGCTTATGCCGGAAGTACAATCCGTTGTGCGGTTGGAACGACGATATGGCTGCGGCGATGGGCCAGCAACAGCGCTCGGCAGCCCTGACATTGTAGCTGCCAATCCTGATCTGCCCAGCGCTCTGTCGCTTCGTTTGCAGCAGGGACGCTTCCTGAGCCCGGTCGACGCCGGTCAGCCTTGGATCGTACTCGGGGCGGACATCGCGGTCGAATTACGTAGGACATCGTTCAGCGTGCAACTGGGCGGCCCACTGAACCTTTGCGGAAAGACGTTCTTCCTGGCCGGTGTGCTGACGTCATATTTCGGTGACAGTCTTTTACAGTCGCTCAAAATCGACCACAGTGTATTCATCTCCTATCCGTCGTTGCATCGCCTGGCGGGACCAGCATCTCCATCGGCATCGCTCCTATTGACCCGCGTCCGCGCCGGGACGACTGCTCCGGACATGCCTGCTACACTCTCCGCTCGACTTCGCGGCGCGTTTCCTCAGACAGTCGAAGCGAGCGGTGCGCGACAGGTCAGTGAACTGCGACAACGGCAGACTTTGCTCTACACCCGCTTTTTGGCCGTACTGGGCGGTGTGACGCTACTGGTCGGCTCCCTAGGCATCGTGAACGTCATGCTGGCCTCGATCTCGGAGCGGAAGGAAGAAATCGGCCTTCGGATGGCATTGGGCGCACGAGTCAATGACGTGGTCATGCAGTTCCTGATGGAAAGCCTGCTGATTTGCCTGTTCGGGGCGGCGCTTGGCCTGACGCTGGGTACCGCCGGCGCCTACTTGGCACTAACCATCGCTGGGATCGACGTGACACTGGACTTCGCGTCGCCGGCCTATTCAGTTGGATTGGCACTCTTGTGCGGCCTTGCTGCCGGCGCTTATCCAGCGGCAACCGCCGCAAGAGTCGATCCGGTGACGATGCTGCAAAGGCAAGCCTGAGGGCACATTGTCAGGTTCTGTTGCAGTAAGGCCCACGTTACTGACAGGTGCACCAAATAAGGCGTGATACGTTGTATGGGTATGAACCCGAAAACCGATGCTCGAAAACTGGACCAGACGACGCAGGTGCACCTGAGAAAGATGGTGGTGCAGGCGGTGCGCGACGGGATGACGCAAGTCGAGGCCGCTCGAACGTACCGTGTGAGTTTGCGCGCGATAAGCCGGTGGATGAAGACGGCGCGGGAAGGCGGGCTGCGGGCGCTGAGGTCGGGCAAGCGGGGCCGTCGACCGGGAAGCGGCCACCTGACTCATCGGCAAGCCGTAAAAATCCGCAAGCTGATCATCGAGCGGATGCCGGATCAACTGTCGATGCCGTTCTACCTGTGGACCCGCGAATCGGTCGCGCAACTGATCGAAAGGCAGTACGGCATCACGGTGTCGAAGTGGACGGCGGGTCGATGCCTGAAGGCGTGGGGTATGAGTGCGCAGAAGCCGGTGCGACGGGCCTACGAAAGAAAGGGCGAAGCGATCGAGCGCTGGCTGAACGAGGATTACCCAACGATTGCGAAGGAAGCGAAGCAGGAAGGCGCGACAATCTACTGGGGCGACGAAATGGGATTGCGAAGCGACCACATCAGCGGAACCAGCTTCGCCTTGAAGGGCGAAACGCCGGTGGTCCGCGCGACCGGCAAGCGCTTCGGTTGCAACATGATCTCGGCGATCACCAACCGCGGCGAATTGAGTTTCATGGTCTTTGAAGGCACGTTCAAGAATGCAACTTTCATCGAATTCATGAAGCGGCTGATCAGGCAGGCCACACGCAAGATCTATCTGATCGTTGACGGGCATCCGGTGCATCGGTCCGCTACCGTCAGGAAGTTCGTCGCCGAGAACGCCACGCGTCTGCGACTGATCCGGCTGCCTGGCTACTGCCCCGAACTGAACCCGGACGAACTGCTCAACCAGGACGTCAAGACCAACGCGCTGGGCAACACTTCGGCCTTCGGGCCCTCACTTCGCCGTACGCATCTTGCCATGCAGGGCCCTTCATGCATCATTGGCACGTTCAACAGACGATCATTCCCCCGCTCCCCGAAACCCGCAACCATTCGAAGGTGAAGCAGTGAACGACCGTAATTATAGCTTTGGTCGAGATAGTGCTGTGAGCCCGCTCACAGCTGGCAACCGCGTACTTCGGAATGGCTTTGTCCGGATGGGGGTATTGCAAAGATGCTTCGGGTTGTGTAAAAGCGCAACATCATGAAGCCAGCATTGAATAATGCCATATAAAGCCAGACTAAAGACGGGTGAAGCGCGCAAGCGCAAGAAGCCGGGGTACCGGGTGACGAACGCGCGGGCATATAACCAGAGCCGGAGAAAGCGCGGCATGATCAGCCTGTATGTGCCGGGCGGCGATCTGAAGGCGCAGCTTATCAACGCAAAGAGCCGTACGCCGGGCGTGTCGGGGCGTGAGCCGACCTACACCACGGCGTACATCGAGCCGATCTTTACCTTCTACCGGCTGTTCGGTTGGGGGATGCGGCAGATCAGCGGCTATATGAAGGACTACTGGGAGACTCGCGGGCTGGACATCCCGGTGCCCAGCGCGAGTCAGCTGGGCGAACGGTTCGCTTCACTGGAGGTGAGCGTCACGCAGCGTTGCGAACAGCTGGCCGACGTCTCGCGCGCGGCGGGGCGATCAGTCTCATCGTCGACAACACGGGATTGAGCTTTGGGCGGGCGAGCCAGTGGTACGAGGAAAAGTACGGTCAGAATGCCGCGCGCACGCCGTGGCGCAAGATGCATCTGTCGATCGACGCTGACATGAACGTACACGCGATCCGCATCACCACTACAGCAGTATCGGACCGCGAAGGAATGGACGCCGTGCTGCCCGCTGATGTGCCGATGGACCGGGTGATTGCCGATGGCGCGTACTACAGCATCGAGCGTACCGAAGCGCTTTCAGGCGCGGGCGTGACGCCCGTCATCCCACCGCCAGCTCACGCTGTCGTACACGGCGAGCAGCGAACCCGCCGGCATGACCAGATCGTCGGATACATCGAGGACAAAGGCATCTATGCATTTCAGAAGAAATACGGCTACGGTGTGCGCTCGCTGGTCGAGGCACAGATCTCGCGCATCAAACGCTGCATCGGCGAGCGCCTGCTGACGCAGGAGCTTGCGTCGCAGGAAGGCGAAGGCGTAATCATCGCCAACCTGCTGAACCGGTGGAATGCCTTCGGCAAACCGGTTTGCGTCAAAAATGCATAGTCGCGTCCATGGCACGGGAACTTGTACCCATCCGGACAAAGCCCCTCAATGACGACAATTCGCATTGTTGTGCAATGCTTCGGGTTGCCTTGCATCGGCGGCAAGATATGACGACATCATCAACGGTGTCATTGGTGGTCGGTTGCCCGCATCGGTCGCAGCGATCGGAGCCCTCGGCCCTATAAACTTTTCTAGCCGGATGAAAGCAATGCGGGTAACGCTCCCATTGGAAGAGGCGATTCTACATGCTGGGCTGGTGCCGGCGAATCGTCGTGTGGTCGTCGCGCTTATTGGTCACGCCGACACATACTGGTGGGGTGGACATATCGACAACTGGCGCCCGGATGAGACGTTGTTTTCGTCGGGATCGGCACTGACGGGTTACAGAAAGCTTGTGGATCGCTTTAAAAAGGGCAAAACGGCCAAGGCGCACATACTGATGTTTCACAATGACGGCTCGTTCGGTGCAGTGATGCTTGGCGTCGAATCGAAGGAAGAAGCGCAACAATTGCTATTCGACTCTCTGGAAGAAATTCGGATCCGGACATCGGACTGATCGGTCGTGCGTCCGCGCGCTCATGATCGCCTGGGCAGGGTGCTCGCGGTTGGCTATGGGGGACACTTGACGACATCTTCCCGCAGATGTGACATCGGCGCTGCTGAATCGCATATCAAGATTGTAAGCAATATCCCCGGGCCTTAGCGCGACAGAACCCCTCGAGCCATTACTTCGCGGGGCGCGTCTTGCCATGCGGGGCCTTCGTGCATCATTTGCCCCTTCAATGGACAACTGGAGAAAGCCCCCCGAAACCCGCAACCACTTGGGTAAAAAACATGCATAATTCGACCCGTTGCATGCTGCTTACCGGCGCGAGCCGGGGCATTGGTCACGCCACGGTGAAACTATTTCAGGAGCGGAATTGGAGGGTGCTTACGGTATCGCGCCAGCCATTTTCTGAGGAATGCAAATGGCCAGCTGCGAGGGGATCCCACATCAAGGCCGACCTAGCTGATCTCGATTCCATCGAAAAGGTCGCAGAAGAAGCGAGAAACCGGCTTCCCGATGGGAAACTGCATGCACTGGTCAACAATGCAGGTATTTCTCCGAAGGGGGAGAACCACTCGCGACTCGGCGTGCTCACAACTGATATCCACACGTGGACGACGGTGCTCAACGTCAATCTCGTCTCGAGCGCGCTGCTTGCACGGTCGCTTTTTCCTGAGCTGGTCGAGGCGAAGGGTGTCATCGTGAATGTAACATCCATCGCCGGTGTGAATGTCCATCCATTCGTCGGCACGGCTTACGCCGCGTCGAAAGCTGCGCTTGCAGCGTTGACGCGAGAGATGGCGCATGAATTCGGAGCGCATGGCGTACGTGTGAACGCGATCGCACCCGGTGAAATCGATACGTCGATCCTGTCGCCGGGCACGGAAGAGATCGTTCGTAAGTCTATTCCGCTCCACCGCCTTGGCGACCCGCGAGAAGTCGCTGAAACAATCTACTTCCTTTCGGAACCGGCTTCATCCTACATTAACGGTGCCGAGATTCACATTAATGGTGGGCAGCACGTCTGATCCGCGCACTGGCAGGTTGCTGGAGATGTGGCAGTAAAATGAAGCGATGAAGGTGGTTTTGTTGCACGATGAAGGTGGTTCTGTTGCAGTAAGGCCCGCGTTAAAATTGGGTAGCGAATTTTTGAGCTGTGCGATGAAGAAGACGAAGACACCGCGAACCACACTCGCGCCGGGCTTGGCCAAGGTCCTGAAGCGCCTTCACTACCCGCTTGAAGTGATTTTGCTGTGCGTGCGATGGTACGTGGCCTATTCGCTGAGTTTGCGCAATCTTGCGGAAATGATGGACGAGCGTGGTATCGCGGTGGATCATTCGACGGTGTACCGCTGGGTCATCAAGCTGCTGCCGCTCTTCGATGACCTTCCCTCTGTTTTTCGCCTTCCAGAGGCTCGGGGTTATGCTACATCCGTTGCCTGCTGAGCCACGAGCCAGTCTCGCATGAACTGGGCCGGCGACACAAAGCCGAGCGACGAATGACGACGACTGCGGTTGTAAAACACTTCGATGTATTCGAACAAGTCCGCTGCGGCTTCGCGATGCGTGCGATAGCGCGCTGCATGAACCCGTTCATTTTTCAGGCTGTTGAAGAAGCTCTCCGTCGGCGCGTTGACGCTCCTATGTCAAGAAGCGCGGGCCGAATCGGCCAAGTCAGCCAGAATGAGCGGGTACAACTCCCTGACGATATAGCGCTTCAGGCAGCGGTGAATTTCCTTGTTCGACATGCCTTCCTTGGTTCGTCGCTCGACGTACGCCCGGGTTCTCGGATCACTGCGCATGCGCACCATGGCGATGGTCCACAGGGCGTTGTTTGCAGCACGGTCGCCTCCACGGTTCAGGCGATGCCGGACCGTTTTGCCAGAGGATGCTTGCAATGGGCTCGTGCCACAAAGCGCGGCGAGTGCAGCATCGCTTTTCAAGCGTTCCGGATTGTCGCCTGCAACGGCAACAAGCACAGTCGCCGTTTGAGGCCCAACGCCGAATCGTTCTCGAAGCCGTCTGGCATGCTTGAGGGTCAGGCGTTCGAGCATCGCGTCGAGCGTCTTGAGCTCTTCCGCGAGCGCGAGGTAGCGCTTTGCCAGCAAGCGCAACGTGGTTGCCAGAGTCTGCAACATAGGCGTATCACCCAACGAGCGCAGCCGTGCGCAGCTAGCAACGCATTCGGCAGTCTTTGTCTTCAGAAGACGCTCGCGGATGTCCTGCGGCGCGCTCACCAGCAAGGCCCGCAACTGATGTTGGCACAACCACTATTTCCGTAAGCGATAGTTTCTGCCCGCCTAGCGCGTGCGATGTTGGAAGATCAAGCTTGCGTCCGCAATCACTCGGCGGATTCAACCGGTCGATGTAACACAATGAACGCTGCATGAGCGGCGGGAGTGTTGCAAATGAAACAGCGACACCGGATTTACTACAGCGAGAAGCAGAAAGCGCTGATGTGGGAGCGCTGGCGAAAGGGTGAGTCTCTCGAGCATATCGCCCAGCTCTTCGATCGCCACCACTCGTCCGTGCAGCGGATCATCGGCGAAGCCGGTGGAATCCCGCCGGCAAAGCGACATCGTTCGCGGCTGGCGCTAACATTAGCCGAGCGGGAAGAGATATCGAGCGCGCTTGTTGCTGGCGATTCGATCCAGTCAATCGCCAGTCGGCTTGCGCGGGCTCCCTCTACCATCTGCCGCGAGATCAAACGCAACAGTGGGCAGGATGGCTATCGGGCAAGTCACGCCGATCAGCTTGCCTGGGATCGGGCGCAGCGGCCCAAAGTCTGTAAGCTGGTCGAACACCGGATGTTGGCACGCATCGTGGCAGACAAACTTCAACTGGAGTGGTCGCCCGAGCAGATCGCGGGATGGCTCAGGCGCGCGTACCCGGACAACGAGGATTACCACGTGTCACACGAGACCATCTACCGCAGTCTCTTCATCCAGGCCCGTGGTGTCTTGAAGAAGGAATTGCTCGAACATTTGCGGCGTACCCGGGTCATGCGGCGTTCCCGCCATTACACGCAGAAGACGGGCGACCACGGCAGGATCCGCGACACGGTGTCGATCAGCGAACGTCCAGCCACGATCGAGGACCGCGCAGTGCCGGGACATTGGGAGGGTGATCTGCTTTGCGGCAGCGGGAGCAGCCAGATTGCGACGCTCGTCGAGCGCCAGACACGCTATGTGATGCTGGTGAAGATTGCCAGCAAGGACAGCGAGGTGGTTGCCGATGCGCTCATCAAACATGCCTGCAAATTGCCCCAGGAACTCTACAAATCGCTAACCTGGGATCGCGGCACTGAGATGGCCAGCCACAAACGCTTTACTGTTGCCACGGACATTGCCGTCTACTTCTGCGACCCACAACATCCCCCGATGGGCGGGCAAATTCCCCCACCTGTGGGCACCTAAAATCCCCCACCTAGAGACACGCGGAGCATGACGCTGGCGCGGTCTGGCAGGACGTTACCTTACACCCCTCGAATGAAGAAAAAGAGGGGTTGTTGGAGTGAATGTCTTGAAGCCGCATCTGCAAACAACCATCGCCACGCTCATCGCCGCGGGCAAACGTCAGCGGGAGATTGCCCGGATTACGGGAGTCGACCGTAAGACGATCCGGCGAGGTTCAAAGCTGCGTTACACATTGGGAGGCACCTTGAGTGCCAGGCGATAATGGTGCCCCCATTTTTCCTCTGCGGGGCGAGGTTCAAAGCTGCGTTACACATTGGGAGGCAACTTGAGTGCCAGGCGATAATGGTGCCCCCATTTTTCCTCTGCGGCATCCATGACTCAAAACACCCGATCTGGCGTCGGCAGACTGAGCGACGACAAACGCAAAGCGATTGCACTTCAGGCCCTCACGCGCACCGAACCCATCAGTGTGCTGGCTGAGTGTAACGGCGTGAGCCGCCCGACGGTCTACCGACAGATCGGCACGGCCAGTGTAGCGCTGGATGAAGCCTTTGATACCACGCGGGCAGCCGACGCAGATCAGGTGCTTTTCATGCTGCCGGTCACCCGCCAATGGCTCGATCAGGTCATCGTGGCGCTCACGATGGTGGGCCACGTTTCGTTTCGCAGTACCCTTGAACTCATGCACGACCTGCTCGGCGTCTCGACCAGCCTGGGCACGATTCACACCGTTCTTCAGCGGGCCGCAAAGCAGGCCATCGCCATCAACGCCGGTATCGATCTCTCACCCATCCGGGTCGGTCTGCACGACGAACTCTTTCAGGGTTCCCAACCCGTGCTCGCCGGTATCGATGTCGCCTCGACCTATTGCTATCTGCTCGCCCCCGAAGCCCATCGCGACGGCGACACCTGGGCCATCCATCTGCTGGACCTGCAGGCACAGGGCCTCGATCCTGAGCACACGATCGCCGATGCGGGAACCGGTCTGCGTGCCGGGCAAAAAATGGCCTGGCCCGATACGCCGTGTCACGGCGACGTATTCCACATCATCCAGCAGGGTAAATCACTAGCGACGCTCTGGCATCGTGTCGCCAGTGGCGCTCGCACCGGGCGCGAGCAGCTCGAAGCGCGTCTGGCCAATCCCCGTCGACGTGGTGAGGATAGCCTCCTCGAAGCCGCGCTGGAAACGCTTCGGCGCAATGAAGCCCATGCGCACGAGCTGGCTGCCGACCTGCGCACCCTGGTTCAGTGGCTCGAACGTGACATCCTGTCACTGGCTGGGCCGGACCTCGCGACGCGTCAACGGCTGTTCGATTTCGTGGTTGCCGAACTGCAGCAACGTGAAGCACGGGACCTGTCACGTACAGGGGCATACCGGCGTGCCCTTCAGAACCAGCGCGACGGCCTGCTCGCTTTCGCGGGCCTGCTCGACACAAAACTCGACGCCATTGCACGAACGCACAACGTGGCGCGCCATCTCGTGCGCGAGGTCTGCATGCTGCATCGCAAGTCCGAAACGTCGAGTGCGTTCTGGCAAGGGTGGAATCGCCTGCTAGCCCGCATCGGCCGCCCGTTTCACGGCGTCTACGCCGCCGTATCCGGGGCGCTGCATAGCACACCACGCAGCAGCTCGCTGGTCGAAAATCTCAACTCGCGACTGCGCGTCTACCTGACCAACCGGCGTCATCTGAAGGGCGGGCGGGCCTGGCTTGGTCTGCTGCAGTTTGTCTTCAACCATCGCCGCTTTGCCCGCAGCCGATGCCCTGAGCGAACTGGAAAGAGCCCGAGGGAACTGATGAGCCGCAAGCCTCACGATCACTGGCTGACGCTGCTCGGATTCGGCCCACTCCAGCCTCAGCGAACCTGATATCGGCAGGTCGTCGCCGGCCTCCATTTGAACCGCAATCCTTATTATTCCTGCTTTCTTACGCAGGCTGCTTCCGCTCGTCTGTGTAACGCAAAAATCGCGCTTTTTGAACCACGCCGAGGAGGCTATCCTCACCACGTCGACGGGGATTGGCCAGACGCGCTTCGAGCTGCTCGCGCCCGGTGCGAGCGCCACTGGCGACACGATGCCAGAGCGTCGCTAGTGATTTACCCTGCTGGATGATGTGGAATACGTCGCCGTGACACGGCGTATCGGGCCAGGCCATTTTTTGCCCGGCACGCAGACCGGTTCCCGCATCGGCGATCGTGTGCTCAGGATCGAGGCCCTGTGCCTGCAGATCCAGCAGATGGATGGCCCAGGTGTCGCCGTCGCGATGGGCTTCGGGGGCGAGCAGATAGCAATAGGTCGAGGCGACATCGATACCGGCGAGCACGGGTTGGGAACCCTGAAAGAGTTCGTCGTGCAGACCGACCCGGATGGGTGAGAGATCGATACCGGCGTTGATGGCGATGGCCTGCTTTGCGGCCCGCTGAAGAACGGTGTGAATCGTGCCCAGGCTGGTCGAGACGCCGAGCAGGTCGTGCATGAGTTCAAGGGTACTGCGAAACGAAACGTGGCCCACCATCGTGAGCGCCACGATGACCTGATCGAGCCATTGGCGGGTGACCGGCAGCATGAAAAGCACCTGATCTGCGTCGGCTGCCCGCGTGGTATCAAAGGCTTCATCCAGCGCTACACTGGCCGTGCCGATCTGTCGGTAGACCGTCGGGCGGCTCACGCCGTTACGCTCAGCCAGCACACTGATGGGTTCGGTGCGCGTGAGGGCCTGAAGTGCAATCGCTTTGCGTTTGTCGTCGCTCAGTCTGCCGACGCCAGATCGGGTGTTTTGAGTCATGGATGCCGCAGAGGAAAAATGGGGGCACCATTATCGCCTGGCACTCAAGGTGCCTCCCAATGTGTAACGCAGCTTTGAACCTCGCCCTGCTTTCTTACGCAGGCTGATTCCGCTCGTCTGTGTAACGCAAAAATCGCGCTTTTTGAACCACGCCCAACCCGCTTATCGATTTGCACCAGAACCCGCGCGAATGGGGGACTGGCCTGGCCGAGTCGCTTACGGATTCTCGGGCGGATACGCGAACAGGTCGTCGAGCCAGCAGAGCTCCTCGTTAGTCAGCATGAGCGCGTTGGAAGCCTCGCTTTGGGAGGGGCCAGTGTGTCCGGGAAAGAAGCGATGGAGACGAAGGGGATCGAGGTCGGCCTCCGTCGGGGTGCCTGGGTCGGCCAGGCCGATCCAGTCTTCGGTGTCCGATGCGTTGGTCGGCATGTGGGCGGCTTGGTCTGGCGCGGCTGGCTGAGCGGGTCGAGCTGGGCGCTGGGAGCGCGGCGCCTGCGTACCCCAGCTAAGTGCCGCAGGCATTGCTACTGAATCGGTTTGCTGCGTACGTGCCTGACGGGGACCCCAGGCGGACTGCGTCGCTGAAGCAGTGAGCGAGGGCGCTGCATCCAATCGTGGTCGCACGTCGCGCGAAGTGGTTGGCGCCGTGGGAGCGGCCCGCTTGGCTCGCGCGGCTGGGAGCGTTTCGCTGCCGGGGTTCCCCGCGTCGACCGACCTGAGCGAATCCTCCAGCGATTGAGCAAAATCTTGCAACGTGTCCGCAGGCGAGGAAGCTGCGGCATTGTCTACAGCCCGGCCGTTCAGGCTATCGACCAGGCGGCGCCAGCGCTGCGCGGCATCCGGGATCGTTCCGGCTCGCGCTTCCATCTCGGTCACGCCAGCCAGGGCCAGACGACGCGTCAGTGCTTGCGAGTGCAGGCCAAACTGTCGACGAGCGTCGGAGAAGGCCTGCAGCGGTTCGGGGTGGGTGCAAAAGAAGTTCAACAAGGCCATGATGTCCCTGGGCTCGGGCATGTGCACGGCCCGCGAGGGGCCTGCGTCTTCGATCCGGATCCTGCGTCCCGGCTGCCTGGTGGCGGCCCAGGACCGACCTTGCTGTAGCGCATCCAGTGCCTGCGCTCCGCCCAGGCTGACGATGGTCATAAGTCGTTCGTTATCGAAGCGCTCGCGCAGGGCCGGCAGATACGCCAGGATGGCCTCAAGCGCCGGTCGTCCCACGACGCAAGCCATGTTGACCACTTGCTCCGTGGTCAAGCCATACGGAGGCTCGCGCAGCGCCGGCAACTGTGTCCTGACCGCCTCGAGGGCCTGCTTGCCGCCGTTGTTACTCGCGATGGCCACTACCTGCTCGGTGCTCAAGCCAAACGGAGGCTCACGCAGCGCCGGCAACTGTGTCCTGACCGCCTCGAGGGCCTGCTTGCCGCCACCGTTGCTGGCGATGGCCACCACCTGCTCGGTGCTCAAGCCAAACGGAGGCTCACGCAGCGCCGGCAACTGTGTCCTGACCGCCTCGAGGGCCTGCTTGCCGCCACCGTTGCTGGCGATGGCCACCACCTGCTCGGTGCTCAAGCCAAACGGAGGCTCACGCAGCGCCGGCAACTGTGTCCTGACCGCCTCGAGGGCCTGCTTGCCGCCACCGTTGCTGGCGATGGCCACCACCTGCTCGGTGCTCAAGCCAAACGGAGGCTCACGCAGCGCCGGCAACTGTGTCCTGACCGCCTCGAGGGCCTGCTTGCCGCCACCGTTGCTGGCGATGGCCACCACCTGCTCGGTGCTCAAGCCAAACGGAGGCTCACGCAGCGCCGGCAACTGTGTCCTGACCGCCTCGAGGGCCTGCTTGCCACCCATGTTACTCGCGATGGCCACTACCTGCTCGGTGCTCAAGCCAAACGGAGGCTCACGCAGCGCCGGCAACTGTGTCCTGACCGCCTCGAGGGCCTGCTTGCCACCACCGTTGCTGGCGATGGCCACTACCTGCTCGGTGCTCAAGCCAAACGGAGGCTCACGCAGCGCCGGCAACTGTGTCCTGACCGCCTCGAGGGCCTGCTTGCCGCCGTTGTTGCTGGCGATGGCCACTACCTGCTCGGTGCTCAAGCCAAACGGAGGCTCACGCAGCGCCGGCAACTGTGTCCTGACCGCCTCGAGGGCCTGCTTGCCGCCGTTGTTGCTGGCGATGGCCACTACCTGCTCGGTGCTCAAGCCAAACGGAGGCTCACGCAGCGCCGGCAACTGTGTCCTGACCGCCTCGAGGGCCTGCTTGCCGCCACCGTTGCTGGCGATGGCCACCACCTGCTCGGTGGTCAAGCCAAACGGAGGCTCACGCAGCGCCGGCAACTGTGTCCTGACCGCCTCGAGGGCCTGCTTGCCGCCACCGTTGCTGGCGATGGCCACCACCTGCTCGGTGGTCAAGCCAAACGGAGGCTCACGCAGCGCCGGCAACTGTGTCCTGACCGCCTCGAGGGCCTGCTTGCCGCCACCGTTGCTGGCGATGGCCACCACCTGCTCGGTGGTCAAGCCAAACGGAGGCTCACGCAGCGCCGGCAACTGTGTCCTGACCGCCTCGAGGGCCTGCTTGCCGCCGTTGTTGCTGGCGATGGCCACCACCTGCTCGGTGGTCAAGCCAAACGGAGGCTCGCGCAGCGCCGGCAACTGTGTCCTGACCGCCTCGAGGGCCTGCTTGCCACCCATGTTACTCGCGATGGCCACTACCTGCTCGGTGCTCAAGCCAAACGGAGGCTCACGCAGCGCCGGCAACTGTGTCCTGACCGCCTCGAGGACCTGCTTGCCGCCACCGTTGCTGGCGATGGCCACCACCTGCTCGGTGCTCAAGCCAAACGGAGGCTCACGCAGCGCCGGCAACTGTGTCCTGACCGCCTCGAGGGCCTGCTTGCCGCCACCGTTGCTGGCGATGGCCACCACCTGCTCGGTGCTCAAGCCAAACGGAGGCTCACGCAGCGCCGGCAACCGTGTCCTGACCGCCTCGAGGGCCTGCTTGCCGCCACCGTTGCTGGCGATGGCCACCACCTGCTCGGTGCTCAAGCCAAACGGAGGCTCACGCAGCGCCGGCAACTGTGTCCTGACCGCCTCGAGGGCCTGCTTGCCGCCACCGTTGCTGGCGATGGCCACCACCTGCTCGGTGGTCAAGCCAAACGGAGGCTCACGCAGCGCCGGCAACTGTGTCCTGACCGCCTCGAGGGCCTGCTTGCCGCCGTTGTTGCTGGCGATGGCCACCACCTGTCCCACGCTGAGGTTCAGTGGCTCGCTCATGAGCACAGGTCCCTGGCGATGAACTGCCGCGACCGCGGGACGCTCGCCGCGTGCCGCAATGGCGGCAATCTGCGCGGCACTCAGACGCAGGGGCGGCGCGGCAAGCTCGGCACCCACCGGGTGAGTATGGCCCGCTTCCTTTTTCAGCAGTTCGTTCAACGCGCAATCACCCGAGCGCCTGCGGCCGATGTCCACGATCTGGGCTCGCGTTAGATCCGGAATCGCTTGGGCCAGGGCACCATGGTGGGCCGCCACCAGCCCCAGCGACTGGAAGCGGCTGCTCAACTGGCCGATCTCATCAAGCGAGAAGCCGTGGCTGACCAAGGCGTTATGATGCGCCAGCACGTGCGAGTACGCCTCGGTCTTGATCTTTTTGAGCTGCTTGTCCGTGTAGCCCAGGCGCTTCAGGGCCTGCTCGTTGCCTGGCTGCGCAGGGCTTGAAGCGCCACCGGCACGGTCGGCCCCGGGGGGACTGTTTCCCTGCGGTGAAATCGGCGCGTTTGGGGCCATCAAGCTGGACGACTCGCCCATCCAGTGCAGCCGTGCCTGCCCGTCCGACGGGGTGGTGGGGGCGAGCCCCGGCGAGTTGAGCAGTGAAGAGATCGAATCCTGCGCAGATGACCAGTTCGCGCGTGGCAAAGACAGTCCACCAGGTACTGCCCGACGGCTCGCAGGCATCCCCTCAGGCCGGGCAAGGCTGGCGGGCGTGGCGCGCGCGACCGGCGAAGCAGGCCGCGCATTGGCTGGTTCCTGCAAGGGAGTATGATCAACACCAGCGCCGGGACTAATGCGGTTCAAGTCGGTCATGGCTGTGGGCGACGCTTCGATTTAAGTAAGCGAATCAGCCTAACCGCTCCTTCTCCTCTCTTCAGACCCCTAGCCGAAGTGCTGTCAGCCGCAACGAAGGAAGACTTACGCAATCGTTCAAAGTTCATCGCGTGCCGGTGCAGCTCAACGGAGATGTGAGATTGACCCGCAAAAACGGACACCTATCCTTTTGATCAGGAGGTGTCGAAATGGGCAGGCATCGTACCCCGTACCCGGTGGAATTCCGGGCCCACATGGTCGAGCTGGTGAACGCAGGAAGAACGCCAGAGGAGCTGGCGCACGAGTTCGAACCGACCGCACAGACGATCATCAACTGGGTCGCGCAGGCCGATCGCGACGCCGGTGTGCGCCATGACGGGCTGACCACGGCCGAGCGGCAGGAACTCACGCGGCTGCGTCGCGAGAACCGGCAACTGAAGATGGAGCGAGACATTCTCTCGCAGGCCGCGGCCTGGTTCGCGAGGGAGACGGGAGCCGTTCCACCGAAGAGCGGTACGGATTCATGAGAGCGAACCGGGCCCGCTGGCCCGTGGCGAGGATGGCGCGGCTGCTCAGGGTCTCCACGAGCGGCTACTACGCATGGCTGATGCGTGAGCCATCGAAACGCTCGTGCAGCGATGCGCAACTGCTCGAGCGCATCCGCACACTGCATGCGAGTTCGCGCGGCACATATGGGGCGCCACGTATCCATGCGCAGCTCGCGCGCGATGGCGTGCATGTGGGACGCAAGCGGGTCGCACGCCTGATGCGCCTGGCCGGCCTGCATGGTGCGAGCCGGCGGCTCTGGCCACACACCACGCGGCAACGCGCGGGGGCACGGCGTGCTCCGGATCTGGTGCGCCGGCACTTCTGTGCCGAGGCGGTGAACGTGCTGTGGGTGGCGGACGCCACCTACATCCCGACTGACGAAGGGTTTCTGTATCTCGCTGTGGTCCTGGACGTGTTCAGCCGCCGCATCGTCGGGTGGGCGATGTCCAGCCATCTGTACACCGAACTGATGTTGCGGGCGTTGAACATGGCGTTGCAGCAGCGACGCCATGACGGTGTAATTCTACATTCCGATCAAGGCTGTCAATACACCTCCATTGCCTTCGGACGGCGCTGCCGCGAAGCCGACGTGCAACCGTCGATGGGCACGGCCGGCGACGCGTACGACAATGCGATGTGCGAATCGTTCTTCGGCACGCTCGAAGCGGAGCTGCTGTTGCGCGAACACTTTGCGACCCATGAACAGGCCCGGCAGCGCATCTTCTGGTTCCTTGAGGGGTGGTACAACGTACGCCGCCTGCACAGCAGCATTGGCTATCGTTCGCCGCTTGAATTCGAAAACATCAACGTTGAAAGGCAAACCGTGTCGCCTTGCGAGTTGCCCACCGGCGGGCAGCGTCATGGTCGTGAGATGCGACCCGCCGCCCGCCCGTGGACAACTCGCGACTCAACGCTTAACGGAGGTTAGATCACATCAAATCTCTGGCTGCAAATCCGTCCGTCGAACCGGGTCAATCTCAATGTTCTGAACGTTCGCAGCGCGTAGGCAGTTCAATCTCTTCGGGTCAGATTCCCCGCCGCTTGCGGCGTATGCTGCGGTGAATGAGCGAATACATTCACAAGAGCCACAACGTCACGGTGTTGCTGTATCACGTGGTGCTGCCGGCGAAGTATCGACGAGCGGTCTTTGATGACCAGGTTGACGAAGTTCTGAAGGAAATCTGTCTGGAGATAGCTCAGCGCTATCAGATGAAATTCGCTACCCAATTTTAACGTGGGCCTTACTGCAACAGAACCAGTTTCTGCCCGCTTACGCGAAAACGCACCAAGCTTCGCGTAACGCGCAGGTCGGGTCGCGCGGGCCGATAAGCTGTGCTTCGGGCTCGGTTGATCAGGAGGAAGATAAAGTGGGCGGCAACTGGTGGAATTCATGGAACATCAAACGGTTCACGCGGGACTCTGTGAGATTGACCCGGTTCGACGGACGGATTTGCAGCCAGAGATTTGATGTGATCTAACCTCCGTTAAGCGTTGAGTCGCGAGTTGTCCACGGGCGGGCGGCGGGTCGCATCTCACGACCATGACGCTGCCCGCCGGTGGGCAACTCGCAAGGCGACACGGTTTGCCTTTCAACGTTGATGTTTTCGAATTCAAGCGGCGAACGATAGCCAATGCTGCTGTGCAGGCGGCGTACGTTGTACCACCCCTCAAGGAACCAGAAGATGCGCTGCCGGGCCTGTTCATGGGTCGCAAAGTGTTCGCGCAACAGCAGCTCCGCTTCGAGCGTGCCGAAGAACGATTCGCACATCGCATTGTCGTACGCGTCGCCGGCCGTGCCCATCGACGGTTGCACGTCGGCTTCGCGGCAGCGCCGTCCGAAGGCAATGGAGGTGTATTGACAGCCTTGATCGGAATGTAGAATTACACCGTCATGGCGTCGCTGCTGCAACGCCATGTTCAACGCCCGCAACATCAGTTCGGTGTACAGATGGCTGGACATCGCCCACCCGACGATGCGGCGGCTGAACACGTCCAGGACCACAGCGAGATACAGAAACCCTTCGTCAGTCGGGATGTAGGTGGCGTCCGCCACCCACAGCACGTTCACCGCCTCGGCACAGAAGTGCCGGCGCACCAGATCCGGAGCACGCCGTGCCCCCGCGCGTTGCCGCGTGGTGTGTGGCCAGAGCCGCCGGCTCGCACCATGCAGGCCGGCCAGGCGCATCAGGCGTGCGACCCGCTTGCGTCCCACATGCACGCCATCGCGCGCGAGCTGCGCATGGATACGTGGCGCCCCATATGTGCCGCGCGAACTCGCATGCAGTGTGCGGATGCGCTCGAGCAGTTGCGCATCGCTGCACGAGCGTTTCGATGGCTCACGCATCAGCCATGCGTAGTAGCCGCTCGTGGAGACCCTGAGCAGCCGCGCCATCCTCGCCACGGGCCAGCGGGCCCGGTTCGCTCTCATGAATCCGTACCGCTCTTCGGTGGAACGGCTCCCGTCTCCCTCGCGAACCAGGCCGCGGCCTGCGAGAGAATGTCTCGCTCCATCTTCAGTTGCCGGTTCTCGCGACGCAGCCGCGTGAGTTCCTGCCGCTCGGCCGTGGTCAGCCCGTCATGGCGCACACCGGCGTCGCGATCGGCCTGCGCGACCCAGTTGATGATCGTCTGTGCGGTCGGTTCGAACTCGTGCGCCAGCTCCTCTGGCGTTCTTCCTGCGTTCACCAGCTCGACCATGTGGGCCCGGAATTCCACCGGGTACGGGGTACGATGCCTGCCCATTTCGACACCTCCTGATCAAAAGGATAGGTGTCCGTTTTTGCGGGTCAATCTCACTGCGGAGCTTCGCGAACAGCAGGTACGACAGGAGTCGCCCCCCTCCAACTCTCGGTCGCCAGCGCACGGATCCGCGCAGCTGGCGGGAGTGATGCAGGGCTTGGCGTGGTTCAAAAAGCGCGATTTTTGCGTTACACAGACGAGCGGAAGCAGCCTGCGTAAGAAAGCAGGAATAGTAAGGAATGCGGTTCAAATGGAGGCCGGCGACGACCTGCCGATATCAGGTTCGCTGAGGCTGGAGTGGGCCGAATCCGAGCAGCGTCAGCCAGTGATCGTGAGGCTTGCGGCTCATCAGTTCCCTCGGGCTCTTTCCAGTTCGCTCAGGGCATCGGCTGCGGGCAAAGCGGCGATGGTTGAAGACAAAGTGCAGCAGACCAAGCCAGGCCCGCCCGCCCTTCAGATGACGCCGGTTGGTCAGGTAGACGCGCAGTCGCGAGTTGAGATTTTCGACCAGCGAGCTGCTGCGTGGTGTGCTATGCAGCGCCCCGGATACGGCGGCGTAGACGCCGTGAAACGGGCGGCCGATGCGGGCTAGCAGGCGATTCCACCCTTGCCAGAACGCACTCGACGTTTCGGACTTGCGATGCAGCATGCAGACCTCGCGCACGAGATGGCGCGCCACGTTGTGCGTTCGTGCAATGGCGTCGAGTTTTGTGTCGAGCAGGCCCGCGAAAGCGAGCAGGCCGTCGCGCTGGTTCTGAAGGGCACGCCGGTATGCCCCTGTACGTGACAGGTCCCGTGCTTCACGTTGCTGCAGTTCGGCAACCACGAAATCGAACAGCCGTTGACGCGTCGCGAGGTCCGGCCCAGCCAGTGACAGGATGTCACGTTCGAGCCACTGAACCAGGGTGCGCAGGTCGGCAGCCAGCTCGTGCGCATGGGCTTCATTGCGCCGAAGCGTTTCCAGCGCGGCTTCGAGGAGGCTATCCTCACCACGTCGACGGGGATTGGCCAGACGCGCGTCGAGCTGCTCGCGCCCGGTGCGAGCGCCACTGGCGACACGATGCCAGAGCGTCGCTAGTGATTTACCGTGCTGGATGATGTGGAATACGTCGCCGTGACACGGCGTATCGGGCCAGGCGGCGTGGTTCAAAAAGCGCGATTTTTGCGTTACACAGACGAGCGGAAGCAGCCTGCGTAAGAAAGCAGGAATAGTAAGGAGTGCGGTTCAAATGGAGGCCGGCGACGACCTGCCGATATCAGGTTCGCTGAGGCTGGAGTGGGCCGAATCCGAGCAGCGTCAGCCAGTGATCGTGAGGCTTGCGGCTCATCAGTTCCCTCGGGCTCTTTCCAGTTCGCTCAGGGCATCGGCTGCGGGCAAAGCGGCGATGGTTGAAGACAAACTGCAGCAGACCAAGCCAGGCCCGCCCGCCCTTCAGATGACGCCGGTTGGTCAGGTAGACGCGCAGTCGCGAGTTGAGATTTTCGACCAGCGAGCTGCTGCGTGGTGTGCTATGCAGCGCCCCGGATACGGCGGCGTAGACGCCGTGAAACGGGCGGCCGATGCGGGCTAGCAGGCGATTCCACCCTTGCCAGAACGCACTCGACGTTTCGGACTTGCGATGCAGCATGCAGACCTCGCGCACGAGATGGCGCGCCACGTTGTGCGTTCGTGCAATGGCGTCGAGTTTTGTGTCGAGCAGGCCCGCGAAAGCGAGCAGGCCGTCGCGCTGGTTCTGAAGGGCACGCCGGTATGCCCCTGTACGTGACAGGTCCCGTGCTTCACGTTGCTGCAGTTCGGCAACCACGAAATCGAACAGCCGTTGACGCGTCGCGAGGTCCGGCCCAGCCAGTGACAGGATGTCACGTCGAGCCACTGAACCAGGGTGCGCAGGTCGGCAGCCAGCTCGTGCGCATGGGCTTCATTGCGCCGAAGCGTTTCCAGCGCGGCTTCGAGGAGGCTATCCTCACCACGTCGACGGGGATTGGCCAGACGCGCGTCGAGCTGCTCGCGCCCGGTGCGAGCGCCACTGGCGACACGATGCCAGAGCGTCGCTAGTGATTTACCCTGCTGGATGATGTGGAATACGTCGCCGTGACACGGCGTATCGGGCCAGGCCATTTTTTGCCCGGCACGCAGACCGGTTCCCGCATCGGCGATCGTGTGCTCAGGATCGAGGCCCTGTGCCTGCAGATCCAGCAGATGGATGGCCCAGGTGTCGCCGTCGCGATGGGCTTCGGGGGCGAGCAGATAGCAATAGGTCGAGGCGACATCGATACCGGCGAGCACGGGTTGGGAACCCTGAAAGAGTTCGTCGTGCAGACCGACCCGGATGGGTGAGAGATCGATACCGGCGTTGATGGCGATGGCCTGCTTTGCGGCCCGCTGAAGAACGGTGTGAATCGTGCCCAGGCTGGTCGAGACGCCGAGCAGGTCGTGCATGAGTTCAAGGGTACTGCGAAACGAAACGTGGCCCACCATCGTGAGCGCCACGATGACCTGATCGAGCCATTGGCGGGTGACCGGCAGCATGAAAAGCACCTGATCTGCGTCGGCTGCCCGCGTGGTATCAAAGGCTTCATCCAGCGCTACACTGGCCGTGCCGATCTGTCGGTAGACCGTCGGGCGGCTCACGCCGTTACGCTCAGCCAGCACACTGATGGGTTCGGTGCGCGTGAGGGCCTGAAGTGCAATCGCTTTGCGTTTGTCGTCGCTCAGTCTGCCGACGCCAGATCGGGTGTTTTGAGTCATGGATGCCGCAGAGGAAAAATGGGGGCACCATTATCGCCTGGCACTCAAGGTGCCTCCCAATGTGTAACGCAGCTTTGAACCTCGCCGAGATTACCTTTGTGATCTGAAATTAAAGGAGCTTCGCATTTGCTTGACTTGTCGGCGGATGCGCACTCTACGCCAAGCATCACCGTTCCAAACGTGCCGTCATTGTGGATCATCAGGGCTTTGTCCGGATGGGGGTAGTCGCGTCCATAGCACGGGAATTCGTACCCATCCGGACAAAGCCGTGGCGGCGCATCCGCGCCCCGGAAAAGCTCACTTCGATGCTTGACGGGATGACGTTCAAGGATGGAGAACCGGTGACCGACAGCACACCGGCTCAGCAATCGCTAGCCGCCTGATTACGCCGAGACCGCATACACCAGATTTGACTTTAACTCCGATCCCTCCGGAAAATCCGCAATCAGTTGTCAGCCGAGGTTCAAGGGGATGAGCCAGACCTCGTTTCCGGACAAGGTGGCCATATAGCGCTGACCCTGAATAGACATGTATGTCTGGGGCACGTAAGGGTTTGGCATCAAGCCTTGGTTCTCCAGTATATTGATGAGCAAGGGCGAGGCGCGTTGATTGCCGTGCCGCCAGTTGTCGCCGACCAAATAGCCGATATCGGGGTAGGAGCCAGGCGCCGGCTGGTCGCCGCCGTAAGGCATCTGCCGGGGAGGTTGCGGCTGCGCGATTTCAGCCCTGAATCGCTCGGCCTGCGTCAATACATTGATGACATGTTGCCGGTCCGGCCGGATATTGCGTAGATCCATGCCCCCGCGCTGGAGTGCCTCGCCACTGATAAACCTGCGCGCCAGTGTCTCGATTCCGTACAGCACATGGTCCCCACAGGTATTCTTGTCCGGCTGCAGCGCGGTGGGCGTGCCCCTGGGCGCCCGGACTACCAGGGCAGCAGCCACCCGCGCTGCCTGCCGGAATTGGGCCGTATCGGTGGCGCCACGGGCGCGCTCCGGTGGCACCGCCGAATCGTAGTGGAAGGCCTGCCCTGTCTGCCGGTTCACCACGAGCAGTGACCAGTGGAGGTTGCCCACGTTCACGGGCAGGAACAGGATCGGCGGGGAGTTTGGGCCAGCAATGCGGGCCAGAACAGCCGTTTGCTGCTGCGGATTCCCCTCAGTCAGCAGACGGACCTGCTGCGGATCGACAAAACTGAGCAAGTGCGCATGAGGTTGCCCCTGCAGTTGCTGTGTCAGCACCTCGGTATAGGTGACGAGATCGTTGTCCCACAACCAGGGGTCGCCAGCTAATCTCTGGGCAACGCCACTGATGGGGCCCTGGGGAGACGGATAGCTATCCACGTCGACGATTTCCGGATCTGCTACGTGCGAGGATCCGACGACCGACTGCGGGGCATCCGGATCGAACTCGCGGCTGCCGTAAGGCACCCCGTAGCCGAGCGACGAAAGACCGGCAAAGGTGGAACCAGACTCCTGGGGGCGGTTGTACGCCTCCCACGGACTCAGGCCGCGGAACTCATCTGGAGTATGGAAGGGCTGGGAGCTTCCTGCAGGCTGATCGGGTGCGCCCTGTCCGAGACCCATGCGGCGCAGTGCAGCAAGCGCCCGTTTGGCCTTTGTCACCCCTATCGTTTGGTCTGCGCGGCACCGCTCGAGATCCTCGCGCAACCCATCGTTGGGTCCCAGACGCCCGTTAATTGGCGGCAGGTTGTTCTTTTTTAGCCATTTACTGAAAGCGATAATAGCACTTAGGTATTGTTGAGCGGTTTCCTCCGAATAAGCGGTCGCAGAGAGTGAGTCAAGTAAGGCTTCCGCAACTGCCTGATCTTCTTTGTATGGACCTGACAAGCCCATCGCTTTCTGCAGTGCGCGGAGCATTCTGTTCAGGGACGTCCCCTTCAAACCCGTGCGAGCAAGATACGCATCAGCGTCGCCATCCAACGCGTCCATGCGCTCATTGATTGGCGGCAAGCCATTGCGTCTCAGCCACGCGCTAAACCTCCGAACGTGAGCCGAATCTGTCGAGCTTGCAATGAAGTTGTCAATAAGAGCCTGATCTTCCCGGTATGGGAAACCGGCTTCATATTCGCGCGCTATTGACAAGGCGGTCTGTACCACTCCTGTCGGGTCGATATTCCGGGCGATCTCGTCAAGTTCGGGGTCGGCAAGCCGGCCCGCGAAACCCGGGCATGCATTACTCAACCTTGCCAGTGCGTCAACGTGCACCTCCAGAGACCAGTCACCCGGTCGTCGCCGCCGGCTGTTAATATAGCTTTCAACGAATGCTTTGTCCTCCTGATTGTAAATAACTGTTCTTTTTGCATAAGAGATTCGGCTGACGACCGGTTCGCCCGCCCTACTTCCCCGCTCAAGCTGCAAGTCATTCAAGCCCTGCATCACTTCCGCCAGCTGCGCGGATCCGTACGCTGGCGACCCTGTCCGAGAGTGGGAGGGGATCTGCTCCTGCCGTACCTGCTGTTCGCGCAGCTGCTCGTAGGCCTGATTGAATCGTTCCGTGTCCCATGGATTCCATGAATTGCTAGCCAATTTTGCTTCCAAGTGAGCAGATAACCGAGTGCACCCAGCTTACGCGCTCGCCAGAGCTGACGTGCACTTTACGCGAAGTCAAGTGCATTGCCGCGTAGTGGCTTTGTTCAGCAGGGTCCTTGCGCGGCGACCGTGGGTCCGGTAGAAAGCGCCCAGTGATCTATCCGACAGGCGAGCTTTCATGCCTTACAAGGCAAGACTGAAAACGGGTGGGCCGCGCAAGCGGCCCAAGCCGAACTACTCGGTCACCAACGCGCACGAGTACAACGAGAGGTTCTGTTGCAGTAAGGCCCACGCTATTGATCCGGCAATAAAATGTTGAAACTTTGAGCGCAGCACATGGTCGGAAGTAGTATGGAAAAGATCGACTCCCGAACCTTGCCGATGGCGGCACTGAATGAACGCCGTCGCCGCGCGGTGAAGATGCGCATCGAAGGCGTAGCGTTGAAAGAGGTGGCGCTGCGTTGCGAGATGTCGCCCACGACGGTGATTGCGGCCTGCAAGGCGTACGAGGCGGGCGGCTGGCGTGCCGTGGATGTCGGACCTCGCGGTCGTCCGTCGGGTACCGGACGCAGCCTGAGCGCAGATCAGGAGCGGGTCGTGCAGAAAATCATCCGGGACCGCACACCTGACCAGTTGAAAATGCCTTATGCCCTGTGGACCCGTCAGAGCGTGGCCGAAGTGATCGAACAACGGTTCGGCATCCGTGTGCCGGTTCGTACGATGGGGCTGTATCTGTCGCGCTGGGGCTTCACCCCGCAAAAGCCATTGAAGAAGGCTTATGAGCAATCGCCGGCGGCGATCAGGAAGTGGCTCGATGAAGACTATCCTGCCATTGCGCAGCGGGCCCAGGCTGAAGGAGCCGAAGTCCACTGGGGCGATGAAACCGGACTGCGCTCCGACGATGTTCGGGGCCGCGGTTACGCGCCCACGGGAAAGACACCGGTGCTCAAGGTCAACGCGAAGCGTGCCGGCCTGTCGGTCATCTCCACCGTGACGAATAAAGGACAGATGCGCTGGAAGATCTTCGACGGTGCGCTGAACACCGGCATCCTGATTGACTTCATGCGACGGCTGATCACCGGGGCGAAGAAAAAGATCTTCCTGATCCTGGACAATCTGCGTGTCCATCACGGCAAGGCCGTGATGGCCTGGCTGGACAGGCACCGCGACCGGATCGACCTCAAGCAAAGCGTCACACCGCGGGCGCCAACGCGTACCAGGCTGCAACTGGTCAAGGCCACCGCGCACCATTACAGGGTTGTGCAGAAGCAACCCGAACGCATCCGGCGATACTTCCAGCATGATCCTGTCCGTTATGCGGCTTGATTTCAACATTTTATTGCCCGATCAATAAGGTTCTGTTGCAGTAAGGGTGTCGGGACGAGAAATGTCGATATGATAAGTATTGCTTATAACACAAGGGAGTAAAACTGCTGGGAAGCAGACGACGGGTCTTTGCCCGCACATTTCATCTGTCCTTTCCTGATCATGTGCATGTATATGAACGCCTCCCGTTTGCCAAGGCTTTCGTTTGTTGTGACGGGCAGGATGGGTTGCCGCTGTATATACGGCCTTGCTGCAGCCGGTACATACGCTGCGGGCCTCTATGAAATCCGCTGACTCGCACCTCATTGACCTCACGAGCTCAAGGCTCTTATGCACATTCAGGTTTAGCGAGTTCCGGTCCAACCTGTTCTGTCATCACATTCGATTGCCAGCGCAACCTTCGACGCGTCATCCTGTGTGAAGTTAGTCTTCTGCGTGAACGCTGGCTATTCAGACCGGCTTCGCGCTCACGTGCCCCATCTGATACGACCGCTCGTGGGCGAGGATTGCCCAGATTGTTCGTGCCATCTTGTTGGCCAGCGCGACGATTACCACGTTCGGTGGCCTGCGCTTGCTGATCTGCTCGACCCACGAGCCGGGCTCCTTCGCGTGATACAACACGCTACGGGCACCGTGTATCAACAGCGTGCGCAGATACGTGTCGCCGCACCTGCTGATCCCCAGCAACGTCACCTTTCCGCCCGAGCCAGTCTGCTTTGGTACGAGACCGATCCAGGCTGCAAACTCGCGCCCTGACCTGAACGACTTCGCGTCGCCCGTTGTCGCCACTGCGGCAGTCGCCGTCAGCACACCAACGCCGGGGATCGCGGTAATCGCTTTGACCGCCTTGTCCTCCAGCATCCACTGACGCAGCCGCCGTTCGATCACGGCGATCTGGTCATCGAGCTTCGTCAACCCGTTCCACTGCTCGCGCAATGTGTCGATCAACACCATCGGCAGTCGATCCGTTATGCCGGCAAGCACCGCCGGCATCGCCTTATCGAGCGCAGCCCGGCCCTTACCCATCACCTCGCCGTATTCGGCCAGCAGTCCGCGCAAGCTGTTGATCTGCATCGTACGAAACTTGACCAGTTGCTGGCGCATCCTGTGCAGCGCCAGCACCGCTTGCTGGGCTTCGCTTTTTACCGCCACGGCCTTGCCTGGCTGCTGCACGGCCAGCCAGATCGCCCGGGCGTCTGCTGCATCGCTCTTGTTGCGGATGTTGGAACCCGGCCGGCATGAGCTTCACCTCGTGCCCCAGTTTCGTGAGTTGTCGTGCCCAATGCTGTGAACCACCGCAAGCTTCCATCCCGATCAGGCACGGCGCCCGGTTCACGAAGTGCTCGAGAAACTTGGCGCGCTTGATCTGCCGGTTCACAATCTCTCCAGTTTCCGCGTCCACGTAATGCACCTGAAACACGCGCTTGGCAATGTCGATCCCAACTGGCGTAAGCTTCATTTCGGATCCCTCCGGTTTTGCCTGTGAAGACCTGCATGATTTTCCATATTGGCACAGTGATGCCGTCGGCCCGTGAAGGGTCCATCCTCATCCTTAGTTCCACCGTTCACGGTTGGGAGGCGTTCATTCCATTGACCTCGATGCCGCCGAGAATGACCCTCGCACGGTGGAAGTTCTTGAATCCCAGCATCGGCCGGGTCCGGCGTTTGATAGCCCGATGGTCCTGTTCGACAATGTTGTTCAGGTACTTGATCTGACGGACCTTGATCGGCGTCTCGCGATCGGCATTCACCGCATCCAGTGCGGCCAGATTGGAGCCGCTTTTGTCGATGGTCACGGTCTCTGGCGTACCATTATGGGCGATCGCCTTTTCAAAGAACCGCCGGGCAGCGACCTTGTCCCGCCTGGCCCTGAGCAGGAAGTCGACCGTGTCGCCCGCCTTGTCCACTGCCCGGTAAAGATATTTCCACTCACCTTTGATCTTGATATAGCTCTCGTCCATTCGCCAGCTTTTCCCAACCGGACGCTTGTGCTTGCGCAAGCTCCTTCCGAAGAGCGGCAGCAGTTTGATGACCCAGCGGTACACCGTCGAATGATCCACCGCGATACCACGCTCGTCCATCATTTCCGCAAGATTGCGCAAACTCAGCGAATAGGCCACGTACCATCGCACGCACAGCAAAATCACTTCAAGCGGGTAGTGAAGGCGCTTTCAGGACCTTGGCCAAGCCCGGCGCGAGTGTGGTTCGCGGTGTCTTCGTCTTCTTCATCGCACAGCTCAAAAATTCGCTACCCAATTTTAACGTGGGCCTTACTGCAACAGAACCCTTCATTTTACTGCCACATCTCCAGCAACCTGCCAGTGCGCGGATCAGACGTGCTGCCCACCATTAATGTGAATCTCGGCACCGTTAATGTAGGATGAAGCCGGTTCCGAAAGGAAGTAGATTGTTTCAGCGACTTCTCGCGGGCCGCCAAGGCGGTGGAGCGGAATAGACTTACGAACGATCTCTTCCGTGCCCGGCGACAGGATCGACGTATCGATTTCACCGGGTGCGATCGCGTTCACACGTACGCCATGCGCTCCCAATTCATGCGCCATCTCTCGCGTCAACGCTGCAAGCGCAGCTTTCGACGCGGCGTAAGCCGTGCCGGCGAATGGATGGACATTCGCACCGGCGATGGATGTTACATTCACGATGACACCCTTCGCCTCGACCAGCTCAGGAAAAAGCGACCGTGCAAGCAGCGCGCTCGAGACGAGATTGACGTTGAGCACCGTCGTCCACGTGTGGATATCAGTTGTGAGCACGCCGAGTCGCGAGTGGTTCTCCCCCTTCGGAGAAATACCTGCATTGTTGACCAGTGCATGCAGTTTCCCATCGGGAAGCCGGTTTCTCGCTTCTTCTGCGACCTTTTCGATGGAATCGAGATCAGCTAGGTCGGCCTTGATGTGGGATCCCCTCGCAGCTGGCCATTTGCATTCCTCAGAAAATGGCTGGCGCGATACCGTAAGCACCCTCCAATTCCGCTCCTGAAATAGTTTCACCGTGGCGTGACCAATGCCCCGGCTCGCGCCGGTAAGCAGCATGCAACGGGTCGAATTATGCATGTTTTTTACCCAAGTGGTTGCGGGTTTCGGGGGGCTTTCTCCAGTTGTCCATTGAAGGGGCAAATGATGCACGAAGGCCCCGCATGGCAAGACGCGCCCCGCGAAGTAATGGCTCGAGGGGTTCTGTCGCGCTAAGGCCCGGGGATATTGCTTACAATCTTGATATGCGATTCAGCAGCGCCGATGTCACATCTGCGGGAAGATGTCGTCAAGTGTCCCCCATAGCCAACCGCGAGCACCCTGCCCAGGCGATCATGAGCGCGCGGACGCACGACCGATCAGTCCGATGTCCGGATCCGAATTTCTTCCAGAGAGTCGAATAGCAATTGTTGCGCTTCTTCCTTCGATTCGACGCCAAGCATCACTGCACCGAACGAGCCGTCATTGTGAAACATCAGTATGTGCGCCTTGGCCGTTTTGCCCTTTTTAAAGCGATCCACAAGCTTTCTGTAACCCGTCAGTGCCGATCCCGACGAAAACAACGTCTCATCCGGGCGCCAGTTGTCGATATGTCCACCCCACCAGTATGTGTCGGCGTGACCAATAAGCGCGACGACCACACGACGATTCGCCGGCACCAGCCCAGCATGTAGAATCGCCTCTTCCAATGGGAGCGTTACCCGCATTGCTTTCATCCGGCTAGAAAAGTTTATAGGGCCGAGGGCTCCGATCGCTGCGACCGATGCGGGCAACCGACCACCAATGACACCGTTGATGATGTCGTCATATCTTGCCGCCGATGCAAGGCAACCCGAAGCATTGCACAACAATGCGAATTGTCGTCATTGAGGGGCTTTGTCCGGATGGGTACAAGTTCCCGTGCCATGGACGCGACTATGCATTTTTGACGCAAACCGGTTTGCCGAAGGCATTCCACCGGTTCAGCAGGTTGGCGATGATTACGCCTTCGCCTTCCTGCGACGCAAGCTCCTGCGTCAGCAGGCGCTCGCCGATGCAGCGTTTGATGCGCGAGATCTGTGCCTCGACCAGCGAGCGCACACCGTAGCCGTATTTCTTCTGAAATGCATAGATGCCTTTGTCCTCGATGTATCCGACGATCTGGTCATGCCGGCGGGTTCGCTGCTCGCCGTGTACGACAGCGTGAGCTGGCGGTGGGATGACGGGCGTCACGCCCGCGCCTGAAAGCGCTTCGGTACGCTCGATGCTGTAGTACGCGCCATCGGCAATCACCCGGTCCATCGGCACATCAGCGGGCAGCACGGCGTCCATTCCTTCGCGGTCCGATACTGCTGTAGTGGTGATGCGGATCGCGTGTACGTTCATGTCAGCGTCGATCGACAGATGCATCTTGCGCCACGGCGTGCGCGCGGCATTCTGACCGTACTTTTCCTCGTACCACTGGCTCGCCCGCCCAAAGCTCAATCCCGTGTTGTCGACGATGAGACTGATCGCCCCGCCGCGCGCGAGACGTCGGCCAGCTGTTCGCAACGCTGCGTGACGCTCACCTCCAGTGAAGCGAACCGTTCGCCCAGCTGACTCGCGAGGAGGGCTACGGGCTGATTCCCAGAACGAAGAATGGTCCTGCGCTGGCTGGCTACGGAGCTGTCACGATGGCCAATGCGCTCAAGAAGACCGTGACTGACCTGCCCGCCCAGTTGTGGCGGTCATTGACCTGGGATCGTGGCAAAGAACTATCCGATCACGCCCGTTTCACGGTCGAGTCCGGGGTACAGGTATTCTTCGCCGACCCGCACAGTCCATGGCAGCGCGGCACGAACGAGAACACGAACGGTCTCTTGCGACAATACTTCCCAAAGGGTACAGACCTGTCCCGGTGGAGCGCTCGAGAAATCCAGGCCGTTGCCAATGCACTGAATACCAGACCCCGGAAAACACTTGGTTGGAAGACACCTGCCGAAGCACTGGACGAATACCTGAGGTCTGCTCAATAATCGAGTGTTGCGACGACCGGTTGAATCCGCCCAATACACGTCCATAGCGTTCGGACGACGTTGTCGCGAGGCCGGCGTGCAACCTTCAATGGGGACGGCCCGCGACGCCTACGACAACGCGATGTGTGAGTCGTTCTTCGGCACACTTGAAGCCGAACTGCTCTGTCGCGAACACTTCGCGACCCACGAACTGGCAAGGCGGCGTGTGTTCTCATTCCTCGAAGGCTGGTACAACGTACGCCGCCTGCACAGCAGCATCGGTTATTGCTCGCCGCTCGAATTTGAAAATCTGCATGCGCCACATCAACCGGCATCGCAGCGCGGGTTGTCCACCGCCGGGCAGCGTCATGGTCGAGAGAAGCGACCCGCTGCCCGTCCGTGGACAACCCGCTACTCAACGCCCAATGGAGGCTAAATCACATTCAATCTCTGACTGCAGATCTGTCCGCTGAACCGGGTCAACTTCAGATACTGACCGGTGCACCAAATACTGCCCTGTGCGTTAGAGAGGTATGAATACGCAAACTGATGCAAGGAAGCTGGGCGAGGCAACGCAGGCGCACCTGAGGAAGATGGTGGTGCAAGCGGTGCGTAGCGGCATGACGCGAGTGGAAGCGGCTCGAACGTATGGCGTTAGCCTGCGTGCGGTGGGCAACTGGATGAAGTTGGCACGAGAGGGTGGCTTGAGGGCACTGAGGTCCGGCAAGCGTGGCCGTCGGCACGGAAGCGGCCACCTGACTCATCCACAAGCCGTGAAAATGCGCAAGCTTATCATCGAGCGCATGCCCGACCAGCTTGCGCTGCCGTTCTACCTGTGGACCCGCGAATCGGTGGCAAAGCTGATTGAGCGCGAGTGCGGCGTGAAAGTGTCGAAGTGGACGGCGGGCCGATACCTCAAGGCATGGGGCATGACCGCCCAGAAACCTGTTCGACGCGCGTACGAGAGAAAGGACGAGGAAATCGAGCGCTGGCTGAACGAGGACTATCCGGGCATTGCGAAAGAGGCGAAGCAGGAAGGGGCAACCATCTATTGGGGCGACGAAATGGGCTTGCGCAGCGACCACGTGAGCGGTACCAGCTTTGCCCTGAAGGGCGAAACGCCGGTCGTCAGGGCGACCGGAAAGCGCTTCGGCTGCAACATGATTTCTGCGATCACGAATCGTGGAGAACTGAGCTTTATGGTCTTCGAAGGGACGTTCAAAAACGCGACCTTCATCGATTTCCTGAAACGCCTGCTCAAGCAGGCCACGCGCATGATCTACCTGATCGTCGATGGGCATCCTGTGCACCGGTCCAAAGCAGTCAAGCGGTACGTCGCCGATAACGCTGCACATCTGCGCCTGATCCGGTTGCCGGGGTATTGCCCCGAGCTCAATCCTGACGAGCTGCTCAACCAGGACGTCAAAACCAACGCGCTCGGCAAAAGCCGACCGGCGACCAAGGCGGAACTGATCGGCGCGATCCGGCGACACCTGCATCGCCGACAGAAGGAGCCTCACATGATTCGCAACCTCTTTAAAGAAAAACATGTCCGGTACGCAGCCTGAGAAGAGGCACTATTTGATGCACCAGTCAGTATCCATCGCTCGCGTGGCGAGTATTGAAGAATCCTGCGACCGCAGGGCGCTCGTTCCAACACGTTGCCTGGTTGCAAGATTCTTCAAGACCGATGGATGCCCGGCCTGGTAGCTTGAAGAAGACGCGCGGCGTAAAGTTCACGCGATCCCCCGAACTGGCGACAAGCTTCGCCGCAGAAAATGAGGTTACGCCAGCGCTCAGCGCAATCGACAAGGATTCGGTATCGTTTACGTGACGGTTCCTCTTCTCCAATAAGGAATTGGCTCGCTCAGGCGATCTGTCTCGCCTGTACGCCATGCGTCGAGGAACGCATCTGGAATCTGATTCGAGGTAAAGATGTCGCATGACAGCAGGGTCAAGGTTTGGCGGATGACGGACCTGCACGACGCGGAAATGCTCAAGGGTACTTACGTTCGACATATGTATCCGTGGCACTCTCATGAGGAAATAAGCCTGGGTCTGGTGCTCGAGGGGGCAATCGACTTGCGCACGCGCTCGCATCAGGGCATTGCCAAAGCAGGCTCTTTCACACTGATCAACGCGGAGGAAGCCCACTACGGCACGCCGGTGGATGGTGGAGGCTGGCGTTGGAGAACGATCCACATCAATCGCGGGATGGTGCACAACACCGCGGCGGAATTGCGAGGGAACTCGCCCGCGTCCAGCATCGCGTTCCTCGGTCCAACTTTCGACGACCCTGATGCCGCTCGCGAATTGCTTGCATTGCACCGTTGCTCCGAGGCAGACTCGTCCACGCTCGAGCGTCAATCGTGGTTAGTCACGCTGATCGTGAGACTGCTGCTGCGGCACTCGGAGGCCGTGGTCGCCGTTCCTGCTCGCGCGCGGGAACCCCGTGCGGTCAAACTGGTGCGCGATTATCTGGTCGAAAATCTGGGGGACAAGGTCACTTTGGAGGAGCTGGCGGCGACGTCGGGCGTTCCGCCGTTTCGGCTTCTACGCGCCTTCCAGCAATCGGTCGGACTGACGCCTCATGCTTATCAGATACAGACGAGAATCCGTGAAGCATGTCAAATGTTGCGTTTGCAGCGCTCGCTTGCCGACATCGCTATCGCCACAGGGTTTGCGGACCAGGCCCATCTGACCCGCACTTTTAAGGCGATCATGGGCATGACGCCGGGTCAGTATCGCGATGCATTCCGTTAGACAAATGACGACAGGGAAAACCTGAGCCGCTATCAAGTCGCGATACGGCTGGTCAGGAAACCGCACTAGCTACTTCGCGTCCATGGCACGGGAACTCGTACCCATCCGGACAAAGCCCCGCTCCTGCGTCAGCCTGACAGGGCCCTTGTGATGGCAATTCGACCGTATCTTGGCCGGATCCCATCTTCGCTGCGCTCCTGTGTCATCAATTTCGCCCAGAAAATTGATGCCCTCAGATCATTTAGTATTATCTAAACTATAGTCATCATCGGTTTGCTTATGCCGGGTGGTGGGAAGTAATGTTCCCGGCTCTTTCTGAGGTAAATCCTATGGGGTGTATTGTTTCAAAATCAAGTGGCTCCGATAATTTTGACCAACATGTTTCGCCTCCAGACGCTCCCGTACATCAGTCCACCTCGCAGCATCTGCACATTAGTGCCGCTTCCTCTCCCGAGTTGCAGCGGCTACGGGATCTGGGGAACCAAAGGGCCGATACCTCCCGCCCAGTCACGGTTGGCGCGAGTGCGCGAGTTAGAATCGGCGGAAAGCACTATACGTCAATTAATGCCATCCCTCAGGTGCACCGTGATGATCTACTCAATATTCACGACCCTGTTCGCACGCTTAACCTCACCGACGATTCTGTTTTTTATCGCGCAAGTGAAAGCAAGTGGGTAAAGAATGGTCGCATATCCGGGAATCCAAAATCGTATGCGATGGTTACAAATCACCATGCCGTGAGGGAAAATCCGAGACACGCAGCGATGGAAAGGAGTGGCTATCAGGGGTGGACACTTCCGTATGAGCCAATACAAATGCGTGCCCATGAACTGGGGCAACCTATTCTCAACGTCATGTTTGGTACCAATGCGGAGCGGCAGGCACGAGGGTACGCTGAGCGACCCGGTCGAACAATGATTGCGATGACACTCGGTGACTTCCGCAGGGCGGGTGGCGGAGACGTCTACTTCGACGTGAGCGCGGTCGTGAATGATGGAGTTACTCACGCTTTGGTTGTCACCTTGCCAAAAAAGGCCTCGGTGCCGGTTATGACCTGTGATTAAGAGTCGAGGTGGAGGACGCTTCGGCGATCGCTGCGCCGTAGCAGGCGATTCCCACGAAATTGAGCGTTGAGCAGTTCGAGCAGTTTGTCTGGCCGCACCTGGGCCGCGGCCGACGTGGACTGTCCCCCCACGCTACCGTTGCACAAGATGCTCAACTACGTCCTGAAGGTGCTCTATATCGGCTGTCAGTGGAAGTTGCTGCCCGCTCTGGAAAAGGCATTTCGACGTCGCAAGCGCGCAGTCGGCAGGAGCTGGCGCGTGGATGAGACTTACTGACATGTGCGCCAAATAGTGCGTGATGCGTTATACGAGTATGAAGACGAAAAATGATGCTCGAAAGTTGGACGGAGCCAGGCAAGCACACATGAGAAAAATGGTTGTGCAGGCGGTGCGTGGCGGGATGACGCAGACTGCGGCGGCAAACATCTACGGTGTGAGCCTGCGAGCGGTGAGCAAATGGATGAAGCTCTCGCGCGAAGGCGGATGGAGCGCGCTGAGGCCAGGCAAGCGCGGCCGCCAACCAGGAAGTGGCCGGCTCGGCCGGCTCAATCACACCCAGGCCGTGAGAATCCGCGGCGTGGTTCAAAAAGCGCGATTTTTGCGTTACACAGACGAGCGGAAGCAGCCTGCGTAAGAAAGCAGGAATAGTAAGGAATGCGGTTCAAATGGAGGCCGGCGACGACCTGCCGATATCAGGTTCGCTGAGGCTGGAGTGGGCCGAATCCGAGCAGCGTCAGCCAGTGATCGTGAGGCTTGCGGCTCATCAGTTCCCTCGGGCTCTTTCCAGTTCGCTCAGGGCATCGGCTGCGGGCAAAGCGGCGATGGTTGAAGACAAACTGCAGCAGACCAAGCCAGGCCCGCCCGCCCTTCAGATGACGCCGGTTGGTCAGGTAGACGCGCAGTCGCGAGTTGAGATTTTCGACCAGCGAGCTGCTGCGTGGTGTGCTATGCAGCGCCCCGGATACGGCGGCGTAGACGCCGTGAAACGGGCGGCCGATGCGGGCTAGCAGGCGATTCCACCCTTGCCAGAACGCACTCGACGTTTCGGACTTGCGATGCAGCATGCAGACCTCGCGCACGAGATGGCGCGCCACGTTGTGCGTGAGCTATTGTCGAATCTGGTGTACAGCGGGAGCGGCGGGAATTTGAGAAGGCGGTGGCGGTCTAGCGAGAATGTTGCTTGTCAAAGGCACAACCAGCGAACCCGAGAAGGCCGGACCCGACCACCATGAAGAAGATTACGCAAGAAGCGAACAGCAGTAAAGCGCAAACGAAAAGCGTGCTAGATGAGCTGATCCAGCAAGGCGCGCGGCAGATCATTCAGCAGGCAGTCGAGGTGGAACTGGCGACCATGCTCGAACAGTACAGCAACGTGAAGTCGATCGACGGCCGGCGTGCCGTGGTGCGCAACGGCTACCTGCCCGAGCGCGAGGTCGTCACAGCGATCGGTCCGGTGACGGTTCAGGTGCCGAAGGTGCGGGATCGTTCGGGCTCGGGCATCCGGTTCAATTCGACGATCGTGCCGCCGTACGTGCGCAAGTCCGCGCGCGTGTCGGCAGCGCTGCCGTGGCTGTACCTGCGAGGCATCTCGACGGGCGACATGAGCGAAGCCATGGGCATCATGCTGGGCGGCCAGGTCAGCGGCATGTCGCCGAACGTCGTGAGCCGGCTGAAGGCCCAATGGGCCGATGAGCATGAGCAGTGGAATCGGCGTGAGCTGTCGTCGGCGCGCTGGGTCTACTGGTGGGCCGACGGCATTCACACCGGTGTGCGCAGCGACGATTCCGACGGCCAGTGCCTGCTGGTGATCGTTGGCGTCAAACCGGACGGGACGAAGGAACGTGTGGCCATCGGTGACGGCTACCGGGAATCGAAGGCATCGTGGAGCGAACTGCTGCTCGATCTGAAGAAGCGCGGCCTGCCGTCGGGGCCACTGCTGGCCTGCGGCGATGGCGCGATGGGATTCTGGGCCGCGATGGAGGAAGTGTTCCCGCAGACGAAGCATCAGCGCTGCTGGTTTCACAAGATGGGTAACGTGCTCAATGCGCTGCCGAAATCGCAGCAGGCTCGAGGCAAGAAGGCGATGCAGGACATCTGGATGGCGGCCACGCGCGCTGATGCACTGGCCGCATTCAATCACTTCGTCGACGCGTACTCGGCAAAGTACCCGAAGGTCGCCGAAAAGCTGACGGAAGATCGTGACGAGCTGCTCGCGTTTTACGATTTCCCGGCTGAACACTGGCAGCATCTGCGCACCACGAACCCGATTGAATCGACCTTTGCGACGGTGCGCCATCGCACGAAACGCACGCGCAACTGTGTATCGCGCGCGACGTTCCTCGGGCTGGCGTTCAAGCTGATCGAGTCGGCCGAAGAATCGTGGCGGCGCATCCGCGCCCCGGAAAAGCTCACTTCGATGCTTGACGGGATGACGTTCAAGGATGGAGAACCGGTGACCGACAGCACACCGGCTCAGCAATCGCTAGCCGCCTGATTACGCCGAGACCGCATACACCAGATTTGACTTTAACTCGTTGTGCGTTCGTGCAATGGCGTCGAGTTTTGTGTCGAGCAGGCCCGCGAAAGCGAGCAGGCCGTCGCGCTGGTTCTGAAGGGCACGCCGGTATGCCCCTGTACGTGACAGGTCCCGTGCTTCACGTTGCTGCAGTTCGGCAACCACGAAATCGAACAGCCGTTGACGCGTCGCGAGGTCCGGCCCAGCCAGTGACAGGATGTCACGTCGAGCCACTGAACCAGGGTGCGCAGGTCGGCAGCCAGCTCGTGCGCATGGGCTTCATTGCGCCGAAGCGTTTCCAGCGCGGCTTCGAGGAGGCTATCCTCACCACGTCGACGGGGATTGGCCAGACGCGCTTCGAGCTGCTCGCGCCCGGTGCGAGCGCCACTGGCGACACGATGCCAGAGCGTCGCTAGTGATTTACCGTGCTGGATGATGTGGAATACGTCGCCGTGACACGGCGTATCGGGCCAGGCCATTTTTTGCCCGGCACGCAGACCGGTTCCCGCATCGGCGATCGTGTGCTCAGGATCGAGGCCCTGTGCCTGCAGGTCCAGCAGATGGATGGCCCAGGTGTCGCCGTCGCGATGGGCTTCGGGGGCGAGCAGATAGCAATAGGTCGAGGCGACATCGATACCGGCGAGCACGGGTTGGGAACCCTGAAAGAGTTCGTCGTGCAGACCGACCCGGATGGGTGAGAGATCGATACCGGCGTTGATGGCGATGGCCTGCTTTGCGGCCCGCTGAAGAACGGTGTGAATCGTGCCCAGGCTGGTCGAGACGCCGAGCAGGTCGTGCATGAGTTCAAGGGTACTGCGAAACGAAACGTGGCCCACCATCGTGAGCGCCACGATGACCTGATCGAGCCATTGGCGGGTGACCGGCAGCATGAAAAGCACCTGATCTGCGTCGGCTGCCCGCGTGGTATCAAAGGCTTCATCCAGCGCTACACTGGCCGTGCCGATCTGTCGGTAGACCGTCGGGCGGCTCACGCCGTTACGCTCAGCCAGCACACTGATGGGTTCGGTGCGCGTGAGGGCCTGAAGTGCAATCGCTTTGCGTTTGTCGTCGCTCAGTCTGCCGACGCCAGATCGGGTGTTTTGAGTCATGGATGCCGCAGAGGAAAAATGGGGGCACCATTATCGCCTGGCACTCAAGGTGCCTCCCAATGTGTAACGCAGCTTTGAACCTCGCCCGAAACCGACAGGGGGATAACAGCACCGGCTGTAACCAGTGTGCCTGGGCAAATCCCAAAGGCCACCTTCCCGCAAACGTTGGCGCGTAAAATAGGCAGCCGTCGCGGACAACGGATGCCGGGAGGCCATGACAAGGACAGGCAGTCAGCACTTCACTTATCCCTGCCTGCCCACACGTTGCCGTCATGGCGGGTTGAACATGCATGGATGGGTCACTGATGTCGTCAGTTTTTTATGACCAGGCGCAGATCGCGCACTGGCTGGATTCCCGCACCGTCGCCCGGGCGCGTGATTACGTCCACGCGGTGTCGAAGCTGCGCTGGCAGGACAACGTACTCAGCGGCGAGGTGCAGGGGACCGCGCGTCGCCCCTATACGGTGGATGTACAGTTTTACGACACAGCGGATGGCCTGTGGGCCGAAAGTGAATGCTCCTGCCCGGTTGGATACGACTGCAAGCACGCCACGGCGCTGCTGATCGCAGGCCTCGAAAGAATGCCGAAGCCCCAGCCAGGCGTACGTCATGAACTCGTTAGCTGGCTGGAGACGTTTCGTGCCGAACTGGCGACTACCGCGCCCAATGCAAGGAAGGCGGCCTCGAAACCGACCCATACGCTCGCCTATGTGCTGGGCTGGTCGCGCTATCACCAGCGCCATGAAGTGCAACTCTTCAAGGCGCGCCGCAATGCCGACGGCACGATCCGCTCGATCGACGATGCGTGGAACAATGTCGAGGCCGCCCGGCGAGGTTCAAAGCTGCGTTACACATTGGGAGGCACCTTGAGTGCCAGGCGATAATGGTGCCCCCATTTTTCCTCTGCGGCATCCATGACTCAAAACACCCGATCTGGCGTCGGCAGACTGAGCGACGACAAACGCAAAGCGATTGCACTTCAGGCCCTCACGCGCACCGAACCCATCAGTGTGCTGGCTGAGCGTAACGGCGTGAGCCGCCCGACGGTCTACCGACAGATCGGCACGGCCAGTGTAGCGCTGGATGAAGCCTTTGATACCACGCGGGCAGCCGACGCAGATCAGGTGCTTTTCATGCTGCCGGTCACCCGCCAATGGCTCGATCAGGTCATCGTGGCGCTCACGATGGTGGGCCACGTTTCGTTTCGCAGTACCCTTGAACTCATGCACGACCTGCTCGGCGTCTCGACCAGCCTGGGCACGATTCACACCGTTCTTCAGCGGGCCGCAAAGCAGGCCATCGCCATCAACGCCGGTATCGATCTCTCACCCATCCGGGTCGGTCTGCACGACGAACTCTTTCAGGGTTCCCAACCCGTGCTCGCCGGTATCGATGTCGCCTCGACCTATTGCTATCTGCTCGCCCCCGAAGCCCATCGCGACGGCGACACCTGGGCCATCCATCTGCTGGATCTGCAGGCACAGGGCCTCGATCCTGAGCACACGATCGCCGATGCGGGAACCGGTCTGCGTGCCGGGCAAAAAATGGCCGGGCCCGATACGCCGTGTCACGGCGACGTATTCCACATCATCCAGCAGGGTAAATCACTAGCGACGCTCTGGCATCGTGTCGCCAGTGGCGCTCGCACCGGGCGCGAGCAGCTCGAAGCGCGTCTGGCCAATCCCCGTCGACGTGGTGAGGATAGCCTCCTCGAAGCCGCGCTGGAAACGCTTCGGCGCAATGAAGCCCATGCGCACGAGCTGGCTGCCGACCTGCGCACCCTGGTTCAGTGGCTCGAACGTGACATCCTGTCACTGGCTGGGCCGGACCTCGCGACGCGTCAACGGCTGTTCGATTTCGTGGTTGCCGAACTGCAGCAACGTGAAGCACGGGACCTGTCACGTACAGGGGCATACCGGCGTGCCCTTCAGAACCAGCGCGACGGCCTGCTCGCTTTCGCGGGCCTGCTCGACACAAAACTCGACGCCATTGCACGAACGCACAACGTGGCGCGCCATCTCGTGCGCGAGGTCTGCATGCTGCATCGCAAGTCCGAAACGTCGAGTGCGTTCTGGCAAGGGTGGAATCGCCTGCTAGCCCGCATCGGCCGCCCGTTTCACGGCGTCTGTCACGGATCGGCGTAATCGAGCCGGGGATGATCGGCGTAATGAGGCCACCTGGAATGGCCCCGAAACGCGATTTCGAAGGGACTCAAGAATGGGCGTGGTTCAAAAAGCGCGATTTTTGCGTTACACAGACGAGCGGAAGCAGCCTGCGTAAGAAAGCAGGAATAGTAAGGATTGCGGTTCAAATGGAGGCCGGCGACGACCTGCCGATATCAGGTTCGCTGAGGCTGGAGTGGGCCGAATCCGAGCAGCGTCAGCCAGTGATCGTGAGGCTTGCGGCTCATCAGTTCCCTCGGGCTCTTTCCAGTTCGCTCAGGGCATCGGCTGCGGGCAAAGCGGCGATGGTTGAAGACAAACTGCAGCAGACCAAGCCAGGCCCGCCCGCCCTTCAGATGACGCCGGTTGGTCAGGTAGACGCGCAGTCGCGAGTTGAGATTTTCGACCAGCGAGCTGCTGCGTGGTGTGCTATGCAGCGCCCCGGATACGGCGGCGTAGACGCCGTGAAACGGGCGGCCGATGCGGGCTAGCAGGCGATTCCACCCTTGCCAGAACGCACTCGACGTTTCGGACTTGCGATGCAGCATGCAGACCTCGCGCACGAGATGGCGCGCCACGTTGTGCGTTCGTGCAATGGCGTCGAGTTTTGTGTCGAGCAGGCCCGCGAAAGCGAGCAGGCCGTCGCGCTGGTTCTGAAGGGCACGCCGGTATGCCCCTGTACGTGACAGGTCCCGTGCTTCACGTTGCTGCAGTTCGGCAACCACGAAATCGAACAGCCGTTGACGCGTCGCGAGGTCCGGCCCAGCCAGTGACAGGATGTCACGTTCGAGCCACTGAACCAGGGTGCGCAGGTCGGCAGCCAGCTCGTGCGCATGGGCTTCATTGCGCCGAAGCGTTTCCAGCGCGGCTTCGAGGAGGCTATCCTCACCACGTCGACGGGGATTGGCCAGACGCGCTTCGAGCTGCTCGCGCCCGGTGCGAGCGCCACTGGCGACACGATGCCAGAGCGTCGCTAGTGATTTACCCTGCTGGATGATGTGGAATACGTCGCCGTGACACGGCGTATCGGGCCAGGCCATTTTTTGCCCGGCACGCAGACCGGTTCCCGCATCGGCGATCGTGTGCTCAGGATCGAGGCCCTGTGCCTGCAGATCCAGCAGATGGATGGCCCAGGTGTCGCCGTCGCGATGGGCTTCGGGGGCGAGCAGATAGCAATAGGTCGAGGCGACATCGATACCGGCGAGCACGGGTTGGGAACCCTGAAAGAGTTCGTCGTGCAGACCGACCCGGATGGGTGAGAGATCGATACCGGCGTTGATGGCGATGGCCTGCTTTGCGGCCCGCTGAAGAACGGTGTGAATCGTGCCCAGGCTGGTCGAGACGCCGAGCAGGTCGTGCATGAGTTCAAGGGTACTGCGAAACGAAACGTGGCCCACCATCGTGAGCGCCACGATGACCTGATCGAGCCATTGGCGGGTGACCGGCAGCATGAAAAGCACCTGATCTGCGTCGGCTGCCCGCGTGGTATCAAAGGCTTCATCCAGCGCTACACTGGCCGTGCCGATCTGTCGGTAGACCGTCGGGCGGCTCACGCCGTTACGCTCAGCCAGCACACTGATGGGTTCGGTGCGCGTGAGGGCCTGAAGTGCAATCGCTTTGCGTTTGTCGTCGCTCAGTCTGCCGACGCCAGATCGGGTGTTTTGAGTCATGGATGCCGCAGAGGAAAAATGGGGGCACCATTATCGCCTGGCACTCAAGGTGCCTCCCAATGTGTAACGCAGCTTTGAACCTCGCCCATTCTGCGTAGCGGCGACGCTCGACGGTATCAGCGGGACGGACAGTGCCCACGCCATCAACGAGGTTACAAATGTGCTGGAAACGGACATGGCGTATTACTGGAAGCCTACGCGTGCCAGCTACTTCGATCACGTACCGAAGGCGCGCATCGAAGAGGTGATCAGCGATGCCCTCTCACCGGAAGCTGCAGCGGAGCTACGCGGCATGAAGAAGGGCGGCGCTGCAGCGGCGGCTGCGCAGCTTCGGCTGTCGGAGTCGGGTTGGCTGCCCGAAGTGCTGCGTAACCGCGAGATGCCGGAACATCGAATCTACGGTTATGACGACGGCGAAGACGAAGATCCCGGTGACGAGGTCGACGCCAATAGTGGTACCGATGAGGCAGGGGAGGACGCGGTAGACGCGTGAACGACGGAGAGATGAGCCAGCAGGAGCCGTTGGGGTCCTTCACCCCGGCGGCTTTTTGCTATGGAAGGGGAGAGAAGATGAGCCGCGTCCGCATGCTAGGTCACTCAGGCTCCTCTGCAATGCTAGTTGGCCCGCGTGCACAAATAGGCGTGTTGCCCGCGCACGCGCCTGACCGGGCGCAATCGACGGTGCGGCACGGCTCAGCGCCTGGGCGGGCTGCCGTATTTGCGCGCTATTTCGTCGAGTCCAGTGCTGGAAAGCAGCGGCGGGTCGTATTGCTGCGCTTCGAGTTTGATCAACTGCATGCGCGAGAGATGCGGGTTTTCGGCAGCGAGTTCGTCGAGCGTCCTGATGCCCTCGCGAGGTGGGGAAGCGGAAGGCATGTACGCTTGCGGCGAGGGTGCCATCTGCCTGACAGGGGCGGCGGGTGCAGGCGTGGGTGCGGGCGATGCAGGATGGCTGATGGGCGTGCGTGTGCGGTTGGGTGCGCGTCGGCCCATGCGTTTGCGGATGCGATGCAGGGCGTTGTCGAAAACCGCGAGACTCATTGTGAGGCCGCGCTTTTGCAAACGGGCGTGGAGTTCGCGCCTGGACACTCCGCGCGCCATGGCCGCATCGATCTGTTCAATGAGATCTGCAAGCTGCGCGGTTTCAGAGCGGGTGGTGCTGGTTGCGGGCGCATCGAGCAGGTCTTCGGCGACGCTGGTGAGGTCAGTGAGCGGCATGGCGAGGTCTGCGGAGAGTCAACGCCGTTTGATAGTGCTATAAAAGTGCTAAATAGTCAAAGATGCGTGATGAATAAAGCTTCAATAAAGCTTTAGTTATGCAAAGTAATGCTTGAAACCTGCTATATGGGTGCTAGAGTGTTTGCTATAGATTTTTGTGGGGTGAGGGTACGTCGAATATGTTTACGCAACGCTACGCGCTTCGTAAAATATTGCGTGCCAAAGGGGCAAGCCCCTTTGAAACCCCGACGCGTGCCACTGCCCCGCGTCGATCGTTTCGACGGCTTTGCCATCGACGATAAGCACTGCCTAGTATGCGAAACGCATAAAGGAAGCATGTTCGATGATTCCGACCAGCGAATGGGTAATCCAGCTTGTGATCTGGCCGCGGGCGAAGGAGCGCGGCAGCCGGCCGTGCTACCTGCCGTGGGCGGGTTATACACAACCCATGACGGGCGACCAGGCAATGTGCGCACTGCACGAATGTCAGGCGCATTGGCCCGGCTACGAATTCCGCGCGCATACCATCCACGGCGACGAGACTCGGTTCATTCTTCCTGGGCAGTCGGCAGACTGGACCCACCCCGGAGGGTTGTAGACGATGCCGCGCAAGAAGAGCACCGATGGGGCAGGTCTCGGCAAACCGATCGCGTTCCGGTTGTCGGAGGCGGACCGCGCGGCCTATCTTGAAAAGGTGACACGAAGCGGGCTGACGCAATCGGAGTTCTTTAGGCAAGCGGTGCTGACAAACCGCACGCAGGTGATCGCGCGACCGTCAGCCAGTCCGGAGCGCAGGCGGCTTCTGTACATCTTTAACCAGGCCAGCAACAACCTGAACCGAATCGCTCACCGGGCGAACTCGGATCACGCCAGTGGCAATCTGTCAGAAGCGACCTACGAGCAGCTGCTCAACCAGATCCAGATGGTCTCCCGATATCTGAAGGCCACGCTCGCGAAGGTCGAATAGAACGAGGAGAGATGAATGCAGGAACCGCGGGCGCTCCTCACCGACGCAACCGAAAAGAGGGCAGTGGTGCCAGTGCGATCGGAGCATCAGCGCGTCTGCGCGAGCATGGCGGCAGCGACGGCAGTCATGTTGCTTGAGACGCGCCTTTACCTGTCGATGACCACAGGCGAGGACGAAGTGCTGATGCGCGTCGATTGCAGCACCGTGCGTACCATGCGCGAGGAGCGCCGCCCAATGCTGTCTGCGGGAGGCTATTTCGTACCCGGGTGTCGAGTGTCGCCGGTGCGGCTGGCCCGGCACGAGGTGCTGATGGGACGTGCCCCATGCTGATCCGGGTGCGCGGCTATCACGATGGCATCAAGGCCTATCTGGAGCAGGGCCAGAAGCAGGACCGCGAGTTCGAGCGCGACGAGATGGACGAGCGCGTGATTCTCGCCGGGGATCTCGATCTGACCTACGGCATCATTCAGTCGATTGATACGGAGGCGGAGCGCTATATCAATGTCACGCTGTCGTTCAAGGAAGACGAAGTTTCGCGCGAGCTTCTAGTTGAGATTGTCCGGGAGTTCGAGGCATTCGCCTTTGCCGCTTACCGGCCGGATGAATACAATTTTTACGCCGAGGCACACGTGCCCCGGCTCAAGAGCTACGCAGACCGGCGCAGCGGCGAGCTCGTCGAGCGCAAGGTCCATGTGCATGTCGTGATTCCGGAAATAAACCTGCTGACCGGGCGCCGACTTTACCCGTTCGGAAAGGTCGATCATAACGAGCGGTTTCTTGAGGCATTCCAGGAGCACATCAACGCGAACTACGGGTTCGCCAGTCCGAAGGATAACCGGCGGGTGAAATTTACGGATGCGTCGGAGATGATCAGCCGTTACAAGGGCGACGTGTTCGAGCCGATGAACCGCGAACTGAAGGCCGCGATCCTCGAGGCGGTACTGTCGCGCGACGTGACACGTTACGAAGATTTCCGGGCGATGCTGACCGAGTTCGGCGTGACACGTACGCGGAACGCGGGGCGCGAAGGGGAATATGAAAACGTGAAGCCGGCGGCCGCGGCGAAAGGCGTGAACCTGAAGGAGTTCGTGTTCTCGCGCGCGTTCATCGAACTCGACGCCGACGGCAAGCGTGAAGCGCTCGATCGCAATGTTCACGCGGAGTACATCGAAACGTGCGTGCCGCGTGCGACCCGGCGCTATCTCGATGCGCTTTTCGAATGGAACGATACACGTGCCCGGGAGATCAAGTATCTCAATAGCGGCAGCAGCTTCTACAAAACCTATCAGGCGGCGTCGCCGGCCGAGCAGCGGCGCATTCTCCAACACCGTGAGCAGCGGTTCTATGAGGCAGCAGGAGGGCTGAATGAGCGACTACGACGAAACGATGCTGGACCCGGGGACTGGCGAGATTGGCGGCGGCCGCCATGGCACGAGCCGGAGCCCGGGAGGCCCGACGTCAGGGGCCGGTGGCGACGTGGGGCGGATCACGACCTTGACGCTCGCTTCGATCGACCCCGCGCGCCGTCCCGAACCCCATACCGTGTGCGAGGTGTGCCCGGCCGCGGTGTGGATGGCGACGCCACGCGACCTCAAATGCTTCTGCCGGCTGATGCACTACTGGAGCTGGGAAACCAGCAAGCCGACCGAATTGACGCATTGCGATGGACTGGCGATCGCGAGCGAACGGGAAGAGAACAGCTAGACTCAAGGCATGCGTTGCTGGACGCGATCACGTCGCGCATGTATGAGAGGTGGGATTCGGCCGACGATGCTGGCCGCGCGCGGCTCGCCGCGACGGCTGCCGACAAGTTCGTGCGCGCTGGCGGACCTTTCGGCCAGCGTGTGCCGTATGGTGTGAACCCTACACTCGGCGGCGGCCGGCTGCCGGCGGATTTGGGGCCACGGGACGAGGTCCGGAGCCTCGCCGACGTCCAGTCGCTCGATGCGATCAGATCGCTGCCATTCGAGACCGCCGCGACCGCCGACGCCAACGCGCCCGGGCGCTTCAATGTGCGTGCGCGGGCCTCGACCGGCCGGGAGGCCGATACGGTTCGCGACCAGTTCGCGCGTGACCTCGTGGAGTCGCGCAACGTTCGCCGCGCACGCGAGCGCTCCGAGTTCGCAGAGATCCGCGTGTCCCTCGATGCAGGCCGGCTGCTCGCCACACTCGCGCATTCCCATGGGCTGATTATCGAGAAGTACCGTATCGGCAAGGGCGCGGACGGAGGTGACCGGATCCAGGCCGGCTTACGCAATCTGAATGTGTCGGATTTCCTCACAAAGGAGATGAATCTTTCGTGGGCAGAGGCCGCGCAACTGCTGCGCGAGGCGTACCGCGCACAGACAGGGCGTAGTCCCGAACACGCGCCACGTCATACTCCCGAGCGGGATCTCTGGGGCGAGTTCCAGCAATGGCGCGCGACGTATCGTGCCGGGATGCGTCGCGCCTGGGATGAACAGACGCAGCTTGAGAACACGCGGCGTGGCGAGATCAAGGCGACCTTCTATAGCACACGCAATGCGCTTGCGGACCGCCTGGATATGCGACCGAACGAGCGGCGGGAGCAGCTGTCGGCCGCCCGGGTAACCCGTCTGGAGGCCGAGGCCGTGCTGCGCGACCGCATCGCGCGTGAGCGTGAAGCGCTCACGCGAGCCGGTGGCCGGCCGATAACCGATCAGTACCGGGATTTCCTGCAGGAGCGGGCACAGGGAGGCGATGAACGTGCGTTGCGCGAGCTGCGCCGAATGCAGCAGGTGCGGCTGCGGACGGATCATGCGGGTGGTGCCAGCGACGGCCGGGCGGTCATGTTGAATCCCCCGTCGGCTGGCGCTGGACCGGCAACGATCGGTCGCAACGAGATCATCTACCGTGGTCCGTCGATTACTTACGAGGTACTCGCTACGGGAGAGGTCGAATACCGCCGGGACGGTACGGCATTTCTCGTCGACGAGGGCCGCACGTTGCGCCTGTGGGACAGCGAGCGGGAGGCAATCGAGCTTGCACTGCGCTTCGCCCAGCAGAAGTTCGGTTCGACGCTGTCGCTCACCGGGCCCGGGGATTTCCAAGCGGCCGCGGCGCGTGCGGCAGCCGAGCTGCCGGTACATGTCGTGTTCGAACAGCCGGAGCTCGAGCACATCCGGCAGTTGCGGCGTGCCGCACTCGATGCCGAGGCACAGGAGCGCCGGACGGCGCAGCGCGAGCGCGAGGGATGGGAGCGCGACGACCTGCGCGACGTCGTGCGTAATCCGCAGCCACCTGCTGAGGGCGATCAATCCCGTCCAGATCAGGATGGCGGCTCGCACGCTGATCCGGACGCACCGGACAGTGAGCCCGATGTTGAACGGTGAACCACCGAATCTTAGAGAACAACAATGAACCGGTTTTCAAGCATCAACCGCGGAGGCTCTTCGCGGCACCTGAAGAACGCCTCGACTCGTCAAAATGCAAAAGTTTTCGATATACAAACTTTGGCAAAACAGCATTGGCGACTGTGAAAATTACCTCGTGTATTGCGGCACGCGTGGTAACCACAAACATGTGCAGGTGGAAGCGCGGATTCAACGCAATCGTCGGCACCGATTTTTAAGGTGCCTTTGGCGGCCATTTTTGCAACTAACGCTCTTCCCGCTCCGCACGGGCGCTTCCGGTTCCCGGACCCTGCGCCTTGAGACAGCTTCGAACTCCGGCACGCATGGAAGTCTTTTGCGACAGACAGCGAGACGGTTTGCGAGGGGCGCCTCCATTCGCGAGCGACATGAACCGGTAGGCAAGAAACGAATGGGAAGAACGCTCTTTGGGAGCTAGACCTTCACCGCCGGCTTAAACGTGGAAGAGCACCGGTGCGGTTTGAAGAGTCGGACTTGGTGGCCTCTACGTCTTTCAGCCGGAATCGCTGCGGTTGGAATTCGACGTCATGTATCCGTCGCTATGATGGTCTCGATCGATCAGCGCGGTCGACGCCGATCTACAGTGCAGATCCGTTACTGAAAGGAGTGAAGCATGGAAGCGTACAACCCTCAAAACGCGCCCGAGCCTGACTCATGGCTCGAACTCGACGAACAGGAGCGCATTGCCCTGGCCGAGGCCTGGCATCGGGCGGCGCACGTCAAACTTCCAAATGTCACCGCACACGCCGTGCTTCATACCGTCGTGGAAAACCAGATTGCGATGGGTCTCGACCCTGTGGTCCAGGCCATGCATCGCCTCATAAGCGAAGGACTGACGCGGCACGATGCTATTCACGCGATCGGCTCGGTGGTCGCCGGGCATCTGTACGACGTTCTGAGCGCGGGGCAGAAAGGCAATGTTGACGATTCCCAGGCCCGCTATCTTGCAGCGGTGGAGCGGCTGACCGCAAAAGGGTGGCGCAAAGGAGGAAACAGTCATTGAAACGTCATCCATGATTCGAAGTGAGACACCGTTTCGCGCGGGGTGTCACGCCGGCAGGGTTTCAACCCAGCGCTTCCAGACGGCGTTGGCAACGTTTATCTTCGCCACCGCGTCGATAACTTTGCATGGCCTTTGTGCGGTCCCGGGCAACGCTATTGTCTTCCGCACCCCAGACACCTTCCCAGAAAAGTCCGAGATTGTGTGCCGAGATGCTATGGGGGGGGGCCGTCGAAGTTCAGCCCGAAGGAGTAAAACAGGAGTTGCATATCCGTTTTCTCCGAAGGAGCACGCAAATGGACACGCCTGACACAGCCCTACACGGGCAGAATACGACGGCAAGTGGCCGCCTGTACATGGCTTTTGAACTGGGCGAGAAGAACTGGAAGCTCTCACTGGGTGATGGCCAGCGCGCGCCCAGCCGATGTACCGTTGCCGCTGGTGATGCCACTGCCGTTCTCATCGCCGTCGCGAACGCGAGGGCGCGTTGCGCGCTCGGCGCCCACGTATCCGTCTACAGCTGTTACGAGGCCGGCCGTGACGGCTTCTGGCTGCACCGCTGGCTGACTGAACAGGGCATCGTCAATCTCGTCGTGGATTCGGCCAGTATCGAGGTGAACCGCCGTGCGCGTCGCGCCAAGACCGACCGGCTTGACAGCGACCAGTTGCTGTTGATGCTCATGCGCTATTACGCGGGCGAGCGGCGCGTGTGGGCGGTGGCACGCATTCCCACGCCCGAGCAGGAGGACGACCGGCGCCTGCACCGCGAGCTCGAACGCCTCCGGCAGGAGCGTACCGCGCACATCAACCGGATCCGTTCCCTGCTGGTACTGCACAACCTTCGGGTCACCTCTGTCGGCGGTCGCATCTGGGCGCACTGGTGGACCCGTCAGCACGAGCTGCTGGCGCCCGCGCTGCGCGCCGAGATTGACCGCGAATGTGAGCGGCTCGCACTGGTGCGCCAGCAGATCCGCATGCTCGAAGCGCAACAGGACCGGCAGGTGCGTAGCGGCGCGCACCCCGGCATGGCGCTGCTGGCACAGCTTGTGGGCATCGGTACCGGCAGCGCATGCACCCTGGTCAGGGAGCTGTTCGGCTGGCGGCAGTTTCGCAACCGCCGCGAAGTGGCCGGCTGTCTGGGTCTGACGCCCACGCCGTACGCGAGCGGCAACAGCGAGGTTGAACTCGGTATTAGCAAGGCGGGCAACCGGCGATGTCGCTGGCTGATGGTCGAACTCGCCTGGAGCTGGCTACGTTTTCAGCCCGGCAGCGAGCTCAGCCACTGGTTCAACCGGCGCTTTGCCGGCTCCGGCAAGCGGATGCGGCGCGTTGGAATCGTCGCGCTCGCACGGCGTCTCGCAATCGCGCTGTGGCGCTATCTCGAACATGATGAAATTCCTGCTGGTGCCATCCTCAAATCGCGAGGTGTCAACATGGCAAGTATCTGACGAGAGTTGAAGAACGACGGCATCTAAAGGTCAACGCGCCCGCACAAGGCCTGGGCTACCCATGCGGTAGCCGTTGCCTGAGATGGGGCGCGTCGGTAACAGGGTGGCACCAGCGCTTTGCGCATGCGGCATAAGGTGACCGGTCTGTCAGGCCGGCACGGATAGAAGGTCGACCAGGCCATTGCCGGTCCCATCACCCACCCTGACCTGAACGACATTGGCATGCCGACCACCTGCGAGAAGGTCCATGCAATTACGCCTAACCTGCACCCATTACGGTGGGTCGTCTACGCCCAGCTCGCGTCCGGTCGTAAGAGGCGACCACTCGAGGCTGGCCGTAGACGACGGATCGCCACGGGGCACATTTACTTCGCACAACAGAGAGTTTTTATCGGAACGGGCTTGACTTTCAACTCCCCATAGAAGGCCATTGCCGGTCCCATCACCCACCCTGACCTGAACGACATTGGCATGCCGACCACCTGCGAGAAGGTCCATGCAATTACGCCTAACCTGCACCCATTACGGTGGGTCGTCTACGCCCAGCTCGCGTCCGGTCGTAAGAGGCGACCACTCGAGGCTGGCCGTAGACGACGGATCGCCACGGGGCACATTTACTTCGCACAACAGAGAGTTTTTATCGGAACGGGCTTGACTTTCAACTCCCCATAGAAGGCCTTGTGTCCCAGGTCAATGGCCTGCTCGTACAGCGAGCGCGCACGGATTGCGTCCACCTGCATGCCGCGCAGACGACCGTCCGCGGTCTCGTCCTTCATCACGTCTTCAAGAATCGCGTTACCTCTGCCAAAGTCCGCCTCTCCTCCTGTTGGTGTGACGAGAGAAATAGCCATGGCCATTCGCCAGGCGGGATGGCGGTTCGCGCCAATACGCTCCAGCAACCAGCGGCCCAGATGGGGTGCGCGGTTTAACGTGCTGGTGAGCAGTGCATTTGCGATCGCCGCGAGTGACTCCGGTGACAGGAATCCAGTCTTGTTTGCCGCAATGACGTGGCGCGAGAACTTTTCGACATCCAGTGTAGGGTCAGCGTGGCGCAACTGATGCCATTCGCGCTCGATTGTCCGGACCCAGCTTTCCATTTGCATGGGAGCAATCTCCCGGTGAAGAATGCACCTGATTCTAGCTCACCTTTTGCCAATTGCAATGTCGGGATCCCGTGTCCGTGGCTGCGTACGTTCGGCAGGTGGCGGTGCCAGGCAGTGAGGAGGAGAGGTATAATAATGTGCACTATTTATACCTCAGGCACGCGTCGCTGGCGGCGACCGCATGTTCAGCGCTCAGTCCGATTCGCGTGAGGTGATAGAAGGAGATGGTTCCACGATGGCTAATGCATTCGAACTCATTGCCCTGGCGCTGCCTGGCGATGTCGCGCCCGAGTCACTGCCCGCCACCGTCCGCCAGTTCGTCGCCGACTGCTGGCCCGGAATGAGCCGCGGCCAGTTGCTCGCCCGCGCGCGGCGCCTGGCGCTGCGGCCGTCGCTGCGCGCAGGTTCGGCGACTGCGCCGGGTGAGATTGGCCGCTTTGCGCTGACCCTTACGGCGGGCGTCGAGATCGTGTCCCTGATCGCGCATCTGCGCCGCGTTGCACAGCGCCGCGCCTCCGCGCGCAGTCGCAAGGGGGCCACCGCCTCCCGGCCGCCCGCGCGCGATCCGCGCCAGGCGTTGCTGTTCTGAGGGTGCGGCAAATGGGACGACCCCGGATCGAATGGAGCGACTCGCAGGTGCGCGCAATCTCGAGTGCGGTTGCGATGCTCGACCGTCACTTCCCACGGGACAACACGGGTTTTCTGGACGGGCTCGTTGCGGCGGTACGCGCTACGACGGGCCGTGTCTATGGCGCCACGACCTACGGTCGGTTGTTGCGGGATGTCGCGCCGCAGGTCGGAGTACGTCGGCGCCCCAGTACGCCGACAATCCAGTCCGCGGTGTTGCGCGCGCAGGCGCTCGAGCGTGGCGCCGTACAGGCGGCTGCCGAAGCGTCCGCGCTGCTTCCTGCTGACTCGCGCGTAGCAACGGCTGCCGCCGTAAAACAACTGTCCGCGGTGGCCCAGCGCAGGAAACGTGAAGACGCCCGACATCCCGTCACCGTCGATGCTGACGCGCTGCGCGCCTCGCTCACGCCACTGTTGCGCGAACTGCTGCGCGAGAGCGTCGCGCAGCTGCATGCACGAGCCGGCCAAGGGGTGTCATCCAATGCGGACGACGAGAGCGCACGCGAGCTGCAGCTGACGACGGCCACGCTCAAGGACGCACGTGCGAGGATCCGTCAGCTCGAGTCCGAAATGGGTGAACTGCGCCGCGAACTTGGTGCCGCGCAGGCCGCGCGCGATCTCGCGGGTGTGCACGTCAGTGCGATGCTGGAGGATCTGCGCGAAGCGATCGCAGCGTCGCGCCAGGGCCGCAAGGCAGCTCGCCGGTAACTCGAAATGCGGGGAAGAGTCCGCGGCTGCGGTCGTGTGCCTGGATTCGACGGGGGCTGGAATCAGCTTTAACCGGGCGAGTGAACACCAAAAGGACCAGTTCCAATACCTGACGAAAATCTGTCAAGACGAAAGATTCAACATATAGCTCGTATTCCTACGCAATTGTGGAATGGGACCGATCGTGGTTTCCTCGGGACGTTGCCTGAATTGGTATTGAGGTCGGGTAGCAGCGGTGCATTACTGCACCGCCGCCCCCTAAGAATCGTGCATGCGGGTTTCCCCGCACACGGCCAAAGCCTTTCAAAGCCCCATTGCCGGGAACGGTTTCACTACTGAGACTCCGAGGGCACGCGCGATCCGATGACAATCCGGTGAAGCATCGTCAGGTTATTAATCGTGTCCTTTCCGCCATCGATCTCTCGTTCCAAGTGAAGTAGACGCCACCCACTGGATTTCGTGATCAACTGATGCCAGGCTGGACAGGACCGCTGCTGATCGAGCCACAACCGGATCAGCCGCATCCGGCCCTTGAGCGAGTCCATCATCGCGAAGCCTAACCGCTCTTCGAAATAACTTTCCTACTGCGGGTCGAACGGGTTTGCGACACCCTTGACCTTACGGTGCCGCCGAATCGGCGTACCGACAATGTCGTATAGCGTCAGAAGTTCGCGCTTTCCAATGCCGTAGAACATATTGAATCTGTCTCAATTGCGGATAGAAATTTGTCAACTCGCATCGGTGTGCAAAATCGCAACTAACTGTCAGTTCCCATCACCACTCTCTCAGCTTCGCCACAAACCGTCTTGCAAACAGAAGGGCAGTTTGGCCGACCGAACGAATTTTGCAGATGCTGTCTGCAAAATCGCTCACGCATCAGCGAATGACCGGTCACGCGAACATCGAGCGGGCCTTGTCGGCCATGAGGCGATGTTCGCCTCTGTCGGCAATTGGACATTTCGAAGAGCGCTTTGTATCCGAAAGCGCCCATTCAGCGCCTGTGCTGCATCACGTCCCAACAATGACGATGGTCCATCTGCCTGAGTTGCCGCCGCCGGATCAATTCGCGTCGATAGTGAGCGGCAACCAGCAGCACGGCGGAAGTCAGCCCAAACAGACCGACGGCGATTCCTGTCCACGATTCGGCCACGGAATACTCCTTGACTGCGGAACGGATTACGCAAGATGTGTCATTCGTCGTTCGGGACACGAGCGGCGGCCTTGAGGAGCAAGGTGTCCGTCGCTGGTAATGAGCGGGCGTTGCTGGCCGGATGCGCGTTGTTCCAGCGTGACGAGCTGGCGGTCCAGAAGCGCCTCCAGATCCGCACCGTCCAGACACATCAGGTCGGGCGCATCCTTGAGCAGCATGAGGGTGGCGAATTCACGTGGACTTAGCATCTCCGTCTCCTAGCTACACCTGCCGTTTCGCTGGGAACCTGATCCATCGGCCTCGCTTCGCGAGCAGGATCAATTCGGGGATGGCGGCTGCGGAATGCGCCCCTGTGAAGACCTCAATGATCTTCCTTTTGGGCACTTTGATGCCGTCGGCCCGCGAGGGTCCGCCTTCTTTAGCGTGTCCCACCCGATAGGTGGGGGGGTTCATTCCATTTGTCGCTACACCGGACGCAATCATTGTCGCCCCCCATCCGAGCTATTGTCGAATCTGGTGTACAGCGGGAGCGGCGGGAATTTGAGAAGGCGGTGGCGGTCTAGCGAGAATGTTGCTTGTCAAAGGCACAACCAGCGAACCCGAGAAGGCCGGACCCGACCACCATGAAGAAGATTACGCAAGAAGCGAACAGCAGTAAAGCGCAAACGAAAAGCGTGCTAGATGAGCTGATCCAGCAAGGCGCGCGGCAGATCATTCAGCAGGCAGTCGAGGTGGAACTGGCGACCATGCTCGAACAGTACAGCAACGTGAAGTCGATCGACGGCCGGCGTGCCGTGGTGCGCAACGGCTACCTGCCCGAGCGCGAGGTCGTCACAGCGATCGGTCCGGTGACGGTTCAGGTGCCGAAGGTGCGGGATCGTTCGGGCTCGGGCATCCGGTTCAATTCGACGATCGTGCCGCCGTACGTGCGCAAGTCCGCGCGCGTGTCGGCAGCGCTGCCGTGGCTGTACCTGCGAGGCATCTCGACGGGCGACATGAGCGAAGCCATGGGCATCATGCTGGGCGGCCAGGTCAGCGGCATGTCGCCGAACGTCGTGAGCCGGCTGAAGGCCCAATGGGCCGATGAGCATGAGCAGTGGAATCGGCGTGAGCTGTCGTCGGCGCGCTGGGTCTACTGGTGGGCCGACGGCATTCACACCGGTGTGCGCAGCGACGATTCCGACGGCCAGTGCCTGCTGGTGATCGTTGGCGTCAAACCGGACGGGACGAAGGAACGTGTGGCCATCGGTGACGGCTACCGGGAATCGAAGGCATCGTGGAGCGAACTGCTGCTCGATCTGAAGAAGCGCGGCCTGCCGTCGGGGCCACTGCTGGCCTGCGGCGATGGCGCGATGGGATTCTGGGCCGCGATGGAGGAAGTGTTCCCGCAGACGAAGCATCAGCGCTGCTGGTTTCACAAGATGGGTAACGTGCTCAATGCGCTGCCGAAATCGCAGCAGGCTCGAGGCAAGAAGGCGATGCAGGACATCTGGATGGCGGCCACGCGCGCTGATGCACTGGCCGCATTCAATCACTTCGTCGACGCGTACTCGGCAAAGTACCCGAAGGTCGCCGAAAAGCTGACGGAAGATCGTGACGAGCTGCTCGCGTTTTACGATTTCCCGGCTGAACACTGGCAGCATCTGCGCACCACGAACCCGATTGAATCGACCTTTGCGACGGTGCGCCATCGCACGAAACGCACGCGCAACTGTGTATCGCGCGCGACGTTCCTCGGGCTGGCGTTCAAGCTGATCGAGTCGGCCGAAGAATCGTGGCGGCGCATCCGCGCCCCGGAAAAGCTCACTTCGATGCTTGACGGGATGACGTTCAAGGATGGAGAACCGGTGACCGACAGCACACCGGCTCAGCAATCGCTAGCCGCCTGATTACGCCGAGACCGCATACACCAGATTTGACTTTAACTCCCCATCCATGCCGGCCTCCTGTGCATCAAGTGGGTCTCGCAACCTCAACTCTACGCCCGCCGCTTCACCACAACGGCGTGGGGCCGGCTATATGATTACCAGAACCGAAAACAGTTCGCTTGCGCTGCCGTCATTTCGCTATGCGCGAGACAGGCCCTGCGACTGTGGGTCAGCATGATTTTGTCCGAGTGATCTCGCTGACACACAGCGCGCCATTCTGACGGCGCGCCGCTGCGGGTCGCCCTGCCTTCGGGTAGCGGGAGAGGAAGACATGAGAATCGACAGTACAAACGGCACATCCAACGACGCGTCCTTTTCGCCTGAACAGGACAATGAGGCTTCTACTGCCCAGGAGGGCGTAGCCCGGCGCCGGGCACACTCGGCTGGCGACGACGTGCTTGCCCCGTTGCGCCGCCGGACCGATTTCGGCCACGTGGAGGGCGTATTGAGACCTGTGCAGTCCTGGGTGCCTGGTCAGTCACGTCCTACGACGCCACCTGCCCAGCCTCCCAGCCCCGGACTTGCTTCGCCGTCCAGGCTGCAGCACAGTCCGGGACTGGACGCGCTCACCCATGAGCAGGAGAGGACGTTGGTTGCCGCCTGGCAGGCTCCTGTGCCGTCACATGCCGGGTTGCGTCTGGAGCCGCAATCCGACCGCTTGTCCACCGGGGCCACGTCACCATCTTTGCCCCCTAGCACATCAAGCTCCGATGCGGCCGCGCAAACTTCCGCAACTGCGCACGCCCCGACCGGCTCGGCTGGTCTGCTAGCCCTAGGCTATACCAAGGAGCAGCTTCGAAAGCTCAAACCGGAAAATTCCAGTGAAATTGCGAAGTATCACGATCAGCTGACGGAACACGGGTTCACCCATGCCGAAATCTGCCAGATCAGTAACCGGCGGCAGTCGCTGAAGGTCGTGGCCCGAGACTACCAAGCCCTAGTTGCTGCGCTCCCCGGCTTGGAACGCAGTCACATCGTGACCATCGCCCGGCAGAGGTCGGGAAACCTTGCGCTGGAGGCACTGCTGTGGACAGCAGCAGATCTGGCGGCGGAGCCCCTTAGGCTGGATGTCTCGCAGATTGCAGGAATTGCTCAATACGGCGCGCGACCCGCCATCCTGCTGGTACATAAGCTGCGGGAGGAGTTCACGCGTCCGCCGCTGAATCTTACGCCGCAGCAAGTGGTGGCGATCGCCAGCAACGTTGGCGGTAAGCAGGCGCTGGAGGCGGTCAAGGCGCTCCTCCCCAGGTTGCGTGAGCCACCCTATGGCCTGAAGACAGAACAGGTGGTGGCGATCGCCAACAACAATGGTGGCAAGCAGGCGCTGGAGGCGGTCAAGGTCCTCCTCCCCTGGTTGCGTAAGCCACCCTATGGCCTAGGCACGGAACAGGTGGTGGCGATCGCCAACAACGGGGGTGGCAAACAGGCGCTGGAGGCGGTCAAGGCGCTGCTCCCGGAATTGTGCCAGCCTCCCTATAAACTGACAGCCGCACAGGTGGTGGCGATCGCCAGCAACAATGGTGGCAAGCAGGCGCTGGAGGCGGTCAAGGCGCTGCTCCCCCAGTTGCGTGAGCAACCCTATGGCCTGAGCACCGCACAGACGGTGGCGGCCGCCAGCAACATTGGTGGCAAGCAGGCGCTGGAGGCGGTCAAGGCGCTGCTCCCGGAATTGTGCCAGCCGCCCTACAACCTGAGCGCCGGGCAGGTGGTGGCGATCGCCAGCAACATTGGTGGCAAGCAGGCGCTGGAGGCAGTCAAGGCGCTGCTCCCCCAGTTGCGTGAGCCACCCTATGGCCTGAACACAAAACAGGTGGTGGCGATCGCCAGCAACGGGGGTGGCAAACAGGCGCTGGAGGCGGTCAAGGCGCTCCTCCCCAGGTTGGGTAAGCCACCCTATGGCCTAGGCACAGAACAGGTGGTGGCGATCGCCAGCAACCATGGTGGCAAGCAGGCGCTGGAGGCGGTCAAGGTGCTGCTACCGGAATTGTGCCAGCCTCCCTATAAACTGAGAGCCGGACAGGTGGTGGCGATCGCCAGCAACATTGGTGGCAAATCGGCGCTGGAGGCAGTCAAGGCGCTCCTCCCCCAGTTGCGTGAGCCACCCTATCGCCTGAGCACCGCACAGGTGGTGGCGATCGCCAGCAACATCGGTGGCAAGCAGGCCATGGAGGCAGTCAAGGCGCTGCTCCCCCAGTTGCGTGAGCCACCCTATGGCTTGGGCACAGAACAGGTGGTGGCGATCGCCAGCAATGATGGCGGCAAGCAGGCTCTGGAGGCAGTCAAGGCGCTGCTACCGGAGTTGTGCCAGCCTCCCTATAAACTGAGAGCCGCACAGGTGGTGGCGATCGCCAGCAACAATGGTGGCAAGCAGGCGCTGGAGGCGGTCAAGGTGCTGCTCCCGGAATTGTGCCAGCCGCCCTACAACCTGAGCGCCGCACAGGTGGTGGCGATCGCCAGCAATGATGGCGGCAAGCAGGCGCTGGAGGCGGTCAAGGTGCTGCTCCCGGAATTGTGCCAGCCGCCCTACAACCTGAGCGCCGGGCAGGTGGTGGCGATCGCCAGCAATGATGGCGGCAAGCAGGCGCTGGAGGCGGTCAAGGTGCTGCTCCCGGAATTGTGCCAGCCGCCCTACAACCTGAGCGCCGCACAGGTGGTGGCGATCGCCAGCAATGATGGCGGCAAGCAGGCGCTGGAGGCGGTCAAGGTGCTGCTCCCGGAATTGTGCCCGCCGCCCTGCAACCTGAGCGCCGGGCAGGTGGTGGCGATCGCCAGCAACATTGGTGGCAAGCAGGCGCTGGAGGCAGTCAAGGCGCTGCTCCCGGAATTGTGCCAGCCGCCCTACAACCTGAGCGCCGCACAGGTGGTGGCGATCGCCAGCAATGATGGCGGCAAGCAGGCGCTGGAGGCGGTCAAGGTGCTGCTCCCGGAATTGTGCCAGCCGCCCTACAACCTGAGCGCCGCACAGGTGGTGGCGATCGCCAGCAATGATGGCGGCAAGCAGGCGCTGGAGGCGGTCAAGGTGCTGCTCCCGGAATTGTGCCCGCCGCCCTGCAACCTGAGCGCCGGGCAGGTGGTGGCGATCGCCAGCAACATTGGTGGCAAGCAGGCGCTGGAGGCAGTCAAGGCGCTGCTCCCCCAGTTGCGTGAGCCACCCTATGGCCTAGGCACAGAACAGGTGGTGGCGATCGCCAGCAACAATGGTGGCAAGCAGGCGCTGGAGGCGGTCAAGGTGCTGCTACCGGAATTGTGCCAGCGGCCCCATGGTCTGAGCACCGGGCAGGCCGTCGCCCTAGCCTGCATCGGTGGTCGACCTGCGCTGGAGACAGCACGGCACACACAAGCGCCGATTCGGCGAATGCAAATCAGCCCGGCTTCCAACCCAGCACCCACGCCCACCAGGTATGGGCCAACGCCCGCGCAATGCGTAGCAGTCCTGCAGTTCTTCCACGACTATCTTCCACCTAGGTCATCGGCCTTCGCCGACGCCAAAGCCAAATTCCAAGTGTCAAGAGTCGATTTGCTCAGGCTGCTTGCCAGTCTCGGCGTGACCGAGGCTGAAGCGCTCAGCGGTACGCTGCCCGACGCAGGGCTGCGCTGGCAGCGTTTGCTCAACCGCCTGAACCTGCCGCCGCGGGCAGATGCTGCGCAGCCTTCATCTGCCGGGGCCATGCAAGGTTTCGCCGAATCATTAGAGCGCTCGCTGGAATCCCCAAGCCCCGTCCGAAACTCTGCCTTGGCGCACCACGCAGCATCGACCGGGCCCGAAAACGCTGAAGGCTTCGACTTAGGCGGCTCAGGTACGCTCGAGGAGCTTTCAGCAGCGGACTTGAACTGGCTACTGGAGCTGCTGGGGCGCCCTGCATATCCGCCTAGCGGCGGTTCCGGTGCAGCCCCCTTGCCCGGCACCTCCGCAAGTGATGACGACTGGCTAGACGAAATAGTGGTTGTGCCAACATCTCCTAGTGTTCTGTCCCAGAACTAACTTTCAACTGATTGCGGGTTTCAAGCAGACTGAAGTTGCATTTGATCAGTAATGCATATGTTTCATGAAATACATGAGTTGGCAAGACTGGCAACGCGAAGCGGAAGTCTGATTTGCGAAGTGCTCGACATGGTAACGACGCGCGCGGCCATGGCGCAATGCGCCGGCGAAGTAGCGACAAGCCGCCCTGAGGGCCGCGATCAGCTGCGGCAGTAGTGCCTCAGGTTGATCATCGTGTAGGCGAGCGTCTTGAGCGCGTAGTGCACGGCACTGATGCGTTCGAAGCGCAGCAGCAGGCGGCGGAAGGTGTCCTCCCAGGCGAACACGCGCTCGATGGTGCTGAAGCGCTCCTCGAAGATGGCCGCGTCGAAATGCCGTCTGCGACCGCGCCCACGCGGGTTCTCGGGAATGTTGGGCCTCATGCCGCGGTTGAAGATCGCACGGCGGTTTTCGCGGCAGTCGTAGACGCCATCCAGACTGACGGTTGAGCCCTGCAGGTTCGCACCAATGGCGCGCGCAATGGCGGTGGGTTTGGGCAGCGCGTTACGCAGCAGGGGTGATGCGTTGCGATTGCCCGGCGCCGTCACGAATGGCGCGATGATGTTGCAGTTGCGATCGCAGAAGGCCACCACCTTGTCGCCCTTCAGATGCTTGTGCCCGCTGTAGCCCAGGTTGTCGCCGCCTTTCTTTGCCGCTGTGGTCGTGCCGTCGCCATGGATGTTCGCGAGGTCGAGGAGCTGGTCCCGATGCAGTTGATCGACCGAGCCCGCGAAGACCCGGTCGATGCTGCCGTCAGCCTGCCAGCGTCGCATGATCCGGTAGATGCGGGTGTGGTGGATTTCAGGCAGCCCCTTTGCATCCGTTTCGTTGCGATGCGCGCACAGGCTGACACCCCATATAGAGCGCCTTCAGGACGTAGTTGAACATCCTCTGTAACGGCAACGTCGGCGGCGGGCCGCGCCGGCCCCGGCTCAGGTGCGGCAAGACAAATTGCCCGAACTGCGCTTCACTCAATTTCGTGGGAATCGCCTGCCGGCCATGGTTTGCAGCCATTCTCGCATCCGCAAAGCCCTCACTTTAACCGCTCCCCCTCGCCAGCTCCGAAAGCCATTCCCGGTGGGGCTCGCAGACAAATTCGGCCCCTTCGGAAAACCCGCAATCAGTTGATCGACATTTCTCGTCCCGACACCCTTACTGCAACAGAACCACGCCGTGTACCATGTCGTATTTTCTGCGGAGACTGTCTAGCCCCGTCGGAGTAAAGGAAAAAGAGGTGCCCTGTGAGCGTTGGAAGGGGAAAATATACTTCTGAGGTATGGGGTAAAAATGGCCGTTCCTACCTTGTATATGAAGTGCGTCTTTCTGCTCGACAAAAACCCTCTTTTCTCCCGTGTAGGGCGAGACATCAGACTCGACTCTTATCCTAGCATTAGGCCGAGGCGATAATCCCGAACGGGAGAAGGGGGACAACCCAGAAGTCGGCGGTCTGCTGATCTTGATGGCCTGTTCGCAAATTCTGCCGTGTTGTCTGGTCCAGCCTCCTTCTCAACTGAGCAATACAATTCGGGATCGAAACTGCCGCCCTGACCAATGCGCCTGAGGTCCATTTCCGTTTCTCCCAGTTAGAGATTACACAATATCTCGAGGCCGCCCTTCTCGAAACGGAGGCCCGAAGTTTTTGGTTCGTGCGCGAACCGGCTCTGATGTGACGGACGGCTCAGGTGCAAATAGCGCGGGTGCGAATCGGTTAAGGTGTCGGGCTGAACGAATTGAGAACCGACGATGAGCATCATCGGCGGCTTGCGCCGCGCCGTGATCGTGCTCGACCTCCCTCGTCATGAACTTTCGCATGCCGAAACATATCTTCGCATCCCGGGCGCGTCGTGCTCGATAGGGGATTGATGCTCCCGCTTTAGACGCCTGCCCTGTGCGCGGTGAGCGTCGAAACTAGCAACCAGTTGACACAGCCGCAACTTTCGGAGTGGAAAATGGGCAATTTGTCAAGCATGCCTACCGCCGTACTGCAACTCCCCGAAACAGAGTCCCCGTCAGGTGCAGGCGAACGACCGCAAGAGCAACTGCAAGAACCGCCTCCCCTCCAGCGCCGAACCGTAGATTCGCGACTTGCCGGGCTACCTACGGCATCAGGATCCGGAACCGCACTTGACATCTCGCCGGCTCGCCGGCGAAGCATCGGCGACCGGTCGTCGACCATTCCCGATGCCCTTGCGGTTTACCGTCCCGACGGAGCGAATTCGACGCAACGGCACCCGACCCAGGTGCAGCACAGTGTTCGCCCCAAACTGAACGACTATCCATGCAGTTTTTCCAATCTATGGAGCGTTGCATTAAACGAACTCGGCAATCGTGTCCAACAAGGCATCGCACACGAGGCCAAGATTGGGGCAGCATTGACGATCTATGGATCGAAGCCAGCTTCCTATATTTCAGGTGGGGGGCGGTGGATCAATCAATGCGGACGTATTCAGCCTTCATTCGTCAGAAATGGACTAAGAATTATCGCCGTTCACGCCTCGCAAGATGCATACGTGCTCAATATTAAATATTGCATAAAAAAAGTATCTGAAGAGCGGGGTTTTCTTAATGAGTTTTTCGATATAAGCAATGCCATCAGCAATCATCAAGTACTCGAGGGTCATGTAATACCCACATTACGTCAGAACACCCCACATACGTTAAATAATGAACTAATTGCCATTTTTTTGGGGTACGGTCGAACTAACGGGAAGTTTTTCGGCGAACAATGGTTAAACGCTCGCGAGAGGGGGACGCAAGATCGGATGAGAAATGCAATGGATCGGCTATCAAGCGCATACCCTGGCGCGACGCATTTCAAAGTCCCGGGATTTGTCTGTGAGGATTCTGCGGAGACCAGATCTCTTCTTGCGAATTACTCGAGGGAAGTAGGAGAAATCGAAGTGCAGTACGAGAAACTGTTGAAATCTCACCCACAGCTACCATCGAATCACGTCATCGCGACAGCATTTCTCAATTCACTTTTCGAGACACCTCGGCCAATTCCGCTAGAGCGGGAAGCATTTGTCATGAAACGGCGTAATGACGCCGGGGGTGATTGGGATGATCGTCTTAATGCCGCCAGTTGGAAGTGGTGTTAAACGCAAATTCGAGCGGCCTCAAGAATGCGTTTTTTTGGATTTTGGGCGTGGTTCAAAAAGCGCGATTTTTGCGTTACACAGACGAGCGGAAGCAGCCTGCGTAAGAAAGCAGGAATAATAAGGAATGCGGTTCAAATGGAGGCCGGCGACGACCTGCCGATATCAGGTTCGCTGAGGCTGGAGTGGGCCGAATCCGAGCAGCGTCAGCCAGTGATCGTGAGGCTTGCGGCTCATCAGTTCCCTCGGGCTCTTTCCAGTTCGCTCAGGGCATCGGCTGCGGGCAAAGCGGCGATGGTTGAAGACAAAGTGCAGCAGACCAAGCCAGGCCCGCCCGCCCTTCAGATGACGCCGGTTGGTCAGGTAGACGCGCAGTCGCGAGTTGAGATTTTCGACCAGCGAGCTGCTGCGTGGTGTGCTATGCAGCGCCCCGGATACGGCGGCGTAGACGCCGTGAAACGGGCGGCCGATGCGGGCTAGCAGGCGATTCCACCCTTGCCAGAACGCACTCGACGTTTCGGACTTGCGATGCAGCATGCAGACCTCGCGCACGAGATGGCGCGCCACGTTGTGCGTTCGTGCAATGGCGTCGAGTTTTGTGTCGAGCAGGCCCGCGAAAGCGAGCAGGCCGTCGCGCTGGTTCTGAAGGGCACGCCGGTATGCCCCTGTACGTGACAGGTCCCGTGCTTCACGTTGCTGCAGTTCGGCAACCACGAAATCGAACAGCCGTTGACGCGTCGCGAGGTCCGGCCCAGCCAGTGACAGGATGTCACGTCGAGCCACTGAACCAGGGTGCGCAGGTCGGCAGCCAGCTCGTGCGCATGGGCTTCATTGCGCCGAAGCGTTTCCAGCGCGGCTTCGAGGAGGCTATCCTCACCACGTCGACGGGGATTGGCCAGACGCGCTTCGAGCTGCTCGCGCCCGGTGCGAGCGCCACTGGCGACACGATGCCAGAGCGTCGCTAGTGATTTACCGTGCTGGATGATGTGGAATACGTCGCCGTGACACGGCGTATCGGGCCAGGCCATTTTTTGCCCGGCACGCAGACCGGTTCCCGCATCGGCGATCGTGTGCTCAGGATCGAGGCCCTGTGCCTGCAGGTCCAGCAGATGGATGGCCCAGGTGTCGCCGTCGCGATGGGCTTCGGGGGCGAGCAGATAGCAATAGGTCGAGGCGACATCGATACCGGCGAGCACGGGTTGGGAACCCTGAAAGAGTTCGTCGTGCAGACCGACCCGGATGGGTGAGAGATCGATACCGGCGTTGATGGCGATGGCCTGCTTTGCGGCCCGCTGAAGAACGGTGTGAATCGTGCCCAGGCTGGTCGAGACGCCGAGCAGGTCGTGCATGAGTTCAAGGGTACTGCGAAACGAAACGTGGCCCACCATCGTGAGCGCCACGATGACCTGATCGAGCCATTGGCGGGTGACCGGCAGCATGAAAAGCACCTGATCTGCGTCGGCTGCCCGCGTGGTATCAAAGGCTTCATCCAGCGCTACACTGGCCGTGCCGATCTGTCGGTAGACCGTCGGGCGGCTCACGCCGTTACGCTCAGCCAGCACACTGATGGGTTCGGTGCGCGTGAGGGCCTGAAGTGCAATCGCTTTGCGTTTGTCGTCGCTCAGTCTGCCGACGCCAGATCGGGTGTTTTGAGTCATGGATGCCGCAGAGGAAAAATGGGGCACCATTATCGCCTGGCACTCAAGGTGCCTCCCAATGTGTAACGCAGCTTTGAACCTCGCCCGGGAATCGAAGGCATCGTGGAGCGAACTGCTGCTCGATCTGAAGAAGCGCGGCCTGCCGTCGGGGCCACTGCTGGCCTGCGGCGATGGCGCGATGGGATTCTGGGCCGCGATGGAGGAAGTGTTCCCGCAGACGAAGCATCAGCGCTGCTGGTTTCACAAGATGGGTAACGTGCTCAATGCGCTGCCGAAATCGCAGCAGGCTCGAGGCAAGAAGGCGATGCAGGACATCTGGATGGCGGCCACGCGCGCTGATGCACTGGCCGCATTCAATCACTTCGTCGACGCGTACTCGGCAAAGTACCCGAAGGTCGCCGAAAAGCTGACGGAAGATCGTGACGAGCTGCTCGCGTTTTACGATTTCCCGGCTGAACACTGGCAGCATCTGCGCACCACGAACCCGATTGAATCGACCTTTGCGACGGTGCGCCATCGCACGAAACGCACGCGCAACTGTGTATCGCGCGCGACGTTCCTCGGGCTGGCGTTCAAGCTGATCGAGTCGGCCGAAGAATCTTGGCGGCGCATCCGCGCCCCGGAAAAGCTCACTTCGATGCTTGACGGGATGACGTTCAAGGATGGAGAACCGGTGACCGACAGCACACCGGCTCAGCAATCGCTAGCCGCCTGATTACGCCGAGACCGCATACACCAGATTTGACTTTAACTCACGTATCATCGCAGCACGCACAGCAAAATCACTTCAAGCGGGTAGTGAAGGCACTTCAGGACCTTGGCCAGGCCCGGCGCGAGGGTGGTTCGCGGTGTCTTCGTCTTCATCATCGCACAGCTCAAAAATTCGCTACCCAATTTTAACGTGGGCCTTACTGCAACAGAACCCTGCTACGCGTGCGCCATTTCGGTGAGCCGGGTAAGACCGATCTGAATTGCTCTATCGTCGAACAGCCGGTGTTTCCGCCGACCGGCCGATTCTCCACCCGGCCATTCAGCGAGGCCAGCACGGATGCTCTCCACACTTGCAGTGCGACCCTCGCGCGCCAGCAGCCAGTCCAAAGACGCGAGCAATTCGAGTCCAAACGGCGATTCAAATCCGTCAATAAGCGAGGCCGTTTCTTCTAACGCGGCGAGATATTGCTTCATCTCGCTGCTTTTCAGATATGCGGTCAACACATCACTGCGTCGGTCGTCGAACCAGATCACATCGAGTGGATCTGCATCCGCTATGCGCTTATCGCAATGCAGATAGCTGCCGTCAAGATTGTTTAGCAGATGCTCGAGTCGGTTTGCGTATGGGCCATATGTGTGGGCAATGAACTTGAGTTGCAACGGGTTAGGCACTTCGGTTTTCTCGATCACACGCTCGAGGAACCACGCCAGCTTCTGTATCTCCAGCAGACTGCACTCCATACCGAGTACCCAATACCGTCGCACCGATTCCGCGATCAGCGCGCGCGCCGGTGTAAGCTTCTCGACGCCCTCTCTTTTCGCCACATTTTGATATTTGGCGATTGGCTCGTAGACGAGGATCTCAGTGCCCGACACGTCCCCCAGCGCCGCGTCGATGTGGTCCTTCACAACAAGCCAATCCAAGCCGCCATTGCCAGCCCCGAGCGGCGGGATTGCTATCGACCGGACTTTCTCGCGCTCTATAAAACTGCGGAGATCCTTCAAACCCTCGACGATCCATTCCAAGCGCGACGGTGCACGCCAGTTCTGTTTCGTCGGGAAGTTGACGATCCAGCGCGGACCCATCAGCGCCATACGCTCCGTCACGAACATTTTGCCCGTCTGGACGCGACCTTCCTTGCAGGCAACCGCATATTCCCGGAAGTTCTCCGGGAACTGCTCCTTGAACATCAGTGCGATGCCTTTTCCCATTACCCCAACGGTGTTGACCGTGTTGACCAGCGCTTCCGCTGGCGCCTCGAGGAGATTGCCTTGGGTGTAAGTAATCATCAGAAGTACCATTTTGGGAGTGAACGCACTTGGACGTTCAAACGGCGTGCCGCCAACTCTATCTCCAGCTCGCCCTTCACCGTATCGGTATAGCACACGATGGCGGTAAGCAGCTCGACCGGGAGCTTGCCGTGCACCAGTGCCTCAGCCTGATATCGCTCAATCTGCTCCGGATCGTCCGGATTGCGTTTAAAGTTTCGCGCCTGCAGCAACGGCCAGTCAACCTGATTCAGATCATCCAGATCGCTGAAAAACCGGGCCATCTGCGTATAGGCATGCCGATCTGTAAATACAAACGGAACGCCAGCGTCATGCAGAGCAGGCAATCTGCTAACCAGGATACAGATATTTTCGTTGCGCTGCTTCGGCACACCCCGGCCGGTGTAGATGTTAAACATCATCGGCGAGAACGGGGTGAAGTAGAACGGCACATAGTCGCTTAGCGTCCCGCCCGGCGCAATGGGTACCTCGCGATGTGTGCGACGGCTGATCAGGTCAGCGTTACCTATGGCCACGAAGTTCGGGTCGCGGACCTGGCTGCTGGCACACACGATACCGTTGTCGAGCAGCCATGGTAGGTTTTGCCGATGCACGATGCGCCAAATGAACGCTTGCTTGGCGTTAAGATTTTCGTAATTCGCCATTGAATGCTCAAAGCATGACGCGGATTGTTTCGCAATCTGGCGGCCGATCCGCCTCCCCGGATGCGCGCAACCCAACTGTTGCACGCTACGCAGATTTTATCAGAGGCCAGTCGCCCCCGAACCGGCTGGAGCTATTGACGGTGAACCCCACTAGTAAGGACAAACTCGTGGCCGTTTCGCGTACCTTCCCCTGGCGGCAGCGTTGCGAGCGCAAGGCGCTATTCAGTCGCATCTAGGGCGCTGCAGCTAGTCCAGCATTCAGCCAAGCATGGTCGCAAAAAATGGGGCCGGAATTACAAGGCCACAGCCTTCACGCGTAAAATTTATAGAAATTTTGGGGGCCGATCATTTACCATCAGTCGGACGCTGGTACCGTGCCAGCTCCTACGCTTGAGCATGGGAATCTCGGCGAGGTTCAAAGCTGCGTTACACATTGGGAGGCACCTTGAGTGCCAGGCGATAATGGTGCCCCCATTTTTCCTCTGCGGCATCCATGACTCAAAACACCCGATCTGGCGTCGGCAGACTGAGCGACGACAAACGCAAAGCGATTGCACTTCAGGCCCTCACGCGCACCGAACCCATCAGTGTGCTGGCTGAGCGTAACGGCGTGAGCCGCCCGACGGTCTACCGACAGATCGGCACGGCCAGTGTAGCGCTGGATGAAGCCTTTGTGGGCGGCGACAATTAGCTTGGCCGGCGTGTTGCCTCACGGGATGATGTTACTCCCGGGTAATTGTCAGTCTCTGGTTGTTTTGCGATGACGGCTGGCGCTGCGTAGCGGCGCCAGCCGTCATCGCGTCGGCATCGCCGAGTATCCGCGTCACCAGTTCTCTGGCACGGTTCGATCGCCATGCCTTCACGCGGCGCTGCAAGGTGCGCAGCTGCGCGCCGGAATACATGGTGGGAGCCATTGAAGTGAGACGCTCATGGAGCTTTTGCGCGGTAATGCCGGGCTCCGCTTCGAGCCACTGCTGTATCTTCGGCCAGGTATGCTCGAACGGATCTTCCCGGGTACGCCAGTCATGGGGGACGCGCGCTTTTCGATGATGCGTCGGCCGGACCTCTCCGGCCTGCCACGCCGTTCCAAGACTCACCAGGAAATCCGCGAGTGGAACTTGACCGGATGGCTTTGTCTCTGTCGGCGCCGCTCCGGAAGCACTGCATTCGGCGACACGCTGCTGGGCCTCGCGCATTCGACGTAAGAGATCCAGTGGGTCGAGCGCTCTGAACTGGGCGCGCAGTCTGCGTCTGGTTGCCTCTGACACCGAAGCAGAACGCAGCACGCGCTCGAGCGGCGTCAAGGGCGCCTCATAGCGCTTTGTCACCTTCGCGCCGTGACGGGTCTTCGATTTCAGCTTGAATGACGGCTGGAAGAAGTTGATGTACAGCCGCGACACCTCGTAGAGGGAAGCAAGGGTTGCCGTGGCTTCGAGGCCGCGTAACCTGCCATAGCCAACGAGGCGACGCACGATGGCGCCATTCTTTTGCTCGACCCACGCCTGATCGTTTTTCTTGTAGGCACGTGAGCGCGTCAGTTCGATACCCGTTGCCTTGCAGAAGTCAAGCATGGCCGCGTTCATGAAGGCAGTATCGTTATCGCAATCCAGACCACGCAGCGGAAACGGCAAGGCACGGCTAACACGCTCGATGTGCTCGAGAACGAACGCCCCGCTGCGATACGGCATGGTCAGGCATTCGGTCCAGCCGGTCGCGATATCTGTCATCACGAAGCTGTGCACGAAGTCGCCGTCGATCTTGGTGCCACCACAATGCTCGACGAAATCGACCTCGAGATAGCCGGGCAACGGATCGTTCCAGTCAGAGAACGTGCGGATCGGCACCGCACGGCGAATCGCATTGCCGATTCCTCCGGCGCGCCGGCGCTGGCCGGAGAAGGCCTGCTCGCGCACGTCGCGCAGCAGCCGGTCAATGGTAGCGGCGCTGATCTGCTCAAGCCGTTGGCGCACGTCCTTCGATAGCGACAGGTGACCATGCCGTGTCATCGAGTGGATCAGCGTCGGGATCAGCGCCTTCAGCCGCTTGCCGCAGATCCGGTCGGCAGCCTCCCACAGCGTGATCAGCGCCGCACGCACTTCGTCGTCGTAACGTCGCTGCGGACCTGGCTTGAGTTAAAGTCAAATCTGGTGTATGCGGTCTCGGCGTAATCAGGCGGCTAGCGATTGCTGAGCCGGTGTGCTGTCGGTCACCGGTTCTCCATCCTTGAACGTCATCCCGTCAAGCATCGAAGTGAGCTTTTCCGGGGCGCGGATGCGCCGCCACGATTCTTCGGCCGACTCGATCAGCTTGAACGCCAGCCCGAGGAACGTCGCGCGCGATACACAGTTGCGCGTGCGTTTCGTGCGATGGCGCACCGTCGCAAAGGTCGATTCAATCGGGTTCGTGGTGCGCAGATGCTGCCAGTGTTCAGCCGGGAAATCGTAAAACGCGAGCAGCTCGTCACGATCTTCCGTCAGCTTTTCGGCGACCTTCGGGTACTTTGCCGAGTACGCGTCGACGAAGTGATTGAATGCGGCCAGTGCATCAGCGCGCGTGGCCGCCATCCAGATGTCCTGCATCGCCTTCTTGCCTCGAGCCTGCTGCGATTTCGGCAGCGCATTGAGCACGTTACCCATCTTGTGAAACCAGCAGCGCTGATGCTTCGTCTGCGGGAACACTTCCTCCATCGCGGCCCAGAATCCCATCGCGCCATCGCCGCAGGCCAGCAGTGGCCCCGACGGCAGGCCGCGCTTCTTCAGATCGAGCAGCAGTTCGCTCCACGATGCCTTCGATTCCCGGTAGCCGTCACCGATGGCCACACGTTCCTTCGTCCCGTCCGGTTTGACGCCAACGATCACCAGCAGGCACTGGCCGTCGGAATCGTCGCTGCGCACACCGGTGTGAATGCCGTCGGCCCACCAGTAGACCCAGCGCGCCGACGACAGCTCACGCCGATTCCACTGCTCATGCTCATCGGCCCATTGGGCCTTCAGCCGGCTCACGACGTTCGGCGACATGCCGCTGACCTGGCCGCCCAGCATGATGCCCATGGCTTCGCTCATGTCGCCCGTCGAGATGCCTCGCAGGTACAGCCACGGCAGCGCTGCCGACACGCGCGCGGACTTGCGCACGTACGGCGGCACGATCGTCGAATTGAACCGGATGCCCGAGCCCGAACGATCCCGCACCTTCGGCACCTGAACCGTCACCGGACCGATCGCTGTGACGACCTCGCGCTCGGGCAGGTAGCCGTTGCGCACCACGGCACGCCGGCCGTCGATCGACTTCACGTTGCTGTACTGTTCGAGCATGGTCGCCAGTTCCACCTCGACTGCCTGCTGAATGATCTGCCGCGCGCCTTGCTGGATCAGCTCATCTAGCACGCTTTTCGTTTGCGCTTTACTGCTGTTCGCTTCTTGCGTAATCTTCTTCATGGTGGTCGGGTCCGGCCTTCTCGGGTTCGCTGGTTGTGCCTTTGACAAGCAACATTCTCGCTAGACCGCCACCGCCTTCTCAAATTCCCGCCGCTCCCGCTGTACACCAGATTCGACAATAGCTCACCTGGCTTCGTCCTTTGCGGCTGCGGATCCCGGCACAGCACCCGGATCGCATGCTTCCGGTGATAGCCCGTCAGTTCAATGAATTCGTCCAGGATCTGGCGTTTCTCCGTCCGGTCAGAACGTCGATACCGCTCGCCAACCGCATCAGTCAATTCCCGTCGTGTTGTCATGCTGAGCCGCCTCGTCATAAGTCGTCCCCGCCAGCATTCTGACGGGTAACAAATTACATGAGGCAACAGGTACCGCTTGGTAGCAAAAATCTTGAGTCAATGCGCCGGCCACGCTGCTTGACGCTCTCTACCTTTGATACCACGCGGGCAGCCGACGCAGATCAGGTGCTTTTCATGCTGCCGGTCACCCGCCAATGGCTCGATCAGGTCATCGTGGCGCTCACGATGGTGGGCCACGTTTCGTTTCGCAGTACCCTTGAACTCATGCACGACCTGCTCGGCGTCTCGACCAGCCTGGGCACGATTCACACCGTTCTTCAGCGGGCCGCAAAGCAGGCCATCGCCATCAACGCCGGTATCGATCTCTCACCCATCCGGGTCGGTCTGCACGACGAACTCTTTCAGGGTTCCCAACCCGTGCTCGCCGGTATCGATGTCGCCTCGACCTATTGCTATCTGCTCGCCCCCGAAGCCCATCGCGACGGCGACACCTGGGCCATCCATCTGCTGGATCTGCAGGCACAGGGCCTCGATCCTGAGCACACGATCGCCGATGCGGGAACCGGTCTGCGTGCCGGGCAAAAAATGGCCTGGCCCGATACGCCGTGTCACGGCGACGTATTCCACATCATCCAGCAGGGTAAATCACTAGCGACGCTCTGGCATCGTGTCGCCAGTGGCGCTCGCACCGGGCGCGAGCAGCTCGAAGCGCGTCTGGCCAATCCCCGTCGACGTGGTGAGGATAGCCTCCTCGAAGCCGCGCTGGAAACGCTTCGGCGCAATGAAGCCCATGCGCACGAGCTGGCTGCCGACCTGCGCACCCTGGTTCAGTGGCTCGAACGTGACATCCTGTCACTGGCTGGGCCGGACCTCGCGACGCGTCAACGGCTGTTCGATTTCGTGGTTGCCGAACTGCAGCAACGTGAAGCACGGGACCTGTCACGTACAGGGGCATACCGGCGTGCCCTTCAGAACCAGCGCGACGGCCTGCTCGCTTTCGCGGGCCTGCTCGACACAAAACTCGACGCCATTGCACGAACGCACAACGTGGCGCGCCATCTCGTGCGCGAGGTCTGCATGCTGCATCGCAAGTCCGAAACGTCGAGTGCGTTCTGGCAAGGGTGGAATCGCCTGCTAGCCCGCATCGGCCGCCCGTTTCACGGCGTCTACGCCGCCGTATCCGGGGCGCTGCATAGCACACCACGCAGCAGCTCGCTGGTCGAAAATCTCAACTCGCGACTGCGCGTCTACCTGACCAACCGGCGTCATCTGAAGGGCGGGCGGGCCTGGCTTGGTCTGCTGCAGTTTGTCTTCAACCATCGCCGCTTTGCCCGCAGCCGATGCCCTGAGCGAACTGGAAAGAGCCCGAGGGAACTGATGAGCCGCAAGCCTCACGATCACTGGCTGACGCTGCTCGGATTCGGCCCACTCCAGCCTCAGCGAACCTGATATCGGCAGGTCGTCGCCGGCCTCCATTTGAACCGCATTCCTTACTATTCCTGCTTTCTTACGCAGGCTGCTTCCGCTCGTCTGTGTAACGCAAAAATCGCGCTTTTTGAACCACGCCGCCGGTGATCTGCCGCATCCCCCAGCCAAACAGCCGGTAGAAGGTAAAGATCAGCTCGATGTACGCCGTGGTGTAGGTCGGTTCACGCCCCGACACGCCCGGCGTACGGCTCTTTGCGTTGATAAGCTGCGCCTTCAGATCGCCGCCCGGCACATACAGGCTGATCATGCCGCGCTTTCTCAGGCTCTGGTTATACGCCCGCGCGTTCGTCACCCGGTACCCCGGTTTCTTGCGCTTGCGCGCTTCACCCGTCTTTAGTCTGGCTTTATATGGCATTATTCAAGCTGGCTTCATGATGTTGCGCTTTTACACAACCCGCAGCATCTTTGCAATACCCCCACCCGGACAAAGCCCAACCGCGCGATCGCTTAACCGATTCGCCCCCGAGCGAGCACCGCCAGAACGGCGCTGCGGTGTTCGGGAGGCAGTTGTCCGATGGCGCCGAACACGCTGTCAAACCGCGCTGTCCGGGCCGCTTGCGGCAGGGCATCGATCTGGCGACCGAGTGCGGCCAGCGGGTCGCTGCGGTGTTCGGGAGGCAGTTGTCCGATGGCGCCGAACACGCTGTCAAACCGCGCTGTCCGGGCCGCTTGCGGCAGGGCATCGATCTGGCGACCGAGTGCGGCCAGCGGGTCGCTGCGGTGTTGGTCAGGCAGTTGCCCGATGGCGCTAAGTACTCTGTCGAACTGCGCTGTCTGGGCCGCTTGCGGCAGGGCATGAATCTGGCGACCGAGTACGGCCAGCGGGACGCTGCGGTGTTGGGCAGGCAGCTGCCCGATGGCGCCGAGCGCGCTGTCGAACTGCGCTATCCGGGCTGCCTGGGGCAGGGACCAGATACGGTCACCGAGTGCGGCCAGCGGGTCGCTGCGGTGTTGAGCAGGCAGCTGCCCGATGGCGTCGAGCACACTGTCGAACTGCGCTGTCTGGCCTGCTTGCCGCAAGGCATGGATCTGGCGACCGAGTGCGGCCAGCGGGTCGCTGCGGTGTTGGTCAGGCAGTTGCCCGATGGCGCTAAGTACTCTGTCGAACTGCGCTGTCCGGGCCGCTTGCGGCAGGGCATGAATCTGGCGACCGAGTGCGGCCAGCGGGACGCTGCGGTGTTGGGCAGGCAGCTGCCCGATGGCGCCGAGCGCGCTGTCGAACTGCGCTATCCGGGCTGCCTGGGGCAGGGACCAGATACGGTCACCGAGTGCGGCCAGCGGGTCGCTGCGGTGTTGGTCAGGCAGTTGCCCGATGGCGCTAAGTACTCTGTCGAACTGCGCGGTCCGGGCCGCTTGCGGCAGGGCATCAATCTGGCGGCCGAGCGCGGCCAGCGGGGCGGGGCGGTGTTGGTCAGGCAGTTGCCCGATGGCGCCGAACACCCTGTCGAACTGCGTTGCCTGGGCCGCTTGCGGCAAGGACCAGATACGGTCGCCGAGTGGCTCCAGCGCCTCACCTCGTAGATACACCGGAAGTTCCCCGATGCGCTGCAACACGGCATCGAACCCCTGATTCGTTCTCACGCGCGGCGCATCCCGGACGATAATCCTTACAGCTTGCCGCTCATCCCTGAGTTGCGAGCGCAACTGTCGGTTGGTGCCTGCCAGCACGATACGGCTGCGAGGATCGATCCGCCCTGCAATATCCTGGGTTATTCCAGGCGGCAGTCGTAACAAACCGGTCAAGGCACCAGGCGCACTTGCCTGCGGAGATGGATTCGAAGTGGGCCGGCTGGTGGGATTGCTGGGATTGCCGCTTTCTTCCGTAGAGGTCTGGAAGGCTGACGTGGCAGGGCTCATCCCGCGAACAGGGGGGACCATGGGCAAGTTCCGGTTGCGTTAAAGACCAAGTTATTGTTGGCATGATTCACTCCTGCCACCGGCACATAACGCGAAGTGGCTGACTCGATAGCGAAGGCATGAACTGAGATTGACCGGTTCTGTCGCATAAGTGCGGGGACGCTAGAATGCGTGTCTGACGAAGCTGTACTGACCCGGCTTTGTTCAAGAGGGCCGCTTGCGCGGCGGCCACGCGTGCCGACACCATCTCGAGCACTTCGCCCCTCGGACCATCACTTCGCCCTGCGCATCTTTCCATGCAGGGCCCTTCATGCACCATTGGTACCTTCAACGGATATCCGCTGAAATCTCCCGGAAACCACAACCAGTTGAGAGAGAAAAAACAATGGCGACTATCGAGACCAATCCCCGAGAAAACGCTCAGTTGACGTTTACTGATCCCTACACACAGTCGGACTCCGGGAGTGTCAATGCCAGTCAGGACCGAATTGCGGCAGACATACTGCGATTGTTGGATGACATAGGCGCAGCATCAGGAGAAGGCTCGGGCGGTGGTAAGGCTGCAGCATCAGGAGAAGAAAAGATGACCTCGGAGCACGCGGCAGGCACGCTCAGTTCTTATATGGGGAATAAGGCGAGGTTCAAAGCTGCGTTACACATTGGGAGGCACCTTGAGTGCCAGGCGATAATGGTGCCCCCATTTTTCCTCTGCGGCATCCATGACTCAAAACACCCGATCTGGCGTCGGCAGACTGAGCGACGACAAACGCAAAGCGATTGCACTTCAGGCCCTCACGCGCACCGAACCCATCAGTGTGCTGGCTGAGCGTAACGGCGTGAGCCGCCCGACGGTCTACCGACAGATCGGCACGGCCAGTGTAGCGCTGGATGAAGCCTTTGATACCACGCGGGCAGCCGACGCAGATCAGGTGCTTTTCATGCTGCCGGTCACCCGCCAATGGCTCGATCAGGTCATCGTGGCGCTCACGATGGTGGGCCACGTTTCGTTTCGCAGTACCCTTGAACTCATGCACGACCTGCTCGGCGTCTCGACCAGCCTGGGCACGATTCACACCGTTCTTCAGCGGGCCGCAAAGCAGGCCATCGCCATCAACGCCGGTATCGATCTCTCACCCATCCGGGTCGGTCTGCACGACGAACTCTTTCAGGGTTCCCAACCCGTGCTCGCCGGTATCGATGTCGCCTCGACCTATTGCTATCTGCTCGCCCCCGAAGCCCATCGCGACGGCGACACCTGGGCCATCCATCTGCTGGATCTGCAGGCACAGGGCCTCGATCCTGAGCACACGATCGCCGATGCGGGAACCGGTCTGCGTGCCGGGCAAAAAATGGCCTGGCCCGATACGCCGTGTCACGGCGACGTATTCCACATCATCCAGCAGGGTAAATCACTAGCGACGCTCTGGCATCGTGTCGCCAGTGGCGCTCGCACCGGGCGCGAGCAGCTCGAAGCGCGTCTGGCCAATCCCCGTCGACGTGGTGAGGATAGCCTCCTCGAAGCCGCGCTGGAAACGCTTCGGCGCAATGAAGCCCATGCGCACGAGCTGGCTGCCGACCTGCGCACCCTGGTTCAGTGGCTCGAACGTGACATCCTGTCACTGGCTGGGCCGGACCTCGCGACGCGTCAACGGCTGTTCGATTTCGTGGTTGCCGAACTGCAGCAACGTGAAGCACGGGACCTGTCACGTACAGGGGCATACCGGCGTGCCCTTCAGAACCAGCGCGACGGCCTGCTCGCTTTCGCGGGCCTGCTCGACACAAAACTCGACGCCATTGCACGAACGCACAACGTGGCGCGCCATCTCGTGCGCGAGGTCTGCATGCTGCATCGCAAGTCCGAAACGTCGAGTGCGTTCTGGCAAGGGTGGAATCGCCTGCTAGCCCGCATCGGCCGCCCGTTTCACGGCGTCTACGCCGCCGTATCCGGGGCGCTGCATAGCACACCACGCAGCAGCTCGCTGGTCGAAAATCTCAACTCGCGACTGCGCGTCTACCTGACCAACCGGCGTCATCTGAAGGGCGGGCGGGCCTGGCTTGGTCTGCTGCAGTTTGTCTTCAACCATCGCCGCTTTGCCCGCAGCCGATGCCCTGAGCGAACTGGAAAGAGCCCGAGGGAACTGATGAGCCGCAAGCCTCACGATCACTGGCTGACGCTGCTCGGATTCGGCCCACTCCAGCCTCAGCGAACCTGATATCGGCAGGTCGTCGCCGGCCTCCATTTGAACCGCAATCCTTATTATTCCTGCTTTCTTACGCAGGCTGCTTCCGCTCGTCTGTGTAACGCAAAAATCGCGCTTTTTGAACCACGCCGTCGCGTCCATGGCACGGGAACTCGTACCCATCCGGACAAAGCCTATTGCGACAAAGCCCTTAACGTGACAATGCCCTGCAAAGCCCAGGATATGCCGCAATGAAAATCGACAGGCCAGTAAGTCCAGATGATGGTGGTGACAATGAAGGGGTTGAGGAATCAGCACCCAGGCTATCCGGGACGGGGCCAGGGGGGCGCGCGGATCGGCACACAGGTCCGGCCCTTGACATGCGGCTGGCGGCGCTACCCGTACGTCGCCAGCCGCGCGGGATGCAGGCTTATCCGGGCGCCCAGCGGCAGCGGGCGTTCTCCTCCCGGGCTCATGGCGGCGAAGAGCACGCGGGGGATCCCTTGCGCGCGTTGCCCCGGCGCCAGTGGCGCGAGAGGCCCGAGAGGCCCGAGTCGGACAAGGAGGGGGAGCTGGCCCGCGGGCGGAGCCAGCCGGGGCCCTCGTCATCGCGTCCGGGCGCGCATTACCAGCCCGGTTATCCGCATCGGCCGGTCCTGGCGGGAAGCGGGGCGCAGGAGTCCCGGGCTCAGACAGCGGGCTCTTCGCGTAAGCGAACGCTGCGAGATCCGGAGGATGCGCTGGATGACAGGGAGCGTACTAGGGCACGCATCGGCCCGTATGAATCGCAGCGCCGCAGCCCGTGCCTGGCGAGGCACCTGACATATCCGGCATCTCCGCAACACGCGTTCCAGCGGCTCGTGAAGCAACGGCACGAGCAGCAAGAGCTGCTGTCCCGGGACAGGCGGGATGATGGCTTTCCGCAACGATGTTTCCGCATGGCAACGGACAACGTGCTCGCGCAACGTAATGGCTACGGGCGCGCGCTGGTCTTTCTATGCCCGGAGCATGCTGGCGAGAACGTGCACTTTCTGGATCGGTATCTGCAGAAACTGCAGATACCGCAAGGCCGGTTTGGAGGCGGCAGGAAAGTCCGTGAGGCTGTGGAACTGGCGGCGCACTATGTCGTGGACACCGACTGGTTTGAGGACCTGCCGGCTGTACGTTACGCCCATCTTGCCAACAAGCTGAGCAAGCATGCTGACAGTGAAATCTGCCGGCTGGCGCTGGAACGTATCGCAACGCACGTGCTGAGGCCGGACGCGGCGAACGGGCTCCGGGCCAGGGAGGCGGCCCTTCTGGGCAATGCGCTGTCCAAGGCGGCGCAACATGGGACGTGCCGCAAAGCGGTGGTGCGTCTTGTCGGGCATCTTCGAGCGGACGGCCAGATCGACAGGCTGAACAGCCAGGACGTCTCAAACCTGCTTAATGCCCTCTCGAAGTGGCCGGAGGCGCCCGAAGCGTGGGCTGCTGTGCGGGCCCTGGCTAGGCGGATCGCCACCGACGAGGCGCTGCGCAGGTCGATGAACGCGCAGCATGTGGCGCTGGCCCTGAATGCGCTGTCCAGATGGCCGGAGGCGCCCGAAGCGTGGGCCGCGGTGCGGGCCTTGGCCAGGCGGGTCGCCACTGACGAGGCGCTGTGCCAGTCGTTGAACCCACAGGCAGTGGGGATGGCGCTGAATGGGCTGTCAAAGTGGCCGGACAAGCCCGAAGCGTGGGCTGCGGTGCGGGTGCTGGCGCAACGGGTGGCCACCGACGAGGCGCTGCGCAGGTCGTTGAGCGCGCGGGATGTGGCCGAGGCCCTGAATGCGCTGTCAAAGTGGCCGGAGGCGCCCGAAGTGTGGGCTGCGGTGCGGGCCCTGGCCAGGCGGGTTGCCACCGACGAGGCGCTGTGCAGGTCGATGAACGCACAGGACGTGGCGCAGGCCCTGAATGCGCTGTCCAGATGGCCGCAGGCGCCCGACGCGTGGGCTGCGGTGCGGGCCCTGGCCAGGCGGGTTGCCACTGACGAGGCGCTGCGCAGGGCGATGAGCGCGCGGGATGTAGCCGAGGCCCTGAATGCGCTGTCCAGATGGCCGCAGGCGCCCGACGCGTGGGCTGCGGTGCGGGCCCTGGCGCAACGGGTTGCCACCGACGAGGCGCTATGCCGGTCGTTGACCGCGCAGGAAGTGGGGATGGCGCTGAATGGGCTGTCAAAGTGGCCGGAGGCGCCCGAAGCGTGGGCCGCGGTGCGGGCCCTGGCCAGGCGGGTCGCCACCGACGAGGTGCTGCGCAGGGCGATGAGCGCGCAGCATGTAGCCGAGGCCCTGAATGCGCTGTCCAGATGGCCGCAGGAGGCCGAAGCACGGGCCGCGGTGCGGGCCCTGGTGCAGCGGGTCGCCACCGACGAGGTGCTGCGCAGGGCGATGAGCGCGCAGCATGTAGCCGAGGCCCTGAATGCGCTGTCCAGATGGCCGCAGGAGAACGGCCTGCGGGAGGCGGCCAGGCTGCTGGCGGCACGCCTGGGCCGGCCTCCGCTCGCGTGGAATGCGTTCGGTTTCGGCCAGCTCGCGCAGATTGCCAACGCACTGGCGCGGCCGGGTGGGGACGAAGACGGGGACGCCGGGCTCGCACGCAGTGTACTGATGGGGGTCGCGGCGCACCTGGCGCTGCGCCCGGAACGCTTCGACAGCGCCGAGGGCCGCGGCGTGGGTTTGCTGCTCAAGGCATTCGCCCAGCTGCGGATGCACGACGCGCTACGGCCGCTCGGCGCGACAGCGCTGGAACGGGTCCGGGCGCTGTGCGGTGCCGGGGGCCTGCGCGATGAACCGCTGGAAAGCGTAGGCAACCTGTGCATGGGGCTGCTGCCGCTGGCGCGCAGCGCGCAGCTGAAGCGCCACCGGGTGGACGCGCTGCAGACCTTCGAGGCGCTGCAGCCGGTCGTGGCGCGCAAGATCGACGCGTATCTGCGCCAGGCCCCCGGGGGGGCAGGCGCCCGTGCCGGGCTGCGCCTGAAGGACGGCGACGAAGCGTGCGGCACGCGCTGTGCGGCCCTGTCCCTGTATCAGGTGCTCAAGGCATACAGTCTGGTGGCCCGCCAGTGGAAGGTGAGCTACATCGGCGGCGGACACGAGCTGGTGAAGGCGCGACGGGAGACCCTGAAGCAGTGGGTGCGACAGACGCTGGACAGGACGCGCGAGCTCATCGAGGCGGACCTGCAGGAAATGAGCTGGAACCTGATTGCGCAGATCGAGGCGGATGAGGCGATCCTGGACGCACTGGATCTGCGGCTGGCCAGCGAGGCGCATCTGGCGGACCTCACGGGGCGTTACCCCCCTCGCCGGTTCGATCTGGCAGCGTGCCACGCGAGCCTGCGCACAGCGGCGGGAAACGTGGAGCGACCCGGACCGGGTGTGGGCGACACCCGGCATGTGACGGTCGACCTGCAGGGACGGGAGCTGGAGCCCGCCGCGTCGTCCGGCGGGGAGCGGCGTGACTACTCCTTTTATGCCCGTCTGACGGGCGAGCCCCTGGTGGAGGTGCGGCTGCCGGGCGCGTTAAGCGGCTTCATGCTGGCGCGCACGTTCCAGTATAACGGCGAGCCCTGGCGCTTCGACATGTTCGGCGGCAGCCGCCTGACACGGGGGCGGCAGACGTCAGCCCGGGACCTCGCCGAGGGCCGCAGCGCGTCGGCTTCGGTGCTGCCGGCGGTGCGGTATGCCGACAGCGTCCCCGGCAGCGCCTTCATGGAGCTGGCACAGAAGCTGGCGCCGCAGCGCGAGGACTGGTCGCGCATGCAACGGGCGCTCATGGAGATGGTGCCGCATGACCATGTGGTGGAGGGCACGTTGCGGCTGGGCTGGTTTGAGGACGTGTCCGGGGCGCAGCACCCGTTCAGGCTGCAGGGGCCGCAGGGCGAGCGCATCGCGCTGTGTCCGAATGACGGCTGCGGGTTTCTGGGATGGGATGTGGCGATGCGCATTCCGGTGGTGCGCGACCATATCGAGGCATGGCAGGCAGTCCGGCAGGAACGGGGCAGCGAGGCACAGCGCAAGCTGGTGGAGGGCCAGGAGCCCGGGTTCAACGCGATGCCGCCGCAGGCGCTGATGCATTTCCCGCGGGACGAGGCGGCGCTGGGGGAAGCGCGCGAGGCGATGCAGCGCAGGCTGGACGGGTTGGACAGGCAGGTATCGCCGGAGGTGGGCCGCCTGACGCTGTACCAGCTGGCCGTCAGCGGGGGTTATCAGGGGCGGCGCATCCGCGCGGTGCCCTCGGCTGACGACAGGCTGTACCTGCCGTCGATTCCCCTGCCGGGCTTCGAGGAATTGCAGGGCGATGTGCTGGTGGGCAAGCCGCCCTACGACAAGGAGAACCTGTTGCCCATTGGGGCCGCGCAGGTCGTTACGCCCGGCCAGGGGGACGTGACGGCCCGGTTTCTGGAGCAGTGCTTCGCCATCCAGTACAGCTATACGGGATTCAATGAGGATTCGGCGGAGGGCGCCGAGATGCTGCACAGCAAGGGCATGCTGATCATTGTGCCGCCGGAATACTGGCCCAAGGAGCATGCGGGGCTGCACCTGGCCTGTTCGCGGGAGGACCTGAAGACGCTGTCGCGCTGGACGGGCGGGCGCGGGCGCGAGCGCGACGCGCTGCCGCGGCAGATGCTCAGCACGGGCAGCCTGCGGGTCAAGGACGTGCTGCTGCCGGGGCGGCTTGGGGCGCTGCCGATTGCGGAGCTGCGCAAGCGGAACATGGACACGGACGGGGACGATGCGTTCGTCTATGCGGGCTATCCGGCGCTGGCGGCCCACATCCGTCGCGTCATGGAGGCGCGCCAGGCGCGGCGGGGCGAGGAGCGCTCGTTCAAGCCGCCGAAGACGGCCCATCCGGCTCTCGATGAGCAGGGCCGCTACCACGCAGGACGGGCACGCGAAATCCTGGCCGAGCAGCGCGGGGGGGCGCTGCTGGGGAAAGCCGCCACGCTGGCGATGCGCTTTCTTGCGCAACCGGACGAGCAGCGCGAGGCCATGGCGCGACGCATGATGTTCGGCACCTACGACGGGGTGGAGCGCGAGCTGCGCAACGGGCTGCGCAAGCGGTTGCGGGGGGACGGGGATGCACCAGCGCTGGAGTGGTTGCAGGCGCAGGCAGGTGAGGCGATGGAGCGGGCCCATGAGCCGGAAGCGCACGAGGCGGCGAAACTGCTGTACGAGCTGGGCATGCAGCTGGGCGGCGACAGCGTCCAGGCACCGCCGCTTGCGCCGGCGCTGGCGCAGTGGTTCCCGGCACTGGCGAGCGCCTACGGGCAGGCACACGACACGGCCGGGCGTGTGCACGCGGTGCTGGACAACTATCCGGTGTGCCGGCTCTCGCGTACGGCGTTCCCCGGCGGGCAGCCGGGGCTGGTGCCGGGCGAGCCGGAGCTGTCCATGCGCAATCTTTTTACGATAGCGATCAAGGTGGGCACGGACGCGCTGAAGTCGGACACGGGCACCGATCTGTTTACGGGTGTCATCGAGTGCTGCGAACGGATGGAAAGCCTCTACCCGGAGCGTCTGCGGCGGGTCCCGTACAGCAAGCAGACGGCGGCAGAAATACGCGATGGGCGTTTCGATCCACAGTGGGCGCAGACGGTGCTGCCGCACATGCCCACGATGGCAGCGGGGGTCATGCAGGACGCGGTCCACGCGCTGCAGCAGGCAAAGCTGCTCAGCGTACCGGCTACGCCGGCCGAACGGGCGCAAGAGGTTTCCCGGCAGGCGCTGCAGCGGCAGGCGCAGGCGTTGCATGAGCGCGCCCGCCAGGCCGAGCCGCAGATCACGCCGCTGCTGAAGGACATCCTGGGCCATGGCGGGGTGCCGGGGCGTGAAGGGGGGCGGCCGCATCTGGCGGGCGAACAGAAAAAGCTGAAATCGCCAGGATCACTGCAGGACAAGCTGGCCGAGCTGATTGGCGGCATGCCGCCGCTGGATCTGACCCAGGCCAGCGCGCGGGTCAACGATGCGCTGCGCTACAGTGTGGTGCTGTCCCCGGATACGTTTATGGCGGACTATCGCCGGATCCTTCTGCAGCTCGAAGGGAAGGCGCATGCCCTGATGCGGTGTCACAATCACTTCAGCCGGGAACGCAGCCCTTTCCGGGCGGTGAGCGTCACGCTGGAGGATCCGGAGGGCTTCCCATGGGAAATCCAGTTTCATACGGAGCACACGTTCAGGTGCAAGGAGCACTACCACCACCTGTACAAGCAGGCGCAACGATGTGGATTCGGTGGCGCTCACCGGGACGAGATCTGGAAGCTGCTCGGGCCGGCGCGCGAGGCCTTCCAGGCATCAGCCGTCCCGCCGGGGGTGGAGGATATCGTGGACTGGGATCCGGATCCGGATCCGGTATTGACGGTTCCGCCGCGGCCCCAGCCCCAGGCGCCAGTTGCACGGGGCATGCCGTCCCCGCTTGCGGGGCTGGCCCGTCAGATCAGAAGCCAGGCTGAACGTCTGGAGGGTACGGTCTGGCCTGTGCTGCGGCAGGCGCTGGAGGACCACGGCGCGAAGTTGCGCAAGGACCGGGACGGTGACGACTGGCGCAGCTTCATCTTCAAGAAGGAGAAAAGCATTAAAGAGAAGCTGGCCCGGATACAGCGCGAGCAGGGTCTGCAAACACCGCAGGAGGCCGCCGGGCGGGTACGCGACGGGCTGCGCTACGAGGTACTGCTCGACCCGGAGGGCTTTGCCAGAGGCGCCCAGGGCATTCTCGCCCGTCTGGAGCAGGCCGGCATGACGGTCATGCGCGTGAACAACGGCTTTACCCGTGAGGGCACCGGCTATGCGGGCCTGAATGTGAACGTGCGCACCCGCGTCCAGGGCGAAGACGCCGACTGGGAAATCCAGTTCCACACCCCTGAGAGCCTGCGGGTCAAGCAGAAGAGTCACCGGACCTACGAAAAGCTGCGCCAGCTCTCGCCTGATGCGGAGTCGCGCGAGAAGCTGGAGAAGGAACTGCGCGAGGCGGCAGCGCGCGTGGCGCGCCCGCAGGACATCGGGACGATCGGGTCCTTCGATCACTATGCGGAACCCGCCACTGCCGGTGAAGGGCCCGCTGGCCCGATGAACCCGCCATACCGCGGCGCAGCCCCGGATCAGGCACGCAATCGCGGCCTGAACACCCCGCCGCAGCCGTCCGGGCCGCACCACGCCACGCGAAGCGCGCCTGCGGTAGCGCCGCGGGCCCAGGATTCCGGCCATGCGGTTCGCAGCAGCTGGCCCCCCCGCCCCCCTGCGCGCACCACACGTGTCCAGCCGCCTGCCCGCCCCCTGGCGGGTGCCTCGCCCGCCCAGGCGTCCGTCCGCCGATCCCTGAAGGAGTTCGATTCTGCTAGCCACTATCGCAGTCTTGGCGCGTTTCTGGCGGAAGCGGACGCGGAGATGGGGGTGGCCAGCGGACTGGGAAACAATTGCCTGCTCGACACAGTTCTTCAGTTAGTGTGCAACATCAGGCGACGGCCCGGGGTGGAAACGGAGCAGACGAGGGAACTCGAGGTGGCAGCGCAGGCATTGCGAAGCGTGCTGGATGAGCAGGGCCTGGCCGATGCGCGTGACTTCATCGACATGTACACGGCTGGGGCGAGACTCGCGCACAGCCTTGACATCCGCATCCAGACCATTGAGCTCGAGCAGCGCGGGCGGGTCACAGTGCATCCGGTTGTTGGTCAGCAAGGCCCGCTTGTGCATATCCTCCACACGCACATGCCGGGTCACTTTCAGCCATTGTGGCCGCGCCCACTCTGATCGGCTGCGTATTCCACGCCAAACCGAACGCTGATTCCACAGCAAACCGAGCAGGTGTCACGGATCGGCGTAATCGAGCCGGGGATGATCGGCGTAATGAGGCCACCTGGAATGGCCCCGAAACGCGATTTCGAAGGGACTCAAGAATGCGTTTTTTTGCCTGATTTGGCAACCGCGTTTTCGCCGTTTTCGGGCATCGGTTTCGGCTTGCGGAAGCTCTCACCCTCAATGACGACACGGTAGGCGCCATGCCGTAGCCGATCGAGCGTGGCAGCACCGAGGATGCGGTTGTCGGGGAACGCGGGCGAGGTTCAAAGCTGCGTTACACATTGGGAGGCACCTTGAGTGCCAGGCGATAATGGTGCCCCCATTTTTCCTCTGCGGCATCCATGACTCAAAACACCCGATCTGGCGTCGGCAGACTGAGCGACGACAAACGCAAAGCGATTGCACTTCAGGCCCTCACGCGCACCGAACCCATCAGTGTGCTGGCTGAGCGTAACGGCGTGAGCCGCCCGACGGTCTACCGACAGATCGGCACGGCCAGTGTAGCGCTGGATGAAGCCTTTGATACCACGCGGGCAGCCGACGCAGATCAGGTGCTTTTCATGCTGCCGGTCACCCGCCAATGGCTCGATCAGGTCATCGTGGCGCTCACGATGGTGGGCCACGTTTCGTTTCGCAGTACCCTTGAACTCATGCACGACCTGCTCGGCGTCTCGACCAGCCTGGGCACGATTCACACCGTTCTTCAGCGGGCCGCAAAGCAGGCCATCGCCATCAACGCCGGTATCGATCTCTCACCCATCCGGGTCGGTCTGCACGACGAACTCTTTCAGGGTTCCCAACCCGTGCTCGCCGGTATCGATGTCGCCTCGACCTATTGCTATCTGCTCGCCCCCGAAGCCCATCGCGACGGCGACACCTGGGCCATCCATCTGCTGGACCTGCAGGCACAGGGCCTCGATCCTGAGCACACGATCGCCGATGCGGGAACCGGCGTGGTTCAAAAAGCGCGATTTTTGCGTTACACAGACGAGCGGAATCAGCCTGCGTAAGAAAGCAGGAATAGTAAGGAATGCGGTTCAAATGGAGGCCGGCGACGACCTGCCGATATCAGGTTCGCTGAGGCTGGAGTGGGCCGAATCCGAGCAGCGTCAGCCAGTGATCGTGAGGCTTGCGGCTCATCAGTTCCCTCGGGCTCTTTCCAGTTCGCTCAGGGCATCGGCTGCGGGCAAAGCGGCGATGGTTGAAGACAAACTGCAGCAGACCAAGCCAGGCCCGCCCGCCCTTCAGATGACGCCGGTTGGTCAGGTAGACGCGCAGTCGCGAGTTGAGATTTTCGACCAGCGAGCTGCTGCGTGGTGTGCTATGCAGCGCCCCGGATACGGCGGCGTAGACGCCGTGAAACGGGCGGCCGATGCGGGCTAGCAGGCGATTCCACCCTTGCCAGAACGCACTCGACGTTTCGGACTTGCGATGCAGCATGCAGACCTCGCGCACGAGATGGCGCGCCACGTTGTGCGTTCGTGCAATGGCGTCGAGTTTTGTGTCGAGCAGGCCCGCGAAAGCGAGCAGGCCGTCGCGCTGGTTCTGAAGGGCACGCCGGTATGCCCCTGTACGTGAGAGGTCCCGTGCTTCACGTTGCTGCAGTTCGGCAACCACGAAATCGAACAGCCGTTGACGCGTCGCGAGGTCCGGCCCAGCCAGTGACAGGATGTCACGTCGAGCCACTGAACCAGGGTGCGCAGGTCGGCAGCCAGCTCGTGCGCATGGGCTTCATTGCGCCGAAGCGTTTCCAGCGCGGCTTCGAGGAGGCTATCCTCACCACGTCGACGGGGATTGGCCAGACGCGCTTCGAGCTGCTCGCGCCCGGTGCGAGCGCCACTGGCGACACGATGCCAGAGCGTCGCTAGTGATTTACCCTGCTGGATGATGTGGAATACGTCGCCGTGACACGGCGTATCGGGCCAGGCCATTTTTTGCCCGGCACGCAGACCGGTTCCCGCATCGGCGATCGTGTGCTCAGGATCGAGGCCCTGTGCCTGCAGATCCAGCAGATGGATGGCCCAGGTGTCGCCGTCGCGATGGGCTTCGGGGGCGAGCAGATAGCAATAGGTCGAGGCGACATCGATACCGGCGAGCACGGGTTGGGAACCCTGAAAGAGTTCGTCGTGCAGACCGACCCGGATGGGTGAGAGATCGATACCGGCGTTGATGGCGATGGCCTGCTTTGCGGCCCGCTGAAGAACGGTGTGAATCGTGCCCAGGCTGGTCGAGACGCCGAGCAGGTCGTGCATGAGTTCAAGGGTACTGCGAAACGAAACGTGGCCCACCATCGTGAGCGCCACGATGACCTGATCGAGCCATTGGCGGGTGACCGGCAGCATGAAAAGCACCTGATCTGCGTCGGCTGCCCGCGTGGTATCAAAGGCTTCATCCAGCGCTACACTGGCCGTGCCGATCTGTCGGTAGACCGTCGGGCGGCTCACGCCGTTACGCTCAGCCAGCACACTGATGGGTTCGGTGCGCGTGAGGGCCTGAAGTGCAATCGCTTTGCGTTTGTCGTCGCTCAGTCTGCCGACGCCAGATCGGGTGTTTTGAGTCATGGATGCCGCAGAGGAAAAATGGGGGCACCATTATCGCCTGGCACTCAAGGTGCCTCCCAATGTGTAACGCAGCTTTGAACCTCGCCGGCTGCGGGGAATGATGCGCGCCGGGGCCGGCACGGTGCGCATGCCCTGATCGCAGGTGGGACACGCGTAGAACGGGTACTCATGGCGGATCACGCGGATCTGCTCGGGAACGATGTCCAGCTGCTCGCGCACGCGCACATCGATCTCAACGAGTGTCGATCCGTCGTGTTCGCAGGTGCGCTCAGCTTCCGTTAGGTCATGGCGCACCGTCACGCGCGGCAGCGCCGGATCGAGCAGACGACGGCCGCGCCGCTTGCGCTGGTGCGCGCCGACCTCGACCTTGCCGTCGGCAACGCTCTCCTGTGCAGGTTCGACGCCCGGCGAGAGGACCTCGGCCTCGTTGAAGAACAGGTCGCGCTGGCGCGGATCGCGCGCCTCGCTCTTCGCGGCGAACAGCCGCCGCTGGAACAGCTTCAGGCGCTCGTGATAGAGGTCACGCTCGGTGGTCACCACGCGCAGTTCGGTGCGCAGGTTCGCGCGCTCCTCGATCCACGCGTTGCGTTCAGCGGCGAACGCTTCGCGCGCGACAGCAAATGCATTGCGCTCCGAAAGGAGCGCGTCATACTGATCGGCGGTAAGCGTGACGGTGCGGGACATTGCGGTATTAGACCGCCGGTCTGTCCGGCGTTCTATCCCGCTCGGCGGTAGCTTCGCTTCGGATGACGTTTCATCGCATCGAGATTGATGCCCTCGAGCAGCCATTCCAGCTGCTCGACACCCAGTTCGATGATGGCCTGCTCGCGGCGGGGCCAGACAAACCGGTCAGCTTCCAGCCGCCTCAGAAAAAGCCAGAAGCCGTTCTTATCCCAAACAAGAAGCTTGATCCGGTCACGCCGGCGGTTGGTGAAGCCGTATACGACGGCGGCGAACGGGTCGAGCCAGCATGACTGCTCGATGATCGCGCCCAGCCCGTTGATGCTCTTGCGGAAATCAACCGGCTCGCGATGCAGCAGCACCTTCAGCGAAGCGTCGAAGTGGAACATCGGGTCCGCGCGAGCGAAGTAATGAGTGCGCTGATGAGCGTTGCATCAGCCGCACCGCAGCTGAGTTCAAGCGTCACGCCGTTTGGCAGCGTCGCGCTGAGCTTCGCCGGTACTCCACAAGCTGCCGGGTCGACCTGTACTGTGGCGAATGGCGATCTGGCAAGGTCGAGGTTGTCAGTGGCACGCCGCCGCTGACGGCGCCTGGCGTCGTACAAACGCTCGGCATTTAACCCGTGCTCACGGGCATACACTGACAGCCGCACGCCATCTCGCTCGGCAGCCGCGAGGTGGGCCGCCCAATCCTGTCGCTTCGACTCTCTGTCCATCGCTCCTCCACGATCCGATGCCAGCGATCATGGGCACAATCGTCGAGACGCGAAAGGACGCCTTTGAGTTTGCGCTTACGATGCGGTGGAGCAGAACCGCGAACTGATCGAAAGGAGGTGGAATGAGCACTTCAGCTAGAGAGCTGCGGTTCGACGATTTCGCGATGTGGGTGGAGCTGGAGGACGGGCGTACGCTCGGCGTTCCGCTTGTCTGGTTTCCGAGACTGTTGCACGCAACGCCCGAGCAGCGGCTGCATTACGAAATCAGCGCAGGGGGGCTGCATTGGGACGAGATCGACGAGGACATCTCAGTTGACGGTCTGCTCGCGGGCCGTGGCGACATGACGCATCGTCACGCCGACGCGGCGTGATGCGATGGGCTTTGTCCGGATGGGTACAAGTTCCTGTGCTATGGACGCGACTATGCATTTTTGACGCAAACCGGTTTGCCGAAGGCGTTCCACCGGTTCAGCGGGTTGGCGATGATTGTGCCTTCGCCTTCCTGCGACGCAAGCTCCTGCGTCAGCAGGCGTTCGCCGATGCAGCGCTTGATGCGCGAGATGGGACTGTCAGGTTGCTGGAGATGTGACGGTAAAATGAAGTGATGAAGAAGATGAAATCGCCTTATCACGGCCACCGTTTTCCTGCTATTGTCATCAGTTGCGCCGTTCGCTGGTACTTGCGGATCAGCCTGAGCCTGCGCGACACATCGAGGAGTTGTTGCTTGAGCGTGGCGTTGTGGTCACATATGAAACGATCCGTTGCTGGTGCGACAAGTTCGGCGCTGGATTCGCTCAGCGTGCCAAAGCGGTGCGGCCCAAGCCCGGCAGCACCTGGCATTTAGATGAGGTATTCGTGACGCTGCGCGGTGAGCCGTATCTCCTGTGGCGCGCGGTCGACGAGCATGGCGCCGAACTCGACGTGCTGGTGCAAAAGCGTCGCGACAAGGCCGCGGCAAAGCGCTTCTTCCGGCGGGTGCTACGTTCAAACCCGGTGCCGCGCAAGATCGTTACCGACCAGCTGCGCAGTTATCCGGCGGCGAAGGCTGATATCCCTGAGCTTGCTCAGGTAAAGCACGTTTTCGTCAAAGCGGCCGCACGCGTGAACAACCGGGCCGAGAACCGCCACCAGCCGACCCGTAGGCGGGAACGCCAGATGTGCGGGTTTCGCGAGGCGCATCGCACGCAGGCGAGACCGTGACGCTCGATAAGAGCGGATCGAATCTGGCTGCCTTGCAGGCGATCAACGCCAGGCGGAATCTGCCGATCGAGGTCCGCCAGAAAAAGTATCTGAATAACATCGTCGAGCAGGACCACCGCGCGATCAAGCGCCGGACCCGCCCGATGCTCGGGTTCAAGAAATTTCGTTGCGCCCGCATTCTCCTGGGTCTGGGTGGCATCGAAATCATGCACATGATCGTCAAGGGGCAATTGAACGACGGCGGCGTTGGGCAAACTCCCGCGCAGCAATTCTATTCACTGGCTGGATAAGGACGCCATACGATATCGGACTTGGCCGACCTCTCGCTCTTACTGCGACAGAACCCAACGTAACGAAGACTTCGTCCAGATGCCATGTGCGCCCAGGCTTGCGGCGAGCAGCTTTGACGCGATGGGCGAAGCCGGATCGTCTCGTAACTGACAACGACACCGCGCTCGAACAGCAGTTCTTCAATATCACGCAGGCCAAGTTGGAACCGGAAATACCACCGAACCGCGAGGCTAATGATTGCCGCCGGGAACCGGTGGCCGTGATAAAGCGATTTTCTTTTCTTCATCGTGACATCTTACGTGACTACCTCGCCAACTTGACAGTGCCGGCGCAGGAGCTTGCGGCGCAGGAGGCGAAGGCGTAATCATCGCCAACCTGCTGAACCGGTGGAACGCCTTCGGCAAACCGGTTTGCGTCAAAAATGCATAGTCGCGTCCATAGTACGGGAACTCGTACCCATCCGGACAAAGCCCATCAGCTTGACATTGCCTTCTCTTTCAATCTGCGCCACAATTTTTCATCGACCGGGCCCCGATGTACGGTCGGTTCCATTCTTCCCAGAGACCGTTGGAATCTTTCCCACCGTTTCCCTAGGTTCTTTTGACTCTCGCTTTTAACGTGAATGGCGTTGAAATCCTTGATGTCTAGTGCAAGGCATCCCTCGGCCGTCACCGGCTGTCGCGTATGTACATGAACGAACAGCGGCGCGGCGTTATCGCCGTCAGAGACCGGATGAGGTTGAACGCACAACTCAAACACCGTGCCTTGATTGCCACGGTCAGAATTGGAAGGCAGCCTCTTCGGCACCCCTACCAGGGCGATCCCGTCTAAATCGAACAGGCGGTTCAGATGTCTGGCTTTAGGGTAGCGGTGCTGTTTGATCAAATCCGCCTCTTGCTGATCCACGCAAGCTTCTATGTGAGCCAGAAGGCTCTCTCGCTGCACAACCTTACTGGCGCACTCCGCGACCTGGGGACTCTCAGGTAGTGCGGCGAGCATTCTATTCGCACGCTCCAAGTCGGTGACGCGACCGAACCATGATGCGACCGAATCGCGAATTATGCCAGCAACGTCGAGCGGGTCGTTTTCGTTTCGCCTTATCGTGTCGATCGTGCTGGTGTCGAATCCGACCCGGCGAGCAAGCGCGAGCAAGTCCTTGGCAGGGTAACGCATGGCGTCTGGCGGCAATCGTTGGCTCTTGTCCAGGAGAGCTGTGGCCTGCTTGAGGATTTCCGAGTGTCCGGCCGTGTCCGCCGCGCGCCCCCGCTCGACGTCGTGGAGTTGAATACGAGTACGGCGGCGCGACCGGCGACGCCGTGGAATGGTTTCAACGCCTGATGCTTCCTGTGCATCGCTCGCACCGTGCAGTCCCGCCCGGTGCGATGGCTCCCCTCTGTCGTTTTGCGAGCGTTTCAGCATGGGCAGAACGATGGCTTGCACCGGCGACACAAAATCGCCAAGTCGTTCGGCGAATCGCAGTGCTGCATTCCATTTCTCAGCGTCCTCTGAGCTCCAGTTCTCTGCGATCGTTTCGGCGAAGTGGTTAGCGGTTAGCTCCAGAAGCTTAAGTGCGCTGAGTAATTCAAATAATATCTGCGATTTTTTTTGGGCTTGCTCTTCTACATTGTCAATAGTGTCAGCCTCTCCGTATTGATCAAGGAGGTTGAACACTGGCGCGGCTCTTGATGCAATGGTTCCGAGCGATCGACGAACATCGACTGGCCAGGCAAAAGTGCGCAGATAGTAGTTGTTTAACGAGGCGACCGCTCTCCCTACCGGAGCCAGCAGTTGCGATGCCCCCGAGCGGAGTCGCGGTTGAACTGTTTCGATCTTATCAGTCGCGTGGGCGGTAATACCTGATTTGAGAAGTTTTTCATCAATTAGTGAATTCGCGAATAGTTCGAGTGCTTCTCGATGAGAATTCATCTCGTCCAGCGTCGTCATGAATTTATCCAACGCGCCGCGAACTTTTATTAACTCGTCCATATCCTCAGGAAAGTCCTTTAACGTTGGGCGCAAACAATCGACGTCACCTCGCAATTTAAAAAATGTCTGCCATACAGCGTCCAGGAGATCCGAAGCCACCTTGATCCCGTCGATTATCGAGCGGCTTCTTTCTTCTACATTGATTGAAGAGCCGTGAGCGATCGACATTGCATTTTTCACGTCACCAAACCCGCGCCCCAGAAAGCGACATTTCTTTTCAGGGTCGTCGGAGTAATGGGGAGCTAGTTGAAGCGTTGTTTCAAGTCGAACGCAAAGGTAGGTCAGGTCATCAGCCGGTTTTGCGGTTGAAATTGCAGCCCGCGGCAGGCGGCTGGCACGCCGATGCCGCTCCGCATCAGGATATTGTGTGGCGGATGACGAGCTGGAGGCGGTGTCGTGACGCGTCCGCCGCGGAAGGCAATCGAGAAGCGGTGCCGATCGCGGCGTATCGGTTCTCTGCGATCCATGTGTAGGTTCGGGGCCGGACGGCTCGTTGGAGTCAGATGATGTCGCCGTACTCTTGTCGATTCGGCTGCTGGACATTTTTCATTCCACGATGATGTGCGCCAGGAGGATGCCAAACGTCCAAAGTTAGCTCGGGTTGACGAGGTATACGCTTGGGTCCGGTGTACAGGGAGCTGAGACGGAAGATTCAAGGTGGTTAAAGTCAGCTCAGCAGCGTGCCGGTCCATCCACCGTCAACAATGCTGTAATGGCTTTGCTTCTCACGACCGGACTCTCCCGGATTCGACGTGGCAAACCCGACGCGGGCCACCATGTCTGACACTGTAGCCCCCTTATCACGCCGTTCATGTGCCGCGCGAAATTTGGCGTGCCAATGCGTAGCGAGGCATTGTCACGTTATCGAGATGGTCGGGTAAGATCGCATGATGAAAAATGCAAAATCGCTGTACCACGGTCATCGCTTGAGCTATTGTCGAATCTGGTGTACAGCGGGAGCGGCGGGAATTTGAGAAGGCGGTGGGGTCTAGCGAGAATGTTGCTTGTCAAAGGCACAACCAGCGAACCCGAGAAGGCCGGACCCGACCACCATGAAGAAGATTACGCAAGAAGCGAACAGCAGTAAAGCGCAAACGAAAAGCGTGCTAGATGAGCTGATCCAGCAAGGCGCGCGGCAGATCATTCAGCAGGCAGTCGAGGTGGAACTGGCGACCATGCTCGAACAGTACAGCAACGTGAAGTCGATCGACGGCCGGCGTGCCGTGGTGCGCAACGGCTACCTGCCCGAGCGCGAGGTCGTCACAGCGATCGGTCCGGTGACGGTTCAGGTGCCGAAGGTGCGGGATCGTTCGGGCTCGGGCATCCGGTTCAATTCGACGATCGTGCCGCCGTACGTGCGCAAGTCCGCGCGCGTGTCGGCAGCGCTGCCGTGGCTGTACCTGCGAGGCATCTCGACGGGCGACATGAGCGAAGCCATGGGCATCATGCTGGGCGGCCAGGTCAGCGGCATGTCGCCGAACGTCGTGAGCCGGCTGAAGGCCCAATGGGCCGATGAGCATGAGCAGTGGAATCGGCGTGAGCTGTCGTCGGCGCGCTGGGTCTACTGGTGGGCCGACGGCATTCACACCGGTGTGCGCAGCGACGATTCCGACGGCCAGTGCCTGCTGGTGATCATTGGCGTCAAACCGGACGGGACGAAGGAACGTGTGGCCATCGGTGACGGCTACCGGGAATCGAAGGCATCGTGGAGCGAACTGCTGCTCGATCTGAAGAAGCGCGGCCTGCCGTCGGGGCCACTGCTGGCCTGCGGCGATGGCGCGATGGGATTCTGGGCCGCGATGGAGGAAGTGTTCCCGCAGACGAAGCATCAGCGCTGCTGGTTTCACAAGATGGGTAACGTGCTCAATGCGCTGCCGAAATCGCAGCAGGCTCGAGGCAAGAAGGCGATGCAGGACATCTGGATGGCGGCCACGCGCGCTGATGCACTGGCCGCATTCAATCACTTCGTCGACGCGTACTCGGCAAAGTACCCGAAGGTCGCCGAAAAGCTGACGGAAGATCGTGACGAGCTGCTCGCGTTTTACGATTTCGCGGCTGAACACTGGCAGCATCTGCGCACCACGAACCCGATTGAATCGACCTTTGCGACGGTGCGCCATCGCACGAAACGCACGCGCAACTGTGTATCGCGCGCGACGTTCCTCGGGCTGGCGTTCAAGCTGATCGAGTCGGCCGAAGAATCGTGGCGGCGCATCCGCGCCCCGGAAAAGCTCACTTCGATGCTTGACGGGATGACGTTCAAGGATGGAGAACCGGTGACCGACAGCACACCGGCTCAGCAATCGCTAGCCGCCTGATTACGCCGAGACCGCATACACCAGATTTGACTTTAACTCTCATCGCTTTCCCGTATCGGTTATCAGTTGCGCGGTGCGTTGGTATTTCAGGTTCCAGCTCAGATATCGAAGAGCTGCTGTTCGAGCGCGGGGTTATCGTCAGCTACGAAACGGTACGACGCTGGTGCGATAAGTTCGGCGCGTGCTTCGCACACCGTGTGAAAGCGTCGCGTCGCAAGCCCGGCACCACATGGCACCTTGACGAAGTATTTGTGACGTTGCGCGGTGAGCCTTACCTGTTGTGGCGCGCCGTCGATCAACACGGTGCTGAACTCGATATCCTGCTACAGAAGCACCGCGACAAGGCAGCAACGAAGCGGTTTTTGAAGCGCGTGCTTGCCGCGTGCTCTGAGGCACCGCGCAGGATCGTTACTGACCAGCTGCGCAGCTATCGGGCGGCGAAAGCCGAGATTCCCGCACTGGCTTGCGTCAAGCACGTCTTTGTCAAAGCCAGCGCGCGGGTCAATAACCGGGCCGAAAACACTCATTAGCCGACCCGCGAACGGTCTCTGGCGTACCATTATGGGCGATCGCCTTTTCAAAGAACCGCCGGGCAGCGACCTTGTCCCGCCTGGCCCTGAGCAGGAAGTCGACCGTGTCGCCCGCCTTGTCCACTGCCCGGTAAAGATATTTCCACTCACCGTTGATCTTGATATAGCTCTCGTCCATTCGCCAGCTTTTCCCAACCGGACGCTTGTGCTTGCGCAAGCTCCTTTCGAAGAGCGGCAGCAGTTTGATGACCCAGCGGTACACCGTCGAATGATCCACCGCGATACCACGCTCGTCCATCATTTCCGCAAGATTGCGCAAACTCAGCGAATAGGCCACGTACCATCGCACGCACAGCAAAATCACTTCAAGCGGGTAGTGAAGGCGCTTCAGGACCTTGGCCAGGCCCGGCGCGAGTGTGGTTCGCGGTGTCTTCGTCTTCTTCATCGCACAGCTCAAAAATTCGCTACCCAATTTTAACGTGGGCCTTACTGCAACAGAACCCATCGCACGCAGGCTTTTCTTTCGTGCTTCGGCCAGATCCGTCAGCACTTCGCGCTATCAAGACATCAGATGAACGCCGCTCGTCATCGCGCTATCCTGAAAGAACGTCTCGCAACATGGCATGGCTGGACCGTCTCAGACCCGGTTGAGATGGTTGACTAATAAGGATTACTATGCATGTGCCGAGACATTGAACTACAGTACCCAACTTGACAACGCCCCGTCATCCCACCGCCAGCTCACGCTGTCGTACACGGCGAGGAGCGAGCCCGCCGGCATGACCAGATCGAGGACAAAGGCATCTATGCATTTCACAAGAAATACGGCTACGGTGTGCGCTCGCTGGTCGAGGCACAGATCTCGCGCATCAAGCGCTGCATCGGCGAGCGCCTGCTGACGCAGGAGCTTGCGTCGCAGGAAGGCGAAGGCATCATCATCGCCAACCTGCTGAACCGGTGGAACGCCTTCGGCAAACGCGTTTGCGTCAAAAATGCATAGTCGCGTCCATGGCACGGGAACTTGTACCCATCCGGACAAAGCCCATCTCGAGCACTTCGCCCCTCGGGCCCTCACTTCGCCGTGCCAATGATGCATGCAGGGCCCTTCATGCATCATTGGCACCGTCAAGGGACGACCGCTGAAATCCCCCCGAAACCCGCAACCAGTCAAGGTGAAGCAGTGAACGACCGTAATTATAGCTTTGGCCGAGATAGTGCTGTGAGCGCGCTCACAGCTGGCAAGCGCGTACTTCGGAATACCTACTGGCTGCTCGCGCTGTCGATGATCCCGACCGTGCTCGGCGCCTGGGTGGGCCTTGCCACCGGCTTCTCGCTGTTCGCCGCCACCAGCCCCGCCATGAGCATGCTGGCGTTCTTCGCGATCGCCTTCGGCTTCATGTTCGCGATCCAGCGCACCAAAGACAGTGCCGTCGGCGTATTCGTACTGCTCGGCTTCACGTTCTTCATGGGGCTGATGCTGTCGCGCATCCTCGCTTTCGTGCTCGGCTTCTCGAACGGCCCGTCGCTGATCATGCTCGCGTTTGGTGGCACTGGTGTGATCTTCGCGGCCATGGCGACCATTGCCACGGTCAGCAAACGCGACTTCTCGGGCCTCGGCAAGTGGCTCTTCATGGGCGTGATCGTGATCCTGCTGGCTTCGGTCGCGAACGTGTTCCTGCAACTGCCGGCACTGATGCTGACGGTCTCGGTCATGGCAATCGTGATCTTTTCCGCCTACATCATGTTCGACGTGCAGCGCGTCGTGAACGGCGGTGAGACGAACTACATCACCGCGACGCTAGCGATCTACCTGGATCTGTATAACGTGTTCGTCAACCTGCTTGCGCTGCTCGGCATTTTCGGCGGCAACCGCAACTAATCTTACTGTTGTCAGTCTGACCACGAAGTCGCGCGGAGGTTTGTTTCATCGGCTCTGTCAAGTTCGCGAAGCGGTTTTCAATGGCGCACGGAGGTAAGGCTTCCAACTGGTTGCGGTACTGTCGCAACAAGGAAGCTAAGGAAGGTCTTATGTGGCCGCCTCCCGGATTACAAATAGTGTTGTGATTTTTGGCTTTCAGGTAAAGGCAGCACGCTTATACATGGCCTCGTCCCATTTGACAAATGATCTGGTCTACAGCGGGCAGGGGCGTTGTCAAGTTGGGTGCTGTAGGTCAATGTCTCGGCACATGCATAGTAATCCTTATCAGTCAACCATCTCAACCGGGTCTGAGACGGTCCAGCCACGCCATGTTGCGAGACGTTCTTTCAGGATAGCGCGATGACGAGCGGCATTCATCTGATGTCTTGATAGCGCGAAGTGCTGACGGATCGGGCCGAAGCACGAAAGAAAAGGTTCTGTTGCAGTAAGGGTGTCGGGACGAGAGATGTCGATATGATAAGTATTGCTTATGACAAAAGGGAGTAAAACTGCTGGGAAGCAGACGACGGGTCTTTGCCCGCACATTTCATCTGTCCTTTCCTGATCATGTGCATTACCTCGATGCCGCCGAGAATGACCCTCGCACGGTGGAAGTTCTTGAATCCCAGCATCGGCCGGGTCCGGCGTTTGATAGCCCGATGGTCCTGTTCGACAATGTTGTTCAGGTACTTGATCTGACGGACCTTGATCGGCGTCTCGCAATCGGCATTCACCGCATCCAGTGCGGCCAGATTGGAGCCGCTTTTGTCGATGGTCACGGTCTCTGGCGTACCATTATGGGCGATCGCCTTTTCAAAGAACCGCCGGGCAGCGACCTTGTCCCGCCTGGCCCTGAGCAGGAAGTCGACCGTGTCGCCCGCCTTGTCCACTGCCCGGTAAAGATATTTCCACTCGCCTTTGATCTTGATATAGCTCTCGTCCATTCGCCAGCTTTTCCCAACCGGACGCTTGTGCTTGCGCAAGCTCCTTTCGAAGAGCGGCAGCAGTTTGATGACCCAGCGGTACACCGTCGAATGATCTACCGCGATACCACGCTCGCCCATCATTTCCGCAAGATTGCGCAAACTCAGCGAATAGGCCACGTACCATCGCACGCACAGCAAAATCACTTCAAGCGGGTAGTGAAGGCGCTTCAGGACCTTGGCCAGGCCCGGCGCGAGTGTGGTTCGCGGTGTCTTTGTCTTCTTCATCGCACAGCTCAAAAATTCGCTACCCAATTTTAACGTGGGCCTTACTGCAACAGAACCATTCGAAATGCGTTTCGGGCTGCCACCCGACAGAATATTGAGCCCGCTACGTGGCTCGATTACGCCGATCCTGCGGTGGCTCCAATATGCCGATCATCGAGTGGCCCGATTGCACCGATCATGCACTGGCTCGATTGCGGCGATCATCCGTTGGCTCGATTACGCCGATCCCGGAATGGCTCGAATATGCCGGTCAGTGACAGCGGGGTTGGCGAGGCCGGAGCGGTTAAAGTCAAGGCTTTGCGGATGCGAGAATGGCTGCAAACCATGGCCGACAGGCGATTCCCACGAAATTGACGGTTGAGCAGTTCGAGCAATTTATCTTGCCGCATCTGGGCCGGGGCCGGCGCGGTCCGCCACCGACGTTGCCGCTACAGAAGATGTTCAACTATGTCCTGAAGGCGCTGTACATGGGTTGCCAGTGGAAGATGCTGCCCATCGAAACGAATGCACTGGGGCTGCCTGAAATCCACCACACCCGCATCTACCGGATCATGCGGCGCTGGCAGGCCGACGGCAGCATCGACCGGGTCTTTGCGGGCTCGGTTGATCAACTGCATCAGGACCAGCGCCTGGACCTCTCGACCATCCACGGCGACGGCAGCGAAGAAAGGCGGCGACAACCTGGGCTACAGCGGGCACAAGCACCTCAAGGGCGACAAGGTGGTGGCCTTCTGCGATCGCAAATGCAACATCATCGCGCCGTTCGTGAGTGCGCCGGGCAACCGCAACGAATCGCCCCTGCTGCGTGACGCGCTGCCAAAACTTACCGCCATGGCGCGTGCCATTGGTGCGGACCTGCAGGGCTCAACCGTCAGTCTGGATGGCGTCTACGACTGCCGCGAAAACCGCCGTGCGATCTTCAACCGCGGCATGAGGCCCAACATCCCAGAGAATCTGCGCAACCGCAAACAGAACAAACGCGGCCGCAAGCGTCATTTCGATGCGGCCATCTTCGAGGAGCGCTTCAGCACCATCGAGCGCGTGTTCGCCTGGGAGGATACGTTCCGCCGCCTGCTGCTGCGCCTCGAGCGCATCAGCGACGTACACTACGCGCTCAAGACGCTGGCCTATACGATGATCAACCTGCGGCACTACTGCGGCAGCTGATCGCGGCCCTCTGGGCCGCCTGTCGTCACGTCGCCGGCGCATTGCGTCGCGGCCCCGCGCGTCGATGCCATGTCGATCACCTCGCAAATCCGACTACCGCTTCGCGCCGCCCGTCTTGCCAACTCCCGCATTTCATGAAACATATGTCCTACTGATCAAATGCAACTTCAGTCCGCTTGAAACCCGCAATCAGTTGGTTGCAAAATCCAAAAAAACGCATTCTTGAGGCCGCTCGAATTTGCGTTTAACACCACTTCCAACTGGCGGCATTAAGACGATCATCCCAATCACCCCCGGCGTCATTACGCCGTTTCATGACAAATGCTTCCCGCTCTAGCGGAATTGGCCGAGGTGTCTCGAAAAGTGAATTGAGAAATGCTGTCGCGATGACGTGATTCGATGGTAGCTGTGGGTGAGATTTCAACAGTTTCTCGTACTGCACTTCGATTTCTCCTACTTCCCTCGAGTAATTCGCAAGAAGAGATCTGGTCTCCGCAGAATCCTCACAGACAAATCCCGGGACTTTGAAATGCGTCGCGCCAGGGTATGCGCTTGATAGCCGATCCATTGCATTTCTCATCCGATCTTGCGTCCCCCTCTCGCGAGCGTTTAACCATTGTTCGCCGAAAAACTTCCCGTTAGTTCGACCGTACCCCAAAAAAATGGCAATTAGTTCATTATTTAACGTATGTGGGGTGTTCTGACGTAATGTGGGTATTACATGACCCTCGAGTACTTGATGATTGCTGATGGCATTGCTTATATCGAAAAACTCATTAAGAAAACCCCGCTCTTCAGATACTTTTTTTATGCAATATTTAATATTGAGCACGTATGCATCTTGCGAGGCGTGAACGGCGATAATTCTTAGTCCATTTCTGACGAATGAAGGCTGAATACGTCCGCATTGATTGATCCACCGCCCCCCACCTGAAATATAGGAAGCTGGCTTCGATCCATAGTTTCATGAAATACATGAGTTGGCAAGACTGGCAACGCGAAGCGGAAGTCTGATTTGCGAAGTGCTCGACATGGTAACGACGCGCGCGGCCATGGCGCAATGCGCCGGCGAAGTAGCGACAAGCCGCCCTGAGGGCCGCGATCAGCTGCGGCAGTAGTGCCTCAGGTTGATCATCGTGTAGGCGAGCGTCTTGAGCGCGTAGTGCACGGCACTGATGCGTTCGAAGCGCAGCAGCAGGCGGCGGAAGGTGTCCTCCCAGGCGAACACGCGCTCGATGGTGCTGAAGCGCTCCTCGAAGATGGCCGCATCGAAATGCCGTCTGCGACCGCGCCCACGCGGGTTCTCGGGAATGTTGGGCCTCATGCCGCGGTTGAAGATCGCACGGCGGTTTTCGCGGCAGTCGTAGACGCCATCCAGACTGACGGTTGAGCCCTGCAGGTTCGCACCAATGGCGCGCGCAATGGCGGTGGGTTTGGGCAGCGCGTCACGCAGCAGGGGTGATGCGTTGCGATTGCCCGGCGCCGTCACGAATGGCGCGATGATGTTGCAGTTGCGATCGCAGAAGGCCACCACCTTGTCGCCCTTCAGATGCTTGTGCCCGCTGTAGCCCAGGTTGTCGCCGCCTTTCTTTGCCGCTGTGGTCGTGCCGTCGCCATGGATGTTCGCGAGGTCGAGGAGCTGGTCCCGATGCAGTTGATCGACCGAGCCCGCGAAGACCCGGTCGATGCTGCCGTCAGCCTGCCAGCGTCGCATGATCCGGTAGATGCGGGTGTGGTGGATTTCAGGCAGCCCCTTTGCATCCGTTTCGATCGGCAGCATCTTCCATTGACACCCCTTCAGTCTGCTTGAAACCCGCAATCAGTTGAAAGTTAGTTCTGGGACAGAACACTAGGAGATGTTGGCACAACCACTATTTCGTCTAGCCAGTCGTCATCACTTGCGGAGGTGCCGGGCAAGGGGGCTGCACCGGAACCGCCGCTAGGCGGATATGCAGGGCGCTCCAGCAGCTCCAGTAGCCAGTTCAAGTCCGCTGCTGAAAGCTCCTCGAGCGTACCTGAGCCGCCTAAGTCGAAACCTTCAGCGTTTTCGGGCCCGGTCGATGCTGCGTGGTGCGCCAAGGCAGAGTTTCGAACGGGGCTTGGGGATTCCAGCGAGCGCTCTAATGATTCGGCGAAACCTTGCATGGCCCCGGCAGATGAAGGCTGCGCAGCAGCTGCCCGCGGCGGCAGGTTCAGGCGGTTGAGCAAACGCTGCCAGCGCAGCCCTGCGTCGGGCAGCGTACCGCTGAGCGCTTCAGCCTCGGTCACGCCGAGACTGGCAAGCAGCCTGAGCAAATCGACTCTTGACACTTGGAATTTGGCTTTGGCGTCGGCGAAGGCCGATGACCTAGGTGGAAGATAGTCGTGGAAGAACTGCAGGACTGCTACGCATTGCGCGGGCGTTGGCCCATACCTGGTGGGCGTGGGTGCTGGGTTGGAAGCCGGGCTGATTTGCATTCGCCGAATCGGCGCTTGTGTGTGCCGTGCTGTCTCCAGCGCAGGTCGACCACCGATGCAGGCTAGGGCGACGGCCTGCCCGGTGCTCAGACCATGGGGCCGCTGGCACAATTCCGGTAGCAGCACCTTGACCGCCTCCAGCGCCTGCCTGCCACCTCCGTTACTGGCGATCGCCACCACCTGTTCTGTGCTTAGGCCATAGGGTGGCTCACGCAACTGGGGGAGCAGCGCCTTGACCGCCTCCAGCGCCTGCTTGCCACCTCCGTTACTGGCGATCGCCACCACCTGTTCTGTGCCTAGGCCATAGGGTGGCTCACGCAACTGGGGGTGCAGCGCCTTGACTGCCTCCAGCGCCTGCTTGCCACCAATGTTGCTGGCGATCGCCACCACCTGCCCGGCGCTCAGGTTGCAGGGCGGCTGGCACAATTCCGGGAGCAGCACCTTGACCGCCTCCAGCGCCTGCTTGCCGCCATCATTGCTGGCGATCGCCACCACCTGTGCGGCGCTCAGGTTGTAGGGCGGCTGGCACAATTCCGGGAGCAGCACCTTGACCGCCTCCAGCGCCTGCTTGCCGCCATCATTGCTGGCGATCGCCACCACCTGTGCGGCGCTCAGGTTGTAGGGCGGCTGGCACAATTCCGGGAGCAGCACCTTGACCGCCTCCAGCGCCTGCTTGCCACCATTGTTGCTGGCGATCGCCACCACCTGCCCGGCGCTCAGGTTGTAGGGCGGCTGGCACAATTCCGGGAGCAGCACCTTGACCGCCTCCAGCGCCTGCTTGCCACCATTGTTGCTGGCGATCGCCACCACCTGTTCTGTGCCTAGGCCATAGGGTGGCTTATCCAACCTGGGGAGGAGCGCCTTGACCGCCTCCAGCGCCTGCTTGCCGCCCCCGTTGCTGGCGATCGCCACCACCTGCCCGGCGCTCAGGTTGCAGGGCGGCTGGCACAATTCCGGGAGCAGCACCTTGACCGCCTCCAGCGCCTGCTTGCCGCCATCATTGCTGGCGATCGCCACCACCTGTGCGGCGCTCAGGTTGTAGGGCGGCTGGCACAATTCCGGGAGCAGCACCTTGACCGCCTCCAGCGCCTGCTTGCCGCCATCATTGCTGGCGATCGCCACCACCTGTGCGGCGCTCAGGTTGTAGGGCGGCTGGCACAATTCCGGGAGCAGCACCTTGACCGCCTCCAGCGCCTGCTTGCCACCATTGTTGCTGGCGATCGCCACCACCTGCCCGGCGCTCAGGTTGTAGGGCGGCTGGCACAATTCCGGGAGCAGCACCTTGACCGCCTCCAGCGCCTGCTTGCCACCATTGTTGCTGGCGATCGCCACCACCTGTTCTGTGCCTAGGCCATAGGGTGGCTTATCCAACCTGGGGAGGAGCGCCTTGACCGCCTCCAGCGCCTGCTTGCCGCCCCCGTTGCTGGCGATCGCCACCACCTGTTCTGTGCCCAAGCCATAGGGTGGCTCACGCAACTGGGGGAGCAGCGCCTTGACTGCCTCCATGGCCTGCTTGCCACCGATGTTGCTGGCGATCGCCACCACCTGCCCGGCGCTCAGGTTGTAGGGCGGCTGGCACAATTCCGGGAGCAGCGCCTTGACTGCCTCCAGCGCCTGCTTGCCACCTCCGTTGCTGGCGATCGCCACCACCTGTTCTGTGCCTAGGCCATAGGGTGGCTTACCCAACCTGGGGAGGAGCGCCTTGACCGCCTCCAGCGCCTGTTTGCCACCAATGTTGCTGGCGGCCGCCACCGTCTGTGCGGTGCTCAGGCCATAGGGTTGCTCACGCAACTGGGGGAGCAGCGCCTTGACCGCCTCCAGCGCCTGCTTGCCACCATTGTTGCTGGCGATCGCCACCACCTGCCCGGCGCTCAGGTTGTAGGGCGGCTGGCACAATTCCGGGAGCAGCACCTTGACCGCCTCCAGCGCCTGCTTGCCACCATTGTTGCTGGCGATCGCCACCACCTGTTCTGTGCCTAGGCCATAGGGTGGCTTACCCAACCTGGGGAGGAGCGCCTTGACCGCCTCCAGCGCCTGTTTGCCACCCCCGTTGCTGGCGATCGCCACCACTTGCTGCGGCGTAAGATTCAGCGGCGGACGCGTGAACTCCTCCCGCAGCTTATGTACCAGCAGGATGGCGGGTCGCTCGCCGTATTGAGCAATTCCTGCAATCTGCGAGACATCCAGCCTAAGGGGCTCCGCCGCCAGATCTGCTGCTGTCCACAGCAGTGCCTCCAGCGCAAGGTTTCCCGACCTCTGCCGGGCGATGGTCACGATGTGACTGCGTTCCAAGCCGGGGAGCGCAGCAACTAGGGCTTGGTAGTCTCGGGCCACGACCTTCAGCGACTGCCGCCGGTTACTGATCTGGCAGATTTCGGCATGGGTGAACCCATGTTCCGTCAGCTGATCGTGATACTTCGCAATTTCACTGGAATTTTCCGGTTTGAGCTTTCGAAGCTGCTCCTTGGTATAGCCTAGGGCTAGCAGACCAGCCGAGCCGGTCGGGGCGTGCGCAGTTGCGGAAGTTTGCGCGGCCGCATCGGGGCTTGATGTGTTAGGGGGCAAAGATGGTGACGTGGCCCCGGTGGACAAGCGGTCGGATTGCGGCTCCCGACGCAACCCGGCATGTGACGGCACAGGAGCCTGCCAGGCGGCAACCAACGTCCTCTCCTGCTCATGGGTGAGCGCGTCCAGTCCCGGACTGTGCTGCAGCCTGGACGGCAAAGCAAGTCCGGGGCTGGGAGGCTGGGCAGGTGGCGTCGTAGGACGTGACTGACCAGGCACCCAAGACTGCACAGGTCTCAATACGCCCTCCACGTGGCCGAAATCGGTCCGGCGGCGCAACGGGGCAAGCACGTCGTCGCCAGCTGAGTGTGCCCGGCGCCGGGCTACGCCCTCCTGGGCAGTAGTAGCCTCATTGTCCTGTTCAGGCGAAAAGGACGCGTCGTTGGATGTGCCGTTTGTACTGTCGATTCTCATGTCTTCCTCTCCCGCTACCCGAAGGCAGGGCGACCCGCAGCGGCGCGCCGTCAGAAGCGCGCTGTGTGTCAGCGAGATCACTCGGACAAAATCATGCTGACCCACAGTCACAGGACCTGTCTCGCGCATAGCGAAATGACGGCAGCGCAAGCGAACTGTTTTCGGTTCTGGTAATCATATAGCCGACCCCACGCCGTTGTGGTGAAGCGGCGGGCGTAGAGTTGAGGTTGCGAGACCCACTTGATGCACAGGAGGCCGGCATGGATGGGGGGCGACAATGATTGCGTCCGGTGTAGCGACAAATGGAATGAACGCCCCCACCTATCGGGTGGGACACGCTAAAGAAGGCGGACCCTCGCGGGCCGACGGCATCAAAGTGCCCAAAAGGAAGATCATTGAAGCGCGAGATGGTTCCGGTCTCCAGCATGATGGTGGTAGCGAGAACCGGACCAATACCCGGCACTGAGTTCAGTAATGCATAATCCGGGTCCAACTTCACCTGTTCCATGAGTCGCTTCTCGATGACCCGAATCTCCTTCTGCAAGGTCAGCATGATCGTCAGATTGGCTTGCATCGCAAGCGTCACATCGGGAACCAAATTCGTTGACCTGCGCCTCATCCAGTTGCTTGACCCGCTCACTCTCGATCTGTCCACCACTATGACGTGCGAACAGGTTTTCAATCGCGAGGATCTGCGCCGTACGGCACTGAACCAGTTGCATCCGTTTGCGCGCAAGGTCGCGCAGCGGACGTTGCTCCACCGGATAGATGTACCCTTCGGGCAAAAGCCCGAGACGAAGCAGTTGCGCGAGATGGATCGCATCGGTGAAGTCACCGCTGTATTTCAGGCCATCATACTGCCGGATCGCTGCAGGGTTGGCCAGATGCACCCGGTAGCCGTCGCTCATCAACTCATCCACAACCCAGTACCAGTTGAACGTTGCTTCAATAACCACTCCCACGAGATCTGCACGGTGGGGTGCCAGTGCTGCGCGAATCTGGACGGGATCGTTCGGTAACCTCCGCTGGTAGAGAACACGGTCAGTTTCGTCGCTGACCACAACCACGCTGTTATTCGAGTGCAGGTCGATTCCGCTAAACTTGTCCATGCCGGCCTCCTGTGGTCAAGTGGGTCTCGCAACCTCAACTCTACGCCCGCCGCTTCACCACAACGGCGTGGGGCCGGCTATATGATTATCAGATCCGTTCATCGACTACTCGGGTAACAGGCTCGGTATCGTTGATCCGCACACCGGCGAGATCCGCGAGGCGGAGCTGTTCGTCGCGACGCTCGGCGCATCGAACTACACGCTATCTTCATGACTAGTGCTTATTGCCGTGGAAGTCACACGACTTCTCCCTTTGACATATGCGATACCCCTAAGGGCCGGAGTCATCCATCACGTCAGAGCCCAGCGACACCATCTCCGTTTGCGGCGAAGCCTCGTCAGCGCCGGAGCGTCTCCGAAGGCGCCTCATGGAACTGCTTGCGATAGTTGTTCAGGAGCGTTGAGCGATTCTGCACACCCCACTTGTTGGCCGTGGCCAATACCGTCCGCTCGCCATTGAGAGAATCGTCGAGCAGTTCCCCGCGAATCCGTTCCATCCGCAGTCGGCGAATCAGCTCGGTTGGCGAAAGGCCCAGCGAATGCCTGAAAGCGCTTTGCAACGCACGCTGAGTCACGCCGATCTCCGCCGCCACTTCACGCACCGAGAGATCGCGTCTGTCGAGGTTTTCCTGCAAATAGCGATACGCGCGCCGATAACGCGCGGGCAGGCGCGTGGCGACATCATCCAGTTGTGGCGCCTGCCGTGCCGCGTTGCCCGCGTACCATACCAACGCTTGCGCATCGTCGCGCAGGCACTGCGCGGCGATCAGCGCGTAACGGCCGAAGTTCCGCATTGCTTCGCGGCTGCGCCCGAGCGACTGATGCGTCTTCGCAACTGCGTACAAATACTCAAGCTGCCGACGTCCAGTCGACGTCGCATGGTCGATTTGACGCAACGGTTCGAGCAGCATCTCGGCTGACTGCGGCGCGTCGGACGTGAGCGCGGCCAGTACCGCTTCGAGCCGCGTGGTGCGCAGATAGCCGTCGAAACCGCGCTGCTGGGCCCATTTAAGATGCGCGAAAATGGCGTCGAGCGCTGCGCGTTCCCCACCCGCAAGCGCGCGCAACCGACGCAAATAGTCGACACGTTGCCTCAACAGCGGCGTACAGACGTCCAATGCCTCGACCTCATGAAGATCGGCCTCGTTGCTCGCCGACGCTTCCAGGCCGAAACCACCGGCTACGTCCTCAGCGCGCAGCGGGTGGGCGCCGAGGCCCGATTGCCAGTACGCGTGGTCGCTCAGCAATGCGGCGCCGCGTAGTTCGCGCTGCACGGCGAGGTCGAAACGCAAAGTGACAACAATCTCGCGCCAGTGACCAAGCAATGGTTCCCTAATAGCGGCTGCGAGTTTGTCGAGTGCATCGCTCGAATCTCGCGAGCGGCCGAACTCCTGCAACGTGCCCACGATGCCGAGCTGCGCCTCAACCTGTTGCGCCGCGCTAACGTGCGGTTCCTCGAGGAGTCGTGCGAAGCATGTCAGCGCCGTAGCAGGCCGGTGACGGAACAGCGCCTGCCAGCCAGCGTTGCGGCACGACGCCACGCGGATCGCCTGGCGCGACGAGCGGATTGCCTTCTGCGCGTAGTGATATTGCTCTTCAGCCTCCTCGAAGACGCCGAGAGTGATCTGCATGTCGGCATGCAGGCGCAGCAGCTCGGGCGAGTCTTCGAGACCTCGCGCTATCTCCCGCCAGCGGCTCGCCTGCGCGACCGCCCGTTGAATATCCCCGTCGCGCACCTTGCTGAGAAAACCGTCCGGCAGATCCTGCACGGACGACGACGCGACCAAAGGAAAGTAATATGTCAAAAACATTGCGCTCCTCCTCGTTGATGCGCATGCAGCTCCGGGCGTCGGCACACACGTCCACTACACACTGATCATTGCAAGTGCCACCATCGGGGACTTCGAATAACCCGCGGTTTTCAGTGAATTCTTCCGCTTATTGATCCGGCAATAAAATGTTGAAATCAAGCCGCATAACGGACAGGATCATGCTGGAAGTATCGCCGGATGCGTTCGGGTTGCTTCTGCACAACCCTGTAATGGTGCGCGGTGGCCTTGACCAGTTGCAGCCTGGTACGCGTTGGCGCCCGCGGTGTGACGCTTTGCTTGAGGTCGGCGTTGGCCAGCTCGTTGGGATTGAGCTCAGGGCTGTAGCAGGGCAGATAGAACACCTCGATCCGGTCGCGGTGCCTGTCCAGCCAGGCCATCACGGCCTTGCCGTGATGGACACGCAGATTGCCCAGGATCAGGAAGAGCTTTTTCTTCGCCCCGGTAATCAGTCGTCGCATGAAGTCAATCAGGATGCCGGTGTTCAGCGCACCGTCGAAGATCTTCCAGCGCATCTGTCCTTTGTTCGTCACGGTGGAAATCACCGACAGGCCGGCTCGCTTTGCGTTGACCTTGAGCACCGGCGTCTTGCCCGCGGGCGCGTAACCGCGGCCCCGAACATCGTCGGAGCGCAGTCCGGTTTCATCGCCCCAGTGGACTTCGGCTCCTTCAGCCTGGGCCCGCTGCGCAATGGCAGGATAGTCTTCATCGAGCCACTTCCTGATCGCCGCCGGCGATTGCTCATAAGCCTTCTTCAATGGCTTTTGCGGGGTGAAGCCCCAGCGCGACAGATACAGCCCCATCGTACGAACCGGCACACGGATGCCGAACCGTTGTTCGATCACTTCGGCCACGCTCTGACGGGTCCACAGGGCATAAGGCATTTTCAACTGGTCAGGTGTGCGTCCTGGATGATTTTCTGCACGACCCGCTCCTGATCTGCGCTCAGGCTGCGTCCGGTCCCCGACGGACGACCGCGAGGTCCGACATCCACGGCACGCCAGCCGCCCGCCTCGTACGCCTTGCAGGCCGCAATCACCGTCGTGGGCGACATCTCGCAACGCAGCGCCACTTCTTTCAACGCTACGCCTTCGATGCGCATCTTCACCGCGCGGCGACGGCGTTCATTCAGTGCCGCCATCGGCAAGGTTCGGGAGTCGATTTTTTCCACATTACTTCCGACCATGTGCTGCGCTCAAAGTTTCAACATTTTATTGCCGAATCAATAGGTCGTAGCTGACCGCCATCAACGTCATCGCAAAACTCGCCCGGGCTTGGACGATCGTGCACGAATCGAAGAAATTCTCGAAGTGCTGACTGCCGTGCGTGCTGACCGTATCGGTCTCGATCCGCCCACGGGAGCAATTGCTGTCGATGAGCCGGTCGCGGCCTCATGGGCGTTGTTGCATAAATCCGGGCCACTGTGCATGTGCTGACGTATACGCGCAGCATCGGCTGCCGTGCCTCTGTTAACGATTCGGGTTCCTGCGTACATTCTCGATTTTTGCCGGGAAGATTCGCAGGGATACTGCCAACTCGCAAGGCGAGCTCAAGGGCAAGTGCCGCGTCAAGAACCGGGCGCAATGCAACGCGGGGCTCATCGCTCGAGGGGATGTAACGATGTGGATTGACTCCGATCTTTTCGCTGCAGGACCGAAATTCGAGGTACGCACCCGGGGCCGACCGTCCGTCTATGCGGATGCGCTCGTGCAGAGGCTGCTCGAACTCAAGCAGGTCTTTCATCTGCCGCTGCGCGCACTGCAAGGCTTCGCTCAGAGTCTGCGCAAACTTGCCTTCCCAAGCCTGCCCGTGCCGAGCTACACAACGTTGAGCCGTCGCGCGCAGACCCTCAAGGTAGCGCCGCCGGCGCAACGTCCCAAAGAACCTTTGCACCTCGTGTTCGACAGCACCGTACTGAAGGTCTATGGCGAAGGCGAGTGGAAGGTGCGCAAGCATGGCCGGTCCAAGCGTCGCACCTGGCGCAAGGTGCATAGGGCGATGGACCCGAACACTGGACAAATCTGCGCCGCACTGATGACTCATCAAGACGAAGGCGATGGCGAAGTGTTGCCTGATTTGCTCGACCAGATTCCCGCTGACGCGGCAACCGACACCATCGGTGGCGACGGCGCTTACGACACGAAGGCGTGCCATGCACGGATTGCGGCGCGCGGCGCTGCCCCGTCTGTCCCGCCGCATGAGGGCGCGACGCGGTAGCCAGAGAGCACGCCCGGCGCGGCATGGCGCAATGCCGCCATCGATTCGCTCGCACAACGCAGCAAACGTGAATGGAAGCAGGCAACCGGCTACCACCGTCGATCGCTGGCCGAGGCCCTGATGTACGGAAAAAGCGTTTTGTCGTGCAGGGTCTTGCTGGTCTGCATGACGAAGCGCGCCCCGGGCGACCGCGCGCGCATGACTGACCATAGCGACGATCGACAGCCCGGAGCGGTTCGCCATCAGGATGTGGCCGTGGTAGCACAGGGTGACTGGACTCGTTCTCTTGAACAGACGTCCGTCCGTATCCCTGCTCGACTCATGCGTATCGTTGCTGCGCCGCTTGCCTTTCCAGTCCGTGTCGGCATTGCCTCCGCCGCTTGCTGGCGGCCCATTGTCCGAACCGTCCTTTGCACGGGAGCTCTTGTGACTGGCCCGTGCCTGAATCAGCGTGCCGTCCACCGAGAAATGCTCCCTGGAAAGCAGGCCACGTTGGTCGGTCAGACTCATGACTTCAGTGAAAAACGCTTCCACGACTTCATGCTCCAGCAGCCGGTCGCGGTTTCTTCGAGAACACCGAGTGGCCCCACACGGGGCTCGATCGCCAGCCCGATGAACCAGCGGAACAGCAGGTTGTAACGCATCTGTTCCATCAGCATGCGCTCGCTGCGCACCGAGTAACACTTGCAACAGCAGCGCACGCAGCAGTTTCTCGGGTGCAATCGACGCCCGGCCTCTGTCCGCATAGATCACGCTGAACAAAAACCCGTTGAGCCGCTTCAATGCGTCATTCACCAACAGCCGGATCGGTCGCAACGGGTGATCAGCAGGGACGAAGTCTTCCAGTTTGACCGTCGTAAACAGCGAGTCCTGCATCTCATCAATCCCGCGCATCGCACTCATCGCCCCATCTCATGAACACGATATCCATAACGCCTTCCCCCCCTTTTACACGGGACGCAAAATCAACAGCCTGCAGGACCCGGCAGATCCAGAATGCGTCCTGGCCGGCTTCGTAGCTCACGACGACCCGTGTATTGTGCGGCAGTGCCATGCCTGCCTTTGTGTTGCAATCAGCGTCAGCACCGCCTGCAGGCGGGCAGCCGGGTCCGTTTGCGCGACCGCGTGAATCGACGGACTCTCGCGACATCCGTCATGCAGCGCGACCTTCCACTTGGCCGCCGCCAGTTCAACCGATACAGCCAGCACCGCGTCCGTCGCGTTGACCCAATCCGTTCCGTGTGTGCGCATGACGCTCTCCCATAAGCAGCTCCATCCCGACAGGCTGATTCTACCGATCAGCCTATCGCCCCCTGCACATAGGATCTAGGTGCTCACCGGTCGCGGCGCAATCGTATCGACCGTCGATGCCAGCGCCGCGAACTCGATGTGCACTCGAGCTTGCTCAGCGGGGCGCCCAGTGCATCGATCTCCTCGCGGTGATGCTAATCGGCGAACGTGTCTGTTTTTGATGGCGCTGCGCTTTCTTACTCGTACTCCCTGTACTCGTACTTAGGATTTCCAAAATGCTGCAAAGAGCGGAGGTCTTTCGGGTCGCCCGTGAACTATTCTTCACAACGTCCTCGCCGATGTCAGCGACCACCCCCGGGACGTATAAACAGCATTTCTCTAAATGTTCTCATTCAATCACGGTCGACAACATGATGCCATCGATCCATCCTGTTTCTCTATCAAATTTATTTGAGGCATTGCATACCTTGACTAAAGTTGCGTCGGTGCGCCCCATTATTTGGAATTGCAGAGTGAGCTTCCCCTGAAATTTCGTTTTCCAGCAGGTCGTGTGTGAACTGGCTCCGGTGCAAATAGGTAGCGTGGTCGAAAAAATCCTTATAGATTTCGATACCTTATCGATTGAACAGGACGGGGCACTGTCACGTTGGCGAGGTAGTCACGTAAGATGTCACGATGAAGAAAGGAAAATCGCTTTATCACGGCCACCGGTTCCCGGCGGCAATCATTAGTCTCGCGGTTCGGTGGTATTTCCGGTTCCAGCTTAGCCGGCGTGATATTGAAGAACTGCTGTTCGAGCGCGGTGTCGTTGGTCAGGCCGCAATTGGAGCGCCTGCGCGACGCTGCCGCGCTCGGGACGGTCGATCGGCTGTACATCCTCGCGCCAGACCGCCTGGCGCGCAAATATGCGCACCAGGCCCTGTTGATGGAGGAATTCTCCTCGTGCGGCGTACAGATCGTGTTTCTCAATCATGCAATTGGCACGACGCCGGAAGAATCACTGCTGCTGCAGATGCAGGGCATGATAGCGGAGTACGAGCGGGCAAAAATCGCAGAGCGTCACCGCCGCGGCAAGCTTCACGGCGCGAAAGCGGTACCGTCAATGTGCTATCAGGGACGCCTTACGGCTACCGCTATATCCGAAGACAGCTCGACGGGACGCCAGCCCGGTACGTTATCGAACTGCCGCAAGCAGCCACTGTGAAAGCGATCTTCGAGTGGGTCGGGCTGGAGCGCCTGAGCCTCGGAGAAGTGATACGTCGGCTTGGCGAGGCCGGTGCCGTGACGGCATCGGGCAAGCCATACTGGGACCGCAGCGTGGTATGGGGTTCTGTTGCAGTAAGGCCCACGTTAAAATTGGGTAGCGAATTTTGGCGTGGTTCAAAAAGCGCGATTTTTGCGTTACACAGACGAGCGGAAGCAGCCTGCGTAAGAAAGCAGGAATAATAAGGAGTGCGGTTCAAATGGAGGCCGGCGACGACCTGCCGATATCAGGTTCGCTGAGGCTGGAGTGGGCCGAATCCGAGCAGCGTCAGCCAGTGATCGTGAGGCTTGCGGCTCATCAGTTCCCTCGGGCTCTTTCCAGTTCGCTCAGGGCATCGGCTGCGGGCAAAGCGGCGATGGTTGAAGACAAACTGCAGCAGACCAAGCCAGGCCCGCCCGCCCTTCAGATGACGCCGGTTGGTCAGGTAGACGCGCAGTCGCGAGTTGAGATTTTCGACCAGCGAGCTGCTGCGTGGTGTGCTATGCAGCGCCCCGGATACGGCGGCGTAGACGCCGTGAAACGGGCGGCCGATGCGGGCTAGCAGGCGATTCCACCCTTGCCAGAACGCACTCGACGTTTCGGACTTGCGATGCAGCATGCAGACCTCGCGCACGAGATGGCGCGCCACGTTGTGCGTTCGTGCAATGGCGTCGAGTTTTGTGTCGAGCAGGCCCGCGAAAGCGAGCAGGCCGTCGCGCTGGTTCTGAAGGGCACGCCGGTATGCCCCTGTACGTGACAGGTCCCGTGCTTCACGTTGCTGCAGTTCGGCAACCACGAAATCGAACAGCCGTTGACGCGTCGCGAGGTCCGGCCCAGCCAGTGACAGGATGTCACGTTCGAGCCACTGAACCAGGGTGCGCAGGTCGGCAGCCAGCTCGTGCGCATGGGCTTCATTGCGCCGAAGCGTTTCCAGCGCGGCTTCGAGGAGGCTATCCTCACCACGTCGACGGGGATTGGCCAGACGCGCTTCGAGCTGCTCGCGCCCGGTGCGAGCGCCACTGGCGACACGATGCCAGAGCGTCGCTAGTGATTTACCGTGCTGGATGATGTGGAATACGTCGCCGTGACACGGCGTATCGGGCCAGGCCATTTTTTGCCCGGCACGCAGACCGGTTCCCGCATCGGCGATCGTGTGCTCAGGATCGAGGCCCTGTGCCTGCAGGTCCAGCAGATGGATGGCCCAGGTGTCGCCGTCGCGATGGGCTTCGGGGGCGAGCAGATAGCAATAGGTCGAGGCGACATCGATACCGGCGAGCACGGGTTGGGAACCCTGAAAGAGTTCGTCGTGCAGACCGACCCGGATGGGTGAGAGATCGATACCGGCGTTGATGGCGATGGCCTGCTTTGCGGCCCGCTGAAGAACGGTGTGAATCGTGCCCAGGCTGGTCGAGACGCCGAGCAGGTCGTGCATGAGTTCAAGGGTACTGCGAAACGAAACGTGGCCCACCATCGTGAGCGCCACGATGACCTGATCGAGCCATTGGCGGGTGACCGGCAGCATGAAAAGCACCTGATCTGCGTCGGCTGCCCGCGTGGTATCAAAGGCTTCATCCAGCGCTACACTGGCCGTGCCGATCTGTCGGTAGACCGTCGGGCGGCTCACGCCGTTACGCTCAGCCAGCACACTGATGGGTTCGGTGCGCGTGAGGGCCTGAAGTGCAATCGCTTTGCGTTTGTCGTCGCTCAGTCTGCCGACGCCAGATCGGGTGTTTTGAGTCATGGATGCCGCAGAGGAAAAATGGGGGCACCATTATCGCCTGGCACTCAAGGTGCCTCCCAATGTGTAACGCAGCTTTGAACCTCGCCACCTTGAGCACCGGTGTCTTTCCCGTGGGCGCGTAACTGCGGCCCCGAACATCGTCGGAGCGCAGTCCGGTTTCATCGCCCCAGTGGACTTCGGCTCCTTCAGCCTGGGCCCGCTGCGCAATGGCAGGATAGTCTTCATCGAGCCACTTCCTGATCGCCGCCGGCGATTGCTCATAAGCCTTCTTCAATGGCTTTTGCGGGGTGAAGCCCCAGCGCGACAGATACAGCCCCATCGTACGAACCGGCACACGGATGCCGAACCGTTGTTCGATCACTTCGGCCACGCTCTGACGGGTCCACAGGGCATAAGGCATTTTCAACTGGTCAGGTGTGCGGTCCCGGATGATTTTCTGCACGACCCGCTCCTGATCTGCGCTCAGGCTGCGTCCGGTACCCGACGGACGACCGCGAGGCCCGACATCCACGGCACGCCAGCCGCCCGCCTCGTACGCCTTGCAGGCCGCAATCACCGTCGTGGGCGACATCTCGCAACGCAGCGCCACTTCTTTCAACGCTACGCCTTCGATGCGCATCTTCACCGCGCGGCGACGGCGTTCATTCAGTGCCGCCATCGGCAAGGTTCGGGAGTCGATTTTTTCCATACTACTTCCGACCATGTGCTGCGCTCAAAGTTTCAACATTTTATTGCCGGATCAATAGTGTCCTGTCCCGCTAATACGTGAACAAAGTCGATGCAACTTCTCGAGAATCGAGTCCGCAGTGGCAGTCCAGCGAAACGGCTGGCAGTTCGTGTTGTACGCGGTGACGAAATGGTCGATGCGTTGGACCAACTGCTTGACGCTGGTAAACGAGCCGCGACGGATGGCCTGATTGGTAACCACAACTGATTGCGGGTTTCAAGCGGACTGAAGTTGCATTTGATCAGTAGGACATATGTTTCATGAAATGCAGGAGTTGGCAAGACGGGCGGCGCGAAGCGGTAGTCGGATTTGCGAGGTGATCGACATGGCATCGACGCGCGGGGCCGCGACGCAATGCGCCGGCGACGTGACGACAGGCGGCCCAGAGGGGCGCGATCAGCTGCGGCAGTAGTGCCGCGCTGGATGAAGCCTTTGATACCACGCGGGCAGCCGACGCAGATCAGGTGCTTTTCATGCTGCCGGTCACCCGCCAATGGCTCGATCAGGTCATCGTGGCGCTCACGATGGTGGGCCACGTTTCGTTTCGCAGTACCCTTGAACTCATGCACGACCTGCTCGGCGTCTCGACCAGCCTAGGCACGATTCACACCGTTCTTCAGCGGGCCGCAAAGCAGGCCATCGCCATCAACGCCGGTATCGATCTCTCACCCATCCGGGTCGGTCTGCACGACGAACTCTTTCAGGGTTCCCAACCCGTGCTCGCCGGTATCGATGTCGCCTCGACCTATTGCTATCTGCTCGCCCCCGAAGCCCATCGCGACGGCGACACCTGGGCCATCCATCTGCTGGACCTGCAGGCACAGGGCCTCGATCCTGAGCACACGATCGCCGATGCGGGAACCGGTCTGCGTGCCGGGCAAAAAATGGCCTGGCCCGATACGCCGTGTCACGGCGACGTATTCCACATCATCCAGCAGGGTAAATCACTAGCGACGCTCTGGCATCGTGTCGCCAGTGGCGCTCGCACCGGGCGCGAGCAGCTCGAAGCGCGTCTGGCCAATCCCCGTCGACGTGGTGAGGATAGCCTCCTCGAAGCCGCGCTGGAAACGCTTCGGCGCAATGAAGCCCATGCGCACGAGCTGGCTGCCGACCTGCGCACCCTGGTTCAGTGGCTCGACGTGACATCCTGTCACTGGCTGGGCCGGACCTCGCGACGCGTCAACGGCTGTTCGATTTCGTGGTTGCCGAACTGCAGCAACGTGAAGCACGGGACCTGTCACGTACAGGGGCATACCGGCGTGCCCTTCAGAACCAGCGCGACGGCCTGCTCGCTTTCGCGGGCCTGCTCGACACAAAACTCGACGCCATTGCACGAACGCACAACGTGGCGCGCCATCTCGTGCGCGAGGTCTGCATGCTGCATCGCAAGTCCGAAACGTCGAGTGCGTTCTGGCAAGGGTGGAATCGCCTGCTAGCCCGCATCGGCCGCCCGTTTCACGGCGTCTACGCCGCCGTATCCGGGGCGCTGCATAGCACACCACGCAGCAGCTCGCTGGTCGAAAATCTCAACTCGCGACTGCGCGTCTACCTGACCAACCGGCGTCATCTGAAGGGCGGGCGGGCCTGGCTTGGTCTGCTGCAGTTTGTCTTCAACCATCGCCGCTTTGCCCGCAGCCGATGCCCTGAGCGAACTGGAAAGAGCCCGAGGGAACTGATGAGCCGCAAGCCTCACGATCACTGGCTGACGCTGCTCGGATTCGGCCCACTCCAGCCTCAGCGAACCTGATATCGGCAGGTCGTCGCCGGCCTCCATTTGAACCGCATTCCTTACTATTCCTGCTTTCTTACGCAGGCTGCTTCCGGCGAGGTTCAAAGCTGCGTTACACATTGGGAGGCACCTTGAGTGCCAGGCGATATGGTGCCCCCATTTTTCCTCTGCGGCATCCATGACTCAAAACACCCGATCTGGCGTCGGCAGACTGAGCGACGACAAACGCAAAGCGATTGCACTTCAGGCCCTCACGCGCACCGAACCCATCAGTGTGCTGGCTGAGCGTAACGGCGTGAGCCGCCCGACGGTCTACCGACAGATCGGCACGGCCAGTGTAGCGCTGGATGAAGCCTTTGATACCACGCGGGCAGCCGACGCAGATCAGGTGCTTTTCATGCTGCCGGTCACCCGCCAATGGCTCGATCAGGTCATCGTGGCGCTCACGATGGTGGGCCACGTTTCGTTTCGCAGTACCCTTGAACTCATGCACGACCTGCTCGGCGTCTCGACCAGCCTGGGCACGATTCACACCGTTCTTCAGCGGGCCGCAAAGCAGGCCATCGCCATCAACGCCGGTATCGATCTCTCACCCATCCGGGTCGGTCTGCACGACGAACTCTTTCAGGGTTCCCAACCCGTGCTCGCCGGTATCGATGTCGCCTCGACCTATTGCTATCTGCTCGCCCCCGAAGCCCATCGCGACGGCGACACCTGGGCCATCCATCTGCTGGACCTGCAGGCACAGGGCCTCGATCCTGAGCACACGATCGCCGATGCGGGAACCGGTCTGCGTGCCGGGCAAAAAATGGCCTGGCCCGATACGCCGTGTCACGGCGACGTATTCCACATCATCCAGCAGGGTAAATCACTAGCGACGCTCTGGCATCGTGTCGCCAGTGGCGCTCGCACCGGGCGCGAGCAGCTCGAAGCGCGTCTGGCCAATCCCCGTCGACGTGGTGAGGATAGCCTCCTCGAAGCCGCGCTGGAAACGCTTCGGCGCAATGAAGCCCATGCGCACGAGCTGGCTGCCGACCTGCGCACCCTGGTTCAGTGGCTCGAACGTGACATCCTGTCACTGGCTGGGCCGGACCTCGCGACGCGTCAACGGCTGTTCGATTTCGTGGTTGCCGAACTGCAGCAACGTGAAGCACGGGACCTGTCACGTACAGGGGCATACCGGCGTGCCCTTCAGAACCAGCGCGACGGCCTGCTCGCTTTCGCGGGCCTGCTCGACACAAAACTCGACGCCATTGCACGAACGCACAACGTGGCGCGCCATCTCGTGCGCGAGGTCTGCATGCTGCATCGCAAGTCCGAAACGTCGAGTGCGTTCTGGCAAGGGTGGAATCGCCTGCTAGCCCGCATCGGCCGCCCGTTTCACGGCGTCTACGCCGCCGTATCCGGGGCGCTGCATAGCACACCACGCAGCAGCTCGCTGGTCGAAAATCTCAACTCGCGACTGCGCGTCTACCTGACCAACCGGCGTCATCTGAAGGGCGGGCGGGCCTGGCTTGGTCTGCTGCAGTTTGTCTTCAACCATCGCCGCTTTGCCTGCAGCCGATGCCCTGAGCGAACTGGAAAGAGCCCGAGGGAACTGATGAGCCGCAAGCCTCACGATCACTGGCTGACGCTGCTCGGATTCGGCCCACTCCAGCCTCAGCGAACCTGATATCGGCAGGTCGTCGCCGGCCTCCATTTGAACCGCACTCCTTATTATTCCTGCTTTCTTACGCAGGCTGCTTCCGCTCGTCTGTGTAACGCAAAAATCGCGCTTTTTGAACCACGCCGGCTGACCTCTCGCTCTTACTGCGACAGAACCGACTGATGGATCGGAACTGCGGCTAAACCACCCGAGCCTGCGGGGCCTGGAGCGCTCAAACCGGCTCGTCCTTCTCGTTGATACGGCCGAGCAATCGCAGCATAGAGTTGCGCACATACGGATCGGGGTCCTCTAATTTTTCCTCTGCATAGCGATGCCAAGTCTGGTCCCCGAGCAAATACAAACAAAGCGCCTTCAACTCCGAATGCCTGCCCTCAGGCAAGCCGTTAAGGTGGCGGAGTGCATCCAGTGTATGGCCCCGCCGAATCGCGAGGACAGTTGGAAAGACGAGCGCCTCCCGTGCGGCGGGTTGGACTTCGTACAACTGCGCAAGCCGGGCCTCCGCGTCGTCGAGCCGATCGCTTTTGATGGCGTCGACAACGGCCCGTGCGAGCGAAGCACTGTCTGGCGAGTCGGGGATGCTCCCGGACATGAAAGCGCTTCGATTAGAACTCACTTTCCAATCCAGTCGCTTCTTTGTCCGATGGACTACCGCCTTGGGCGGACCAGCCCCCTGAAATCGCATTTGCGCCGCCGTCCAGCAGCTCGCCAATTGCGCCAAACGCTTTGAACGGCAATGCGGCCACTTTAAACGGCGCTGCCAATACATCTTCCCCCACCTTCAATACAGCTCCCCCAACCTTCTCGACATCAGCAACGATTCCCATGCCAATCTCCCTACAAACGAACGAAAAAACAGCTTCACCAGCGAACGGCGATGCAGCCGATTGAAAGCGCAGCACGGTAAGACCGATTTTGATACGGTGCGGCACGTGCCGAACAAGCAATGCGAACCGAAATGTGGCCACGCGCTAGTGCCACTGTGCCCACTGCTTACAGATTTTCTACCAACGGGTTTCGGAGGATTTCAGCGATTCTCCGTTGAAGGTACCAATGATGCATGAAGGGCCCTGGATGGCAAGATGCGCACGGCGAAGTCATGCCCCGAGGGGCGAAGTGATCAAGATGGTATCGGCGCGCGTGGCCACGGCGCAATGCTCCGGCAAGGTGAGAGCAGGCCGCCCTTCGGGTCGCGATCCGCTACGGCAGTAGTACCGCAGTTTGTAGCGCTTTGTCCGGATGGGTACCCCGGGCCTGGCCAAGGTCCTGAAGCGCCTTCACTACCCGCTTGAAGTGATTTTGGGGTTCCAAGCCCAAACCCCAATGATTTTGGAATGCTTCTGAAAACAGAGGGTTAGGTTATGGAATGTAGGGCGTGGTTCAAAAAGCGCGATTTTTGCGTTACACAGACGAGCGGAAGCAGCCTGCGTAAGAAAGCAGGAATAATAAGGAGTGCGGTTCAAATGGAGGCCGGCGACGACCTGCCGATATCAGGTTCGCTGAGGCTGGAGTGGGCCGAATCCGAGCAGCGTCAGCCAGTGATCGTGAGGCTTGCGGCTCATCAGTTCCCTCGGGCTCTTTCCAGTTCGCTCAGGGCATCGGCTGCGGGCAAAGCGGCGATGGTTGAAGACAAACTGCAGCAGACCAAGCCAGGCCCGCCCGCCCTTCAGATGACGCCGGTTGGTCAGGTAGACGCGCAGTCGCGAGTTGAGATTTTCGACCAGCGAGCTGCTGCGTGGTGTGCTATGCAGCGCCCCGGATACGGCGGCGTAGACGCCGTGAAACGGGCGGCCGATGCGGGCTAGCAGGCGATTCCACCCTTGCCAGAACGCACTCGACGTTTCGGACTTGCGATGCAGCATGCAGACCTCGCGCACGAGATGGCGCGCCACGTTGTGCGTTCGTGCAATGGCGTCGAGTTTTGTGTCGAGCAGGCCCGCGAAAGCGAGCAGGCCGTCGCGCTGGTTCTGAAGGGCACGCCGGTATGCCCCTGTACGTGACAGGTCCCGTGCTTCACGTTGCTGCAGTTCGGCAACCACGAAATCGAACAGCCGTTGACGCGTCGCGAGGTCCGGCCCAGCCAGTGACAGGATGTCACGTTCGAGCCACTGAACCAGGGTGCGCAGGTCGGCAGCCAGCTCGTGCGCATGGGCTTCATTGCGCCGAAGCGTTTCCAGCGCGGCTTCGAGGAGGCTATCCTCACCACGTCGACGGGGATTGGCCAGACGCGCTTCGAGCTGCTCGCGCCCGGTGCGAGCGCCACTGGCGACACGATGCCAGAGCGTCGCTAGTGATTTACCCTGCTGGATGATGTGGAATACGTCGCCGTGACACGGCGTATCGGGCCAGGCCATTTTTTGCCCGGCACGCAGACCGGTTCCCGCATCGGCGATCGTGTGCTCAGGATCGAGGCCCTGTGCCTGCAGGTCCAGCAGATGGATGGCCCAGGTGTCGCCGTCGCGATGGGCTTCGGGGGCGAGCAGATAGCAATAGGTCGAGGCGACATCGATACCGGCGAGCACGGGTTGGGAACCCTGAAAGAGTTCGTCGTGCAGACCGACCCGGATGGGTGAGAGATCGATACCGGCGTTGATGGCGATGGCCTGCTTTGCGGCCCGCTGAAGAACGGTGTGAATCGTGCCCAGGCTGGTCGAGACGCCGAGCAGGTCGTGCATGAGTTCAAGGGTACTGCGAAACGAAACGTGGCCCACCATCGTGAGCGCCACGATGACCTGATCGAGCCATTGGCGGGTGACCGGCAGCATGAAAAGCACCTGATCTGCGTCGGCTGCCCGCGTGGTATCAAAGGCTTCATCCAGCGCTACACTGGCCGTGCCGATCTGTCGGTAGACCGTCGGGCGGCTCACGCCGTTACGCTCAGCCAGCACACTGATGGGTTCGGTGCGCGTGAGGGCCTGAAGTGCAATCGCTTTGCGTTTGTCGTCGCTCAGTCTGCCGACGCCAGATCGGGTGTTTTGAGTCATGGATGCCGCAGAGGAAAAATGGGGGCACCATTATCGCCTGGCACTCAAGGTGCCTCCCAATGTGTAACGCAGCTTTGAACCTCGCCCTGGAAAGAGCCCGAGGGAACTGATGAGCCGCAAGCCTCACGATCACTGGCTGACGCTGCTCGGATTCGGCCCACTCCAGCCTCAGCGAACCTGATATCGGCAGGTCGTCGCCGGCCTCCATTTGAACCGCATTCCTTACTATTCCTGCTTTCTTACGCAGGCTGCTTCCGCTCGTCTGTGTAACGCAAAAATCGCGCTTTTTGAACCACGCCGAAGAATCTTGGCGGCGCATCCGCGCCCCGGAAAAGCTCACTTCGATGCTTGACGGGATGACGTTCAAGGATGGAGAACCGGTGACCGACAGCACACCGGCTCAGCAATCGCTAGCCGCCTGATTACGCCGAGACCGCATACACCAGATTTGACTTTAACTCGCCGAAATACGCACAAGTGCAAATGCTTTCGCATACGCGCACGCGGTGAAGTAGGCGCTTTCCCTAATATGAAGGTCCATTTACTTTGGAGAAGACCATGGGATGTCAATGTTCTGGAGGTTTGAGTATTTTTTCTAGCAATACGTCCCATAATGATGTCACTTCCGAGGGCGCGCCATCGGCGACGCCTATCCGCCACGGCCCGACCAGAGCGGAAACATTTGGCCAATCGCCTCTGGCGCATCTGCAACGCCGTACACCTCGCACGCATTCTCCGACACCCGCGGCTCCACGCTCGCCGTTGCCACAGCGCGCCGAACAACAGATCGGTAGTAGCGCCCTGATCAGCATGAACAGGGAAATTGACCGCCTGATTCAGCAGACATCTACGCGAGGCCTGCGCATCCAGAACGCGGCAGCGCGTACGTTGCAACTTCAAATTCAAAGTCAACTCGCAGGTATCGTGCAAGAGGGGGCGGATGACTTCCGCGGTCGCATCGATACAATCACGGCATCGGTTGGTCGTTACGATGCGATGATGGGGCGGGCTGATGGTCAACGTGCGGAGGAAAACCAGCAGCTTATGCGGCAGCGTGAACAGGTCGGGCGCGTGTTCGAGTTTGAAGCCAACCCCGACAACTATTCACAGCCATTCGACCAATCGGCACGATTTGCGTCGCCATCCATGTACGGGCGCATACCCTCGAGGGGGGCGTCGGACGACAGTGAGTAAGCTGGGTTCTGTTGCAGTAAGGCCCACGGGCGAGGTTCAAAGCTGCGTTACACATTGGGAGGCACCTTGAGTGCCAGGCGATAATGGTGCCCCCATTTTTCCTCTGCGGCATCCATGACTCAAAACACCCGATCTGGCGTCGGCAGACTGAGCGACGACAAACGCAAAGCGATTGCACTTCAGGCCCTCACGCGCACCGAACCCATCAGTGTGCTGGCTGAGCGTAACGGCGTGAGCCGCCCGACGGTCTACCGACAGATCGGCACGGCCAGTGTAGCGCTGGATGAAGCCTTTGATACCACGCGGGCAGCCGACGCAGATCAGGTGCTTTTCATGCTGCCGGTCACCCGCCAATGGCTCGATCAGGTCATCGTGGCGCTCACGATGGTGGGCCACGTTTCGTTTCGCAGTACCCTTGAACTCATGCACGACCTGCTCGGCGTCTCGACCAGCCTGGGCACGATTCACACCGTTCTTCAGCGGGCCGCAAAGCAGGCCATCGCCATCAACGCCGGTATCGATCTCTCACCCATCCGGGTCGGTCTGCACGACGAACTCTTTCAGGGTTCCCAACCCGTGCTCGCCGGTATCGATGTCGCCTCGACCTATTGCTATCTGCTCGCCCCCGAAGCCCATCGCGACGGCGACACCTGGGCCATCCATCTGCTGGATCTGCAGGCACAGGGCCTCGATCCTGAGCACACGATCGCCGATGCGGGAACCGGTCTGCGTGCCGGGCAAAAAATGGCCTGGCCCGATACGCCGTGTCACGGCGACGTATTCCACATCATCCAGCACGGTAAATCACTAGCGACGCTCTGGCATCGTGTCGCCAGTGGCGCTCGCACCGGGCGCGAGCAGCTCGAAGCGCGTCTGGCCAATCCCCGTCGACGTGGTGAGGATAGCCTCCTCGAAGCCGCGCTGGAAACGCTTCGGCGCAATGAAGCCCATGCGCACGAGCTGGCTGCCGACCTGCGCACCCTGGTTCAGTGGCTCGACGTGACATCCTGTCACTGGCTGGGCCGGACCTCGCGACGCGTCAACGGCTGTTCGATTTCGTGGTTGCCGAACTGCAGCAACGTGAAGCACGGGACCTGTCACGTACAGGGGCATACCGGCGTGCCCTTCAGAACCAGCGCGACGGCCTGCTCGCTTTCGCGGGCCTGCTCGACACAAAACTCGACGCCATTGCACGAACGCACAACGTGGCGCGCCATCTCGTGCGCGAGGTCTGCATGCTGCATCGCAAGTCCGAAACGTCGAGTGCGTTCTGGCAAGGGTGGAATCGCCTGCTAGCCCGCATCGGCCGCCCGTTTCACGGCGTCTACGCCGCCGTATCCGGGGCGCTGCATAGCACACCACGCAGCAGCTCGCTGGTCGAAAATCTCAACTCGCGACTGCGCGTCTACCTGACCAACCGGCGTCATCTGAAGGGCGGGCGGGCCTGGCTTGGTCTGCTGCAGTTTGTCTTCAACCATCGCCGCTTTGCCCGCAGCCGATGCCCTGAGCGAACTGGAAAGAGCCCGAGGGAACTGATGAGCCGCAAGCCTCACGATCACTGGCTGACGCTGCTCGGATTCGGCCCACTCCAGCCTCAGCGAACCTGATATCGGCAGGTCGTCGCCGGCCTCCATTTGAACCGCATTCCTTACTATTCCTGCTTTCTTACGCAGGCTGCTTCCGCTCGTCTGTGTAACGCAAAAATCGCGCTTTTTGAACCACGCCCGAAATTCTTTTGTGTAGACACTCGCCTACACGATGATCAACCTGCGGCACTACTGTCGCAGCTAATCGAACGGCGTCGCCGCAGCTCTCAGATCCGGCGCAGTGCGCCATGATCCAGCTCACGTCAGCCTTGTAGAATCAATTTGCATTCCCTACGACATGAAGAAAATTCGATCATGGCCGATCAAATCAAAACCTGCAATCAGTAGTAACTGATCACCTCGCTAACCTGACAATGCCCTGCAATGCGCAGGGCCTGATCGATACGCGACGGATTACGGAGTGTGAAGGACGACTGCCTTCGTATTGCGATTCGCGGGTTCGTCCTCAAGCATTCCGAACGCCGTGCCCCGGCCATATGATCGTCATGGCCCACTCAAGGGAAAGCCGGTGTCGCTTGCTACGCGCGAGCGTCCAGTTGCAAATCGAGGAAGAAAATGAAGATCGAGGGCCACACCAATACGTATGTCGACGCGTCTGCCACCGAGGCGGCCGGCGACGCGCCTCCGGCCGTCAAGGTGCGGAGGACAAGTTCCGCCGGTGTGCTGCAGGAACTCGGTGAACTCAATGCCGCTCGATTGCGGGAACACCAAGAGCAGGCCGCGCATCGGCGTCGAGCGAGTTTTGCCGAAACAATGGCTGCACCCGAAGGCGCTGCACCCGCTTTACACGAATTGATCGGTCGAGGACGGGCCGGCGCGCTTGACGCCCTGTTCGGCAGCCTTCAACCGCCGTTCAACCTTGCCACCGATGGCATCAAGCAATGGGAGCGGGAAGGGGGGGTACCGACAGGTGCCCCGCTGCAGCACTCCAGGCGCCTCATCGTGCCGGACGGCCAAGGCAACGTCCCGAGCCTGACGAGCCTGGATGTCAAGGGGACAATCGACATCGACGCCCTTAAGCGAGGCGAGAAGAAGTACATGTGGGCCGTCAGCGCGCTGGGCCGCCTGTTCATCGGCGAATGCGAGCCGGCCGGCAAAGACCCCGAGACCCAGAGGGAGCGATACCGGGGGCATCCCCTGCTTGTCGGTGGCGGCACCGCGAGGATCTGCGGCGAATTGGAGTTCAACTCGGCCACCGACAAGTTTGTGGTATCGAATCAGTCGGGCCGGTACTCTCGCTACGAAGATCGCACCGAAGCGGGTCTCAACGAGGTGGCCGGGATGTTTGCCCAGGCAGGTCTCGACGTCGAGACCGAGCGGGTGTCAAAATACATGACGGCCAGGAAGCGAGCAGCTCTGGTTTTGCCGAGTCTGGATCCGAGCCGATGTTGAGAACGCCTAGTCCGTTGAACGGCTCTGTCACGTTAGAGAGGAGAGAAGGCAATGCTGGCAGGGGCGATCAGTTGCTCAAAAAGCGATAGACGGAGTTTGGGTGAGTTCGGTGAAGCGATGCCACGCAGCAAATCGCAAGGCGAGTTGTTGGCGATAGCGTGAAGCCCGTAGCCGATGTCGCTTGAGGGCTGTCTGGGGCCAGTAGATGGGCGTTGTAGCGCAGCCAGCGGGCCAGGTTGTTGCAAGCCCCGCAGCACGGTTGGTCGACAGTGAACGTGCGGCGGATGCGTCACCCTCTGCCGGTGGAACGTATTCCGCTGGCGTTATCGAACCCGAACCACGGATCGGCGTTGACATAGGACTCCTCCAAAATTTCATATTTTGAACCGCGCCGCGCCGATCCACACGACCATGAGCGAACCTATCGAGCAATTTACGAATCGTTCGCCACATAGCGCAGAAACTGTTGCCGGTCCTGGAGAAGGCGTTTCGACGGTGCAAACGGACAGTCGGCAGGAGCTGGAGGATGGACGAGACCTACATTCGAATGGGCTTTGTCCGGATGGGGTATTGCAAAGATGCTGCGGGTTGTGTAAAGGCGCAACATCATGAAGCCAGCATTGAATAATGCCATATAAAGCCAGACTAAAGACGGGTGAAGCGCGCAAGCGCAAGAAGCCGGGGTACCGGGTGACGAACGCGCGGGCGTATAACCAGAGCCTGAGAAAGCGCGGCATGATCAGCCTGTATGTGCCGGGCGGCGATCTGAAGGCGCAGCTTATCAACGCAAAGATCCGTACGCCGGGCGTGTCGGGGCGTGAGCCGACCTATACCACGACGTACATCGAGCTGATCTTTACCTTCTACCGGCTGTTCGGCTGGGGGATGCGGCAGATCACCGGCTATATGGAGGACTACCGGGAGACTCGCGGGCTGGACATCCCGGTGCCCAGCGCCAGTCAGCTGGGCGAACGGTTCGCTTCACTGGAGGTGAGCGTCACGCTGCGTTGCGAACAGCTGGCCCGGCGTCTCGCGCGCGGCGGGACGATCAGTCTCATCGTCGACAGCACGGGATTGAGCTTTGGGCGGGCGAGCCAGTGGTATGAGGAAAAGTACGCCCAGAAGGCCGCGCGCACGCCGTGGCGCAAGATGCATCTGTCGATCGACGCTGACATGAACGTACACGCGATCCGCATCACCACTACAGAAGTATCGGACAGCGAACGAATGGACGCCGTGCTGCCCGCTGACGTGCCGATGGATCGGGTGATTGCCGATGGCGCGTACTAGAGCATCGAGCGTACCGAAGCGCTTTCAGGCGCGGGCGTGACGCCCGTCATCCCACCGCCAGCTCACGCTGTCGTACACGGCGAGGAGCGAACCCGCCGGCATGACCAGATCGTCAGATACGTCGAGGACAAAGGCATCTATGCATTTCACAAGAAATACGGCTACGGTGTGCGCTCGCTGGTCGAGGCGCAGATCTCGCGCATCAAGCGCTGCATCGGCGAGCGCCTGCTGACGCAGGAGCTTGCGTCGCAGGAAGGCGAAGGCATCATCATCGCCAACCTGCTGAACCGGTGGAACGCCTTCGGCAAACGGGTTTGCGTCAAAAATGCATAGTCGCGTCCATGGCACGGGAACTCGTACCCATCCGGACAAAGCCCATGCGCAGCGAGAAGACCGACGACGGCAAGTTGCGCCGCATTGCCCAGACCTGTCGAACGCTGGAGCAGGCCCACCTCTTCAACGACGGTGTTACGTCGCGAACAATTCGAGGTGTAGCAGATGAGTTTGTCGCGTGATCGGCGAGGCGGAGTTTCAGAACACCACCGCGCGTAGCGCGAGACACAGCGGATGTGAGGATGGCCAGTGTTGCTCTGATATCGTGCGATGTTTTCCGGACGCCGCACGAACATCAAGAACAAACTGGCCATGCACCGAATTGTATTTGCGTTCCTCACGCTCGAACAGCATCTTCGCGCTGTCGTTACCACACCTCAGTCATACCGCCCCGATCATTGTCCGCATTGCGGCTTCAGTTGCCTCTGGGGGCACGGCTGTTACGCGCGCAAGGCCGATCGTCACGCCGATGGCGACCTCAATCCTGTTGCGGTGCCGCGTTTCCAATGTTCGTCGTGTCGACGCACGTGCTCACGCCTGCCATTGTGCATCTGCCCACGCCGCTGGTATGGCTGGGCGCTGCAGCAGCAGGTGCTGCAGTTGTTGATCGCGGGCGCTTCGCTGCGTCGTACCGCCACGATCCTGGTGCTCGGCTATCACACCGTGCGGCGCTGGTGGCGATGGTTGTCAACGGTCTCCGGTGACTTCTCTTTCCACCTGCGCAGCCGGTTCGCAACGCTCGGACGCAGCGTCGGCTTCGCCGCTTTCTGGCTCGCCTGTCTTCAGTTGATGCCACTGTGCGAAGCGATGGCCTGGCTCGATCACGACGGCGTCGCTGTCCCATGATCGGGGGAATCCCGTTCGCTGCGCGACGACGAAGTCTGCGCTGCAACGGGTACCCCACACACTTTGCTCACTGCCCGAGCTCGCGCATTGGCGGTTTCATATGGGTTCCTTCATTTTTACGGGGAACACCTATGAACGAAGTGGCGAGGTTCAAAGCTGCGTTACACATTGGGAGGCACCTTGAGTGCCAGGCGATAATGGTGCCCCCATTTTTCCTCTGCGGCATCCATGACTCAAAACACCCGATCTGGCGTCGGCAGACTGAGCGACGACAAACGCAAAGCGATTGCACTTCAGGCCCTCACGCGCACCGAACCCATCAGTGTGCTGGCTGAGCGTAACGGCGTGAGCCGCCCGACGGTCTACCGACAGATCGGCACGGCCAGTGTAGCGCTGGATGAAGCCTTTGATACCACGCGGGCAGCCGACGCAGATCAGGTGCTTTTCATGCTGCCGGTCACCCGCCAATGGCTCGATCAGGTCATCGTGGCGCTCACGATGGTGGGCCACGTTTCGTTTCGCAGTACCCTTGAACTCATGCACGACCTGCTCGGCGTCTCGACCAGCCTGGGCACGATTCACACCGTTCTTCAGCGGGCCGCAAAGCAGGCCATCGCCATCAACGCCGGTATCGATCTCTCACCCATCCGGGTCGGTCTGCACGACGAACTCTTTCAGGGTTCCCAACCCGTGCTCGCCGGTATCGATGTCGCCTCGACCTATTGCTATCTGCTCGCCCCCGAAGCCCATCGCGACGGCGACACCTGGGCCATCCATCTGCTGGATCTGCAGGCACAGGGCCTCGATCCTGAGCACACGATCGCCGATGCGGGAACCGGTCTGCGTGCCGGGCAAAAAATGGCCTGGCCCGATACGCCGTGTCACGGCGACGTATTCCACATCATCCAGCAGGGTAAATCACTAGCGACGCTCTGGCATCGTGTCGCCAGTGGCGCTCGCACCGGGCGCGAGCAGCTCGAAGCGCGTCTGGCCAATCCCCGTCGACGTGGTGAGGATAGCCTCCTCGAAGCCGCGCTGGAAACGCTTCGGCGCAATGAAGCCCATGCGCACGAGCTGGCTGCCGACCTGCGCACCCTGGTTCAGTGGCTCGAACGTGACATCCTGTCACTGGCTGGGCCGGACCTCGCGACGCGTCAACGGCTGTTCGATTTCGTGGTTGCCGAACTGCAGCAACGTGAAGCACGGGACCTGTCACGTACAGGGGCATACCGGCGTGCCCTTCAGAACCAGCGCGACGGCCTGCTCGCTTTCGCGGGCCTGCTCGACACAAAACTCGACGCCATTGCACGAACGCACAACGTGGCGCGCCATCTCGTGCGCGAGGTCTGCATGCTGCATCGCAAGTCCGAAACGTCGAGTGCGTTCTGGCAAGGGTGGAATCGCCTGCTAGCCCGCATCGGCCGCCCGTTTCACGGCGTCTACGCCGCCGTATCCGGGGCGCTGCATAGCACACCACGCAGCAGCTCGCTGGTCGAAAATCTCAACTCGCGACTGCGCGTCTACCTGACCAACCGGCGTCATCTGAAGGGCGGGCGGGCCTGGCTTGGTCTGCTGCAGTTTGTCTTCAACCATCGCCGCTTTGCCCGCAGCCGATGCCCTGAGCGAACTGGAAAGAGCCCGAGGGAACTGATGAGCCGCAAGCCTCACGATCACTGGCTGACGCTGCTCGGATTCGGCCCACTCCAGCCTCAGCGAACCTGATATCGGCAGGTCGTCGCCGGCCTCCATTTGAACCGCACTCCTTATTATTCCTGCTTTCTTACGCAGGCTGATTCCGCTCGTCTGTGTAACGCAAAAATCGCGCTTTTTGAACCTCGCCTGCTCGCCCCCGAAGCCCATCGCGACGGCGACACCTGGGCCATCCATCTGCTGGATCTGCAGGCACAGGGCCTCGATCCTGAGCACACGATCGCCGATGCGGGAACCGGTCTGCGTGCCGGGCAAAAAATGGCCTGGCCCGATACGCCGTGTCACGGCGACGTATTCCACATCATCCAGCAGGGTAAATCACTAGCGACGCTCTGGCATCGTGTCGCCAGTGGCGCTCGCACCGGGCGCGAGCAGCTCGACGCGCGTCTGGCCAATCCCCGTCGACGTGGTGAGGATAGCCTCCTCGAAGCCGCGCTGGAAACGCTTCGGCGCAATGAAGCCCATGCGCACGAGCTGGCTGCCGACCTGCGCACCCTGGTTCAGTGGCTCGAACGTGACATCCTGTCACTGGCTGGGCCGGACCTCGCGACGCGTCAACGGCTGTTCGATTTCGTGGTTGCCGAACTGCAGCAACGTGAAGCACGGGACCTGTCACGTACAGGGGCATACCGGCGTGCCCTTCAGAACCAGCGCGACGGCCTGCTCGCTTTCGCGGGCCTGCTCGACACAAAACTCGACGCCATTGCACGAACGCACAACGTGGCGCGCCATCTCGTGCGCGAGGTCTGCATGCTGCATCGCAAGTCCGAAACGTCGAGTGCGTTCTGGCAAGGGTGGAATCGCCTGCTAGCCCGCATCGGCCGCCCGTTTCACGGCGTCTACGCCGCCGTATCCGGGGCGCTGCATAGCACACCACGCAGCAGCTCGCTGGTCGAAAATCTCAACTCGCGACTGCGCGTCTACCTGACCAACCGGCGTCATCTGAAGGGCGGGCGGGCCTGGCTTGGTCTGCTGCAGTTTGTCTTCAACCATCGCCGCTTTGCCCGCAGCCGATGCCCTGAGCGAACTGGAAAGAGCCCGAGGGAACTGATGAGCCGCAAGCCTCACGATCACTGGCTGACGCTGCTCGGATTCGGCCCACTCCAGCCTCAGCGAACCTGATATCGGCAGGTCGTCGCCGGCCTCCATTTGAACCGCACTCCTTATTATTCCTGCTTTCTTACGCAGGCTGCTTCCGCTCGTCTGTGTAACGCAAAAATCGCGCTTTTTGAACCACGCCGGCTCCCACCATGTATTCCGGCGCGCAGCTGCGCACCTTGCAGCGCCGCGTGAAGGCATGGCGATCGAACCGTGCCAGAGAACTGGTGACGCGGATACTCGGCGATGCCGACGCGATGACGGCTGGCGCCGCTACGCAGCGCCAGCCGTCATCGCAAAACAACCAGAGACTGACAATTACCCGGGAGTAACATCATCCCGTGAGGCAACACGCCGGCCACGCTGCTTGACGCTCTCTAGGCTTCATTGCGCCGAAGCGTTTCCAGCGCGGCTTCGAGGAGGCTATCCTCACCACGTCGACGGGGATTGGCCAGACGCGCTTCGAGCTGCTCGCGCCCGGTGCGAGCGCCACTGGCGACACGATGCCAGAGCGTCGCTAGTGATTTACCGTGCTGGATGATGTGGAATACGTCGCCGTGACACGGCGTATCGGGCCAGGCCATTTTTTGCCCGGCACGCAGACCGGTTCCCGCATCGGCGATCGTATGCTCAGGATCGAGGCCCTGTGCCTGCAGGTCCAGCAGATGGATGGCCCAGGTGTCGCCGTCGCGATGGGCTTCGGGGGCGAGCAGATAGCAATAGGTCGAGGCGACATCGATACCGGCGAGCACGGGTTGGGAACCCTGAAAGAGTTCGTCGTGCAGACCGACCCGGATGGGTGAGAGATCGATACCGGCGTTGATGGCGATGGCCTGCTTTGCGGCCCGCTGAAGAACGGTGTGAATCGTGCCCAGGCTGGTCGAGACGCCGAGCAGGTCGTGCATGAGTTCAAGGGTACTGCGAAACGAAACGTGGCCCGCCATCGTGAGCGCCACGATGACCTGATCGAGCCATTGGCGGGTGACCGGCAGCATGAAAAGCACCTGATCTGCGTCGGCTGCCCGCGTGGTATCAAAGGCTTCATCCAGCGCTACACTGGCCGTGCCGATCTGTCGGTAGACCGTCGGGCGGCTCACGCCGTTACGCTCAGCCAGCACACTGATGGGTTCGGTGCGCGTGAGGGCCTGAAGTGCAATCGCTTTGCGTTTGTCGTCGCTCAGTCTGCCGACGCCAGATCGGGTGTTTTGAGTCATGGATGCCGCAGAGGAAAAATGGGGGCACCATTATCGCCTGGCACTCAAGGTGCCTCCCAATGTGTAACGCAGCTTTGAACCTCGCCCACCAACGCTCAACCAGACGATACGGATGATCGCGTCACTGGGCGGTTTCCTCGGGCGTAGAAGCGACGGTGAACCGGGGGCGAAGACGCTGTGGATAGGCATGCAGCGGGTCATGGATGCGGTGATCACCATCCAGATCTTGCGCGACGGTTATGACACTTCTGTATAAGGGAATGGGGTTAACCCGCACTCAATGGGCTCAGGCGACACGGATGCCCGTCGCACACCGGCGCGTGCTATCATGCGTATTACATTTGCGATGCACGGAGAATCTCATGAAAACCGCCACCATGCCGCCCCTGCGGGTCGATCCTGAACTGCGTCAGGCCGCGGAGGCCGTACTGCTCGAAAACGAGTCGCTGTCGGCGTTCATGGAAGCCGCCCTGCGCGAGAGCGTCGCGCGCCGGCGCCTGCAGTGCGAGTTCATCGCGCGCGGGCTCGAAGCGCGCACACGGGCGCACGCAGAGAACGACTGGATCGATGCGGACGACGTCCATGCCGAGCTGCAGGGCATGCTTGATGCCGCGAGGCGCGCGCAGTGAGCTTTCGCGTGCGCTATGCCGCGTCGGCGCGCGACGACCTGAAGCGGCTGTACGGCTTTCTGGTCAGGCGCGATGTTGCGGCCGCTGAACGCGCCCTCGAGGCGATCCGCCGGGCAGTCGAGGTGCTGCGTGATTTTCCGTTCACGTGCCGCAAGGTGGACGACGCGAATCCGTTCCTGCGCGAGCTAGTCATCTCGTTTGGCAATTCCGGTTATGTCGCGCTGTTCGAGATCGAGGGTGAGCAGGAGGGCGCGGCGGTACAGGACGAGGCGGACGAGCAGGATGAACCTGTGCGGTACGTCAGCATTCTCGCGGTGCGACACCAGCGCGAAGATGACTGGCTCTGAGCCCGGTCGTGGCTATCCAGCCCCAGCAGCCGGCCCGGCGCAGCGTGGCGAACAGTCCGGGCAACTCCGGCGTCAGGAAGTGAGCGGCCCGCACCGAGCAGTCAAAAAAGGGGAGGGGGGAACATGGCGCTGTACGAGATTGCAGGGTACGGGCTGAAACCGGTTGTGCAGAAGACGTTCACCGACCTGGGCATGCTCGAACGGGCGAGGTTCAAAGCTGCGTTACACATTGGGAGGCACCTTGAGTGCCAGGCGATAATGGTGCCCCCATTTTTCCTCTGCGGCATCCATGACTCAAAACACCCGATCTGGCGTCGGCAGACTGAGCGACGACAAACGCAAAGCGATTGCACTTCAGGCCCTCACGCGCACCGAACCCATCAGTGTGCTGGCTGAGCGTAACGGCGTGAGCCGCCCGACGGTCTACCGACAGATCGGCACGGCCAGTGTAGCGCTGGATGAAGCCTTTGATACCACGCGGGCAGCCGACGCAGATCAGGTGCTTTTCATGCTGCCGGTCACCCGCCAATGGCTCGATCAGGTCATCGTGGCGCTCACGATGGTGGGCCACGTTTCGTTTCGCAGTACCCTTGAACTCATGCACGACCTGCTCGGCGTCTCGACCAGCCTGGGCACGATTCACACCGTTCTTCAGCGGGCCGCAAAGCAGGCCATCGCCATCAACGCCGGTATCGATCTCTCACCCATCCGGGTCGGTCTGCACGACGAACTCTTTCAGGGTTCCCAACCCGTGCTCGCCGGTATCGATGTCGCCTCGACCTATTGCTATCTGCTCGCCCCCGAAGCCCATCGCGACGGCGACACCTGGGCCATCCATCTGCTGGATCTGCAGGCACAGGGCCTCGATCCTGAGCACACGATCGCCGATGCGGGAACCGGTCTGCGTGCCGGGCAAAAAATGGCCTGGCCCGATACGCCGTGTCACGGCGACGTATTCCACATCATCCAGCACGGTAAATCACTAGCGACGCTCTGGCATCGTGTCGCCAGTGGCGCTCGCACCGGGCGCGAGCAGCTCGAAGCGCGTCTGGCCAATCCCCGTCGACGTGGTGAGGATAGCCTCCTCGAAGCCGCGCTGGAAACGCTTCGGCGCAATGAAGCCCATGCGCACGAGCTGGCTGCCGACCTGCGCACCCTGGTTCAGTGGCTCGAACGTGACATCCTGTCACTGGCTGGGCCGGACCTCGCGACGCGTCAACGGCTGTTCGATTTCGTGGTTGCCGAACTGCAGCAACGTGAAGCACGGGACCTGTCACGTACAGGGGCATACCGGCGTGCCCTTCAGAACCAGCGCGACGGCCTGCTCGCTTTCGCGGGCCTGCTCGACACAAAACTCGACGCCATTGCACGAACGCACAACGTGGCGCGCCATCTCGTGCGCGAGGTCTGCATGCTGCATCGCAAGTCCGAAACGTCGAGTGCGTTCTGGCAAGGGTGGAATCGCCTGCTAGCCCGCATCGGCCGCCCGTTTCACGGCGTCTACGCCGCCGTATCCGGGGCGCTGCATAGCACACCACGCAGCAGCTCGCTGGTCGAAAATCTCAACTCGCGACTGCGCGTCTACCTGACCAACCGGCGTCATCTGAAGGGCGGGCGGGCCTGGCTTGGTCTGCTGCAGTTTGTCTTCAACCATCGCCGCTTTGCCCGCAGCCGATGCCCTGAGCGAACTGGAAAGAGCCCGAGGGAACTGATGAGCCGCAAGCCTCACGATCACTGGCTGACGCTGCTCGGATTCGGCCCACTCCAGCCTCAGCGAACCTGATATCGGCAGGTCGTCGCCGGCCTCCATTTGAACCGCACTCCTTATTATTCCTGCTTTCTTACGCAGGCTGCTTCCGCTCGTCTGTGTAACGCAAAAATCGCGCTTTTTGAACCACGCCCTGAAGGCCCAATGGGCCGATGAGCATGAGCAGTGGAATCGGCGTGAGCTGTCGTCGGCGCGCTGGGTCTACTGGTGGGCCGACGGCATTCACACCGGTGTGCGCAGCGACGATTCCGACGGCCAGTGCCTGCTGGTGATCGTTGGCGTCAAACCGGACGGGACGAAGGAACGTGTGGCCATCGGTGACGGCTACCGGGAATCGAAGGCATCGTGGAGCGAACTGCTGCTCGATCTGAAGAAGCGCGGCCTGCCGTCGGGGCCACTGCTGGCCTGCGGCGATGGCGCGATGGGATTCTGGGCCGCGATGGAGGAAGTGTTCCCGCAGACGAAGCATCAGCGCTGCTGGTTTCACAAGATGGGTAACGTGCTCAATGCGCTGCCGAAATCGCAGCAGGCTCGAGGCAAGAAGGCGATGCAGGACATCTGGATGGCGGCCACGCGCGCTGATGCACTGGCCGCATTCAATCACTTCGTCGACGCGTACTCGGCAAAGTACCCGAAGGTCGCCGAAAAGCTGACGGAAGATCGTGACGAGCTGCTCGCGTTTTACGATTTCCCGGCTGAACACTGGCAGCATCTGCGCACCACGAACCCGATTGAATCGACCTTTGCGACGGTGCGCCATCGCACGAAACGCACGCGCAACTGTGTATCGCGCGCGACGTTCCTCGGGCTGGCGTTCAAGCTGATCGAGTCGGCCGAAGAATCGTGGCGGCGCATCCGCGCCCCGGAAAAGCTCACTTCGATGCTTGACGGGATGACGTTCAAGGATGGAGAACCGGTGACCGACAGCACACCGGCTCAGCAATCGCTAGCCGCCTGATTACGCCGAGACCGCATACACCAGATTTGACTTTAACTCCTGGCTTCATGATGTTGCGCTTTTACACAACCCGTAGCATCTTTGCAATACCCCCATCCGGACAAAGCCCCGCTTACCTATTTTCACCAGAACCACAAAACCCTCAGCCGAGGTTCAAGGTCTGGGTGAGCCAGACCTCGTTTCCGTGCAAGGTGGCCATATAGCGCTGATCGTGAATAAGCATGTATGTCTGGGGCACGTAAGGGCTTGGCATCAACCCGTGGTTCTCCATTATATTCATGACCAAGGGCGAGGCGCGCTGATTGCCGTGTTGCCAGTTGCCGCCAACGTGATAGCTGAGATCCGGGTAAGCGCCAGGTGCCGGCAGGTCGCTGCCGCCAGGCACCTGTCGCGGCTGCGCGATTTCAGCCCTGAATCGCTCGGCCTGCGTCAATACATTGATGACATGTTGCCGGTCCGGCTCGATAGTGCTCAGATCCATGCCCGGGTGCCGGAATACCTCCTCACTGATGACCCTGCGCGCCAGCGTCTCCATTCCGTACAGCACATGGTCGCCACAGGTATTGTTGTCCGGCTGCAGCGCGGTGGGCATGCCCATGGGTGTCCCGACTCCCAGGGCCGTAGCCACCCGCGCTGCCTGCTGGAATTGGGGTGTATTGGTGGCGCGATGGGCGTGCTGCGGTGGCACCGCCGAATCGTAGTGGAAGGCCTGCCTTGTCCCCCGGTTCACCACGAGCAGTGACCAGTGGAGGTCGCCCACGTTCACGGGCAGGAACAGAATCTGCGGGCCAGCAATACGCTCCCGAACCGCCTCTTGCTGCCGCGGAGTCCCCTCGGTCAGCAGACGGACCTGCTGCGGGTCGATAAAGCCGAGCAGGTGCGCATTGTGTTGTCCGTGCAGTTCCTGGGCAAGCACCTGGCTATAATGGTAGAAGTCGATGTCGTGCAACCAGGAGTCTTCCTCCGCCAGTCTCTGGGCGACGCCGCTGATGGGAGCCTGGGGAGACGGATAGTTATCCACCTCGACAATTTCCGGATCTGCTACGTGCGAGGGTCCGACGACCGACTGCGGGGTATCCGGATCGAACTCGCGGTTGCCGTAAGCCACCCCGTAGACGAGCGACGAAAGACCGGCATAGGTGGAACTGGACTCCTGGGGGCGGTTGTACGCCTCCTCCACCCCTGCTCCCCAGCCAGACGGTTGCGCGGGTCCGACGACCGACTGCGGGGTATTCGGATCGAACTCGCGGTTGCCATAAGGTCCCGCGTAGCGGAGCGACGAAAGACCGGCATAGGTGGAACCGGACTCCTGGGGGCGGTTGTACGCCTCCCACACTCCGGCTCCCCGGCCTGGCGTCTGCGGCTGCTCCCAAGGAAGACCCGTAAAAAAGTCGGATTCGGGAGTGCCGAAACCTCCATGGCCATACGGCTGGTTTGTTGAGGGCGGGCCTCCTTCGTCCCAATCGGGCCACGAACGCGATGACGCATTCGAGAAGGGGGGCGGGCTTCCTGCACGCTGAACGGATTTCTCCTGCTGTCCGAGACCCATGCGCACTAGTGCATCAATTGCCTGTTTGGAACGCTGCGTCGACTTGACTCCCTCCCAGCGGCACCGCTCGAGATCCTTGCGCAACCTATCAATTTCGTCGGGCCCCAAGCGCCCGTAAATTGGCGGCAGGTTGTTCTTTTTTAGCCATCTACTGAACGCCTCAATGGCACCTTTGTAAATGTAAGTCGTTCGCTCCGCATAGTCCAGGCGCGCGTGGTCCGCAAAGGTGCTCGCAAGTGCCGCATCTTCTTCGTATAACTCTGACGATTTCATCGCATTCCGCAGTGACTCTGACGATTTCATCGCATTCCGCAGTGACTCTGACGATTTCATCGCATTCCGCAGTGCGCGGATTCCTCTCTCCAGCCTCTCCCCCTTCAAGCGCGCGTCAGCAAGGTACCTACCCATGTCGTTATCCAACGCGGCTATGCGCCCACTGATTGGCGGCAAGTCATTGCATCTCAGCCACGCGCTAAACTTGCGAACGGCAGATGTACAACGAGACACGTGCGAATTTGCAATGAAGTCAATAATAGCCTGATCTTCATGGTGTGGAGCATCGGCTCGAAATTGACGCGCTCGTACCAAGGCGCCATGTACCAATCCTCTCGGGTCGATACGCAGGGCTACCTCGTCAAGTTGGGGGGCGTCAAGTCGGCCCGAGAAACCGGGGCATGCGTGACTCAATCTTGCCAGCGCGTCAGCATACACCGCAATAACCCCAACATTCGTTTTCTCTCGGCCCTTCATAAAGGCAATAAAGTTTGCAACGAATTCCTCGTCTTCCTGATTGTAAATAACTGTTTTTTTTGCATAAGAGATGCGGTAGACGACCGGTTCGGCTGTCCTGCTTCCCCCCTCAAGCTGCAAGTCATTCAAGCCCTGCATCACTCCCGCCAGCTGCGCGGATCCGTGCGCTGGCGACCCTGACCGAGAGTTGACGGGGGGCGACTCCTGTCGTACCTGCTGTTCGCGAAGCTCCGCAGAGTCCCGCGTGAACGGTTTGATGTTCCATGGATTCCACCACTTGCCGCCCACTTTATCTTCCTCCTGATCAACTGAACCCGATGCACAGCTTATCGGCCCGCGCTACCCGACCTGCGCGTTACGCGAAGTTAGGTGCGTTTTCACGTAAGCCGGCAGAAACTATGGTTCTGATACTCGGCGTGGTTCAAAAAGCGCGATTTTTGCGTTACACAGACGAGCGGAAGCAGCCTGCGTAAGAAAGCAGGAATAGTAAGGAATGCGGTTCAAATGGAGGCCGGCGACGACCTGCCGATATCAGGTTCGCTGAGGCTGGAGTGGGCCGAATCCGAGCAGCGTCAGCCAGTGATCGTGAGGCTTGCGGCTCATCAGTTCCCTCGGGCTCTTTCCAGTTCGCTCAGGGCATCGGCTGCGGGCAAAGCGGCGATGGTTGAAGACAAACTGCAGCAGACCAAGCCAGGCCCGCCCGCCCTTCAGATGACGCCGGTTGGTCAGGTAGACGCGCAGTCGCGAGTTGAGATTTTCGACCAGCGAGCTGCTGCGTGGTGTGCTATGCAGCGCCCCGGATACGGCGGCGTAGACGCCGTGAAACGGGCGGCCGATGCGGGCTAGCAGGCGATTCCACCCTTGCCAGAACGCACTCGACGTTTCGGACTTGCGATGCAGCATGCAGACCTCGCGCACGAGATGGCGCGCCACGTTGTGCGTTCGTGCAATGGCGTCGAGTTTTGTGTCGAGCAGGCCCGCGAAAGCGAGCAGGCCGTCGCGCTGGTTCTGAAGGGCACGCCGGTATGCCCCTGTACGTGACAGGTCCCGTGCTTCACGTTGCTGCAGTTCGGCAACCACGAAATCGAACAGCCGTTGACGCGTCGCGAGGTCCGGCCCAGCCAGTGACAGGATGTCACGTTCGAGCCACTGAACCAGGGTGCGCAGGTCGGCAGCCAGCTCGTGCGCATGGGCTTCATTGCGCCGAAGCGTTTCCAGCGCGGCTTCGAGGAGGCTATCCTCACCACGTCGACGGGGATTGGCCAGACGCGCTTCGAGCTGCTCGCGCCCGGTGCGAGCGCCACTGGCGACACGATGCCAGAGCGTCGCTAGTGATTTACCCTGCTGGATGATGTGGAATACGTCGCCGTGACACGGCGTATCGGGCCAGGCCATTTTTTGCCCGGCACGCAGACCGGTTCCCGCATCGGCGATCGTGTGCTCAGGATCGAGGCCCTGTGCCTGCAGATCCAGCAGATGGATGGCCCAGGTGTCGCCGTCGCGATGGGCTTCGGGGGCGAGCAGATAGCAATAGGTCGAGGCGACATCGATACCGGCGAGCACGGGTTGGGAACCCTGAAAGAGTTCGTCGTGCAGACCGACCCGGATGGGTGAGAGATCGATACCGGCGTTGATGGCGATGGCCTGCTTTGCGGCCCGCTGAAGAACGGTGTGAATCGTGCCCAGGCTGGTCGAGACGCCGAGCAGGTCGTGCATGAGTTCAAGGGTACTGCGAAACGAAACGTGGCCCACCATCGTGAGCGCCACGATGACCTGATCGAGCCATTGGCGGGTGACCGGCAGCATGAAAAGCACCTGATCTGCGTCGGCTGCCCGCGTGGTATCAAAGGCTTCATCCAGCGCTACACTGGCCGTGCCGATCTGTCGGTAGACCGTCGGGCGGCTCACGCCGTTACGCTCAGCCAGCACACTGATGGGTTCGGTGCGCGTGAGGGCCTGAAGTGCAATCGCTTTGCGTTTGTCGTCGCTCAGTCTGCCGACGCCAGATCGGGTGTTTTGAGTCATGGATGCCGCAGAGGAAAAATGGGGGCACCATTATCGCCTGACACTCAAGGTGCCTCCCAATGTGTAACGCAGCTTTGAACCTCGCCCTGCTTCCGCTCGTCTGTGTAACGCAAAAATCGCGCTTTTTGAACCACGCCCGAAATCCGCTTCAGTATCTTCCGTACCTGCGCGTCTTCGTCGGCGGTTGCGACCATGCCGCTTAGCGTCACCGTCGAACCACGTACCTGCACATGCAGTTCCTTCGTGTGCGCGGCGGCCAGTTCGAGGTTCAGGCGTTGTGCGAGATCGTCGGCATCACGTGGCAACGCGGGACCGCTGACGGCCGTCGTCAGCATCACAGCACCTATTACGAACACAGCGCCGAGCATCGCGCACGCGCAAACAATGCCCGTGGTTCTGCGGCGGCGCAAGGGCTTGGGTGCGCACCGCGTTTCCTCCGGCTTCACGAGCAGCGTGGAAAGCAACTCGAGATCGCTCGGCCACGGCGCGTCGACCGGCCCGATGCAAATAACCGTTTCGCCGAACTGCATCGGCGTGAAGTCAAGCAGTAGGACAGTGCCCGGCTCGTTGTCACTTTGCCATGGATGGATGCCCCCCTGAGAGGCGTCGTCGCCTTGGCTCTTGTTACTACGTTTCTTGCTACCATCCTTCGCGGCCGCACGACCCTCGGCCACACGCCGGGCGCTTACCACACCGCCTGACTCGACGACGAGCGACACGTCGTCGCCGCGCCAGTCGGTGATGCAGATGTCGGCGGCGTCGTTCGCGGCGATCCGGTGCGCGCCGACGCTCAGACGCAGTTCCGCGCCGGCGTGCACGCCGGTCAGGATACGTAGCAGCTTCGTCATGGAGAATCCATTGAAGAATGATGCGGCGCGCAGCGCGCACGCCTTCGATACTCGCCTCACTCTAGCCCCCGGGGGGTGACGGTCCGGCACACAATGCGAAGTCTGTGCGGGGAAAGCGAAATTGCGAGGAAAGCGTGACAGAAACCAGACAAACACGCGAAGCGTTAGCCACGTTCGGCAGCCATAAGCGCGGCGCCGCGCTGCACGATGCGCACGTTCAGTGCGCGCCCGCGCATGGACGGTGTCGAGGGCCGGCCGTAGGCAAGCAGCAACAGGGGCATCAGCAGATTCAAACGCCCGGCGCGGCTGATTTCCGCCGACGCGTCGGCTTCCAGGGACGCGTTATGAGTCGCTATGCCTCGCGCTCCGGAGACATCGGTCAGGAGCTGCCGCCATGCGCGGATGCTGGCATCGCCGGGCGCACCTGTTTGCAACTGGACGGTCAGCAGATCGATGAAACGCTCGTGCAGCAGCGCATCGAGCCGCGCGTGCGGCCGCGCGGCGGCCTCGTCGCGCAATACAAGCAGCGCGCCAAGCCAAAGGCGTGGCAGCTTATCGGCGAGAGTCGTGCATGGCGTTTGTGCAGCGACGAATTCCTGTAGCGCGCCAGGCCCGGGGCGTGAGATTGTCGTTTGTCCTACGCGCATCGGGGGCTGCGCGCCGTCATCGCCGTGGCGTCCGTCACGCGGCTGTCCACCGCCGCGGCCACCGTCCCCGTCGCGCGTGACACGACCGGTGTTGCCGAAATCTGGCGCATGCTCGCTCGGCTGGTTGCAGGCAGTGTTAGAGGACTGCCTCGCGCCTGCGCGGCGCACGGCATTGCGCCTCCTGGCGCTGAGCGCCGCGAGCTTGCGGGCGAGCAGCGAACCGCGTATGTCCGTATGTTGCGTGCGGGCATAGCTGAACATGATCGCGCCGCGATACAGCACCGCGACGCGCGCGACGTCGGTCTGCGACCAACGTTCGCGACACGCGTCCGCCTGCATGGCCGGCGAAACAATGGTGGGGGGGCGGCTGACGCGCGTCATTGCCGCATCGCCGTGTGCATGATCTCGTTCGCGAATTGCAGCAGCGCAGCTGCCGAAAACGGCGCGGCGATCACAATTGCGACGGTCACCGAAATCAGCTTTACGCCGTGCGAGAGCGTCTGATCCTGCATCGACGTGATTGCCTGCAGGAACGACACGCCCAGCCCCACGAGCGCAGCCACGATCACAATCGGCAGCGAGATACACAGGCAGAGCAGCAAGCCCTGGGTTGTGAAGCGAAGGAGCGTATCAGTATCCATTGACGACTTCTCCGATTTTTTCGTGCGGAAGGCCGCCCTAGCGATACGTCATCACAAGGCCGTGAATGAGGGTGGACCAGCCGTCCATCACGACGAACAGCAGCAGTTTGAACGGAATGGCCACGTTGGTCGGAGTCACCTGGTTCAATCCCATCGCCATCAGCACATTGGCGATAATCAAATCGATGACAATAAAGGCGATATAGAGGAGGAAGCCGATCTTGAAGGCATCGGTCAGCTCGGTCAGCGCGAAGGCGGGCGCAAGCACGACAAAGTCGTTCTCTTGCAGACTGGACGCGGCGTCTTTCGGCCATATCGCATTCGCTGAGCGGATGAAAAAGCGTTTTTCACGTTCGTTCGTGTGCTTCTGCAAAAACGCGCGGACCGGTTCGCGCGCGGCGCTGAAGAGTTGGATGAGAGCCTGGGTGGACTGGTCGGCAATCGGCTGCCCCTGCATCGACTGCATGGCCTGCATGCCAACCGGCGCCATGACGTAGAACGACACCAAGATAGCTATACCATTCAGGACCATGTTGGGCGGTACCTGCTGCACGCCGAGCGCGTTGCGCAGCAGGCCGAGCACGACCACCAATTTGGCGTACGAGGTGACGACCATCGCAACGAAAGGGACAAGGCTGATCGCAACAATGACGATCAGCAGTCCCGTGATGTCACTGAACTGGACCATCGCCGTGCGCCATGCGCAGGATGCGGATGCCGAGATGATCGCCTACAGTAACGAGCTCGCGGCGTGGTTCAAAAAGCGCGATTTTTGCGTTACACAGACGAGCGGAAGCAGCCTGCGTAAGAAAGCAGGAATAATAAGGAGTGCGGTTCAAATGGAGGCCGGCGACGACCTGCCGATATCAGGTTCGCTGAGGCTGGAGTGGGCCGAATCCGAGCAGCGTCAGCCAGTGATCGTGAGGCTTGCGGCTCATCAGTTCCCTCGGGCTCTTTCCAGTTCGCTCAGGGCATCGGCTGCGGGCAAAGCGGCGATGGTTGAAGACAAACTGCAGCAGACCAAGCCAGGCCCGCCCGCCCTTCAGATGACGCCGGTTGGTCAGGTAGACGCGCAGTCGCGAGTTGAGATTTTCGACCAGCGAGCTGCTGCGTGGTGTGCTATGCAGCGCCCCGGATACGGCGGCGTAGACGCCGTGAAACGGGCGGCCGATGCGGGCTAGCAGGCGATTCCACCCTTGCCAGAACGCACTCGACGTTTCGGACTTGCGATGCAGCATGCAGACCTCGCGCACGAGATGGCGCGCCACGTTGTGCGTTCGTGCAATGGCGTCGAGTTTTGTGTCGAGCAGGCCCGCGAAAGCGAGCAGGCCGTCGCGCTGGTTCTGAAGGGCACGCCGGTATGCCCCTGTACGTGACAGGTCCCGTGCTTCACGTTGCTGCAGTTCGGCAACCACGAAATCGAACAGCCGTTGACGCGTCGCGAGGTCCGGCCCAGCCAGTGACAGGATGTCACGTTCGAGCCACTGAACCAGGGTGCGCAGGTCGGCAGCCAGCTCGTGCGCATGGGCTTCATTGCGCCGAAGCGTTTCCAGCGCGGCTTCGAGGAGGCTATCCTCACCACGTCGACGGGGATTGGCCAGACGCGCTTCGAGCTGCTCGCGCCCGGTGCGAGCGCCACTGGCGACACGATGCCAGAGCGTCGCTAGTGATTTACCGTGCTGGATGATGTGGAATACGTCGCCGTGACACGGCGTATCGGGCCAGGCCATTTTTTGCCCGGCACGCAGACCGGTTCCCGCATCGGCGATCGTGTGCTCAGGATCGAGGCCCTGTGCCTGCAGATCCAGCAGATGGATGGCCCAGGTGTCGCCGTCGCGATGGGCTTCGGGGGCGAGCAGATAGCAATAGGTCGAGGCGACATCGATACCGGCGAGCACGGGTTGGGAACCCTGAAAGAGTTCGTCGTGCAGACCGACCCGGATGGGTGAGAGATCGATACCGGCGTTGATGGCGATGGCCTGCTTTGCGGCCCGCTGAAGAACGGTGTGAATCGTGCCCAGGCTGGTCGAGACGCCGAGCAGGTCGTGCATGAGTTCAAGGGTACTGCGAAACGAAACGTGGCCCACCATCGTGAGCGCCACGATGACCTGATCGAGCCATTGGCGGGTGACCGGCAGCATGAAAAGCACCTGATCTGCGTCGGCTGCCCGCGTGGTATCAAAGGCTTCATCCAGCGCTACACTGGCCGTGCCGATCTGTCGGTAGACCGTCGGGCGGCTCACGCCGTTACGCTCAGCCAGCACACTGATGGGTTCGGTGCGCGTGAGGGCCTGAAGTGCAATCGCTTTGCGTTTGTCGTCGCTCAGTCTGCCGACGCCAGATCGGGTGTTTTGAGTCATGGATGCCGCAGAGGAAAAATGGGGGCACCATTATCGCCTGGCACTCAAGGTGCCTCCCAATGTGTAACGCAGCTTTGAACCTCGCCGCCTTCAGCCGGCTCACGACGTTCGGCGACATGCCGCTGACCTGGCCGCCCAGCATGATGCCCATGGCTTCGCTCATGTCGCCCGTCGAGATGCCTCGCAGGTACAGCCACGGCAGCGCTGCCGACACGCGCGCGGACTTGCGCACGTACGGCGGCACGATCGTCGAATTGAACCGGATGCCCGAGCCCGAACGATCCCGCACCTTCGGCACCTGAACCGTCACCGGACCGATCGCTGTGACGACCTCGCGCTCGGGCAGGTAGCCGTTGCGCACCACGGCACGCCGGCCGTCGATCGACTTCACGTTGCTGTACTGTTCGAGCATGGTCGCCAGTTCCACCTCGACTGCCTGCTGAATGATCTGCCGCGCGCCTTGCTGGATCAGCTCATCTAGCACGCTTTTCGTTTGCGCTTTACTGCTGTTCGCTTCTTGCGTAATCTTCTTCATGGTGGTCGGGTCCGGCCTTCTCGGGTTCGCTGGTTGTGCCTTTGACAAGCAACATTCTCGCTAGACCGCCACCGCCTTCTCAAATTCCCGCCGCTCCCGCTGTACACCAGATTCGACAATAGCTCTGAAGCCAGCTTGAATAATGCCATATAAAGCCAGACTAAAGACGGGTGAAGCGCGCAAGCGCAAGAAGCCGGGGTACCGGGTGACGAACGCGCGGGCGTATAACCAGAGCCTGAGAAAGCGCGGCATGATCAGCCTGTATGTGCCGGGCGGCGAGCTATTGTCGAATCTGGTGTACAGCGGGAGCGGGGGGAGTTTGAGAAGGCGGTGGCGGTCTAGCTGAGAATATTGGGCGTGGTTCAAAAAGCGCGATTTTTGCGTTACACAGACGAGCGGAATCAGCCTGCGTAAGAAAGCAGGAATAATAAGGAGTGCGGTTCAAATGGAGGCCGGCGACGACCTGCCGATATCAGGTTCGCGGCGAGGTTCAAAGCTGCGTTACACATTGGGAGGCACCTTGAGTGCCAGGCGATAATGGTGCCCCCATTTTTCCTCTGCGGCATCCATGACTCAAAACACCCGATCTGGCGTCGGCAGACTGAGCGACGACAAACGCAAAGCGATTGCACTTCAGGCCCTCACGCGCACCGAACCCATCAGTGTGCTGGCTGAGCGTAACGGCGTGAGCCGCCCGACGGTCTACCGACAGATCGGCACGGCCAGTGTAGCGCTGGATGAAGCCTTTGATACCACGCGGGCAGCCGACGCAGATCAGGTGCTTTTCATGCTGCCGGTCACCCGCCAATGGCTCGATCAGGTCATCGTGGCGCTCACGATGGTGGGCCACGTTTCGTTTCGCAGTACCCTTGAACTCATGCACGACCTGCTCGGCGTCTCGACCAGCCTGGGCACGATTCACACCGTTCTTCAGCGGGCCGCAAAGCAGGCCATCGCCATCAACGCCGGTATCGATCTCTCACCCATCCGGGTCGGTCTGCACGACGAACTCTTTCAGGGTTCCCAACCCGTGCTCGCCGGTATCGATGTCGCCTCGACCTATTGCTATCTGCTCGCCCCCGAAGCCCATCGCGACGGCGACACCTGGGCCATCCATCTGCTGGATCTGCAGGCACAGGGCCTCGATCCTGAGCACACGATCGCCGATGCGGGAACCGGTCTGCGTGCCGGGCAAAAAATGGCCTGGCCCGATACGCCGTGTCACGGCGACGTATTCCACATCATCCAGCAGGGTAAATCACTAGCGACGCTCTGGCATCGTGTCGCCAGTGGCGCTCGCACCGGGCGCGAGCAGCTCGAAGCGCGTCTGGCCAATCCCCGTCGACGTGGTGAGGATAGCCTCCTCGAAGCCGCGCTGGAAACGCTTCGGCGCAATGAAGCCCATGCGCACGAGCTGGCTGCCGACCTGCGCACCCTGGTTCAGTGGCTCGAACGTGACATCCTGTCACTGGCTGGGCCGGACCTCGCGACGCGTCAACGGCTGTTCGATTTCGTGGTTGCCGAACTGCAGCAACGTGAAGCACGGGACCTGTCACGTACAGGGGCATACCGGCGTGCCCTTCAGAACCAGCGCGACGGCCTGCTCGCTTTCGCGGGCCTGCTCGACACAAAACTCGACGCCATTGCACGAACGCACAACGTGGCGCGCCATCTCGTGCGCGAGGTCTGCATGCTGCATCGCAAGTCCGAAACGTCGAGTGCGTTCTGGCAAGGGTGGAATCGCCTGCTAGCCCGCATCGGCCGCCCGTTTCACGGCGTCTACGCCGCCGTATCCGGGGCGCTGCATAGCACACCACGCAGCAGCTCGCTGGTCGAAAATCTCAACTCGCGACTGCGCGTCTACCTGACCAACCGGCGTCATCTGAAGGGCGGGCGGGCCTGGCTTGGTCTGCTGCAGTTTGTCTTCAACCATCGCCGCTTTGCCCGCAGCCGATGCCCTGAGCGAACTGGAAAGAGCCCGAGGGAACTGATGAGCCGCAAGCCTCACGATCACTGGCTGACGCTGCTCGGATTCGGCCCACTCCAGCCTCAGCGAACCTGATATCGGCAGGTCGTCGCCGGCCTCCATTTGAACCGCACTCCTTATTATTCCTGCTTTCTTACGCAGGCTGATTCCGCTCGTCTGTGTAACGCAAAAATCGCGCTTTTTGAACCTCGCCCGTCCGCCCATGGATCGCCGGGTCGCCTCTGCGAGGCTGTCGCGGATGTCCTCGCGCACGTTGCCTCGGCCGGCCGGCATCAGGGCCCGGGTTTCGCGCACGCTCATGTCGGCGCGACGCAGTCGTTTCCGCTCGTCGCCCGTGATCTTGCGCCCCACGGCAGCGCGCGCCAGGAGGTAGCCCGCATGTGGCAGCTCCTCGGGCAGAAGTCGATCACGGGAACGGCGGGGCACCGTGCCGGCCAGCCCTTCCGGCGTCATGCGGGGCTCCGGCTCCTTGGCCGGCGCCGGCGCGTGCTCGGGGGCTTCGTCGATCGCCGCCAGCGGGGCCGGGGTGCCGAGCCCGGCTCCCGGCGCGCGCCCGCGCGGCGCGAGGCCCTTCGAGGCTAGGCTCGTGCGCGAGGGCAACGCCTGCAGGCGAGCGTCGGCTGGCCGGGGAGCGACCGGCGATGCCGCCGCCGCCGGCGTGTCAGTGCCCGGCGAGCTCGCGGCGCGCAAGTAGCGGGGCTGGATGCGGATCGACATCAGCGACAGCCGCGAGACGGAGCAGGGAACGGGGTCACGATGGCAGCTTCTTCGAACGCGATGAATCGATGAGGGTGACGATGGATTCAAGACAGGCGTCCCGTCGCGTGCGCGGCGGCGGCGTGTGGCCGTCGCGCACCACGTGGACAATGCTTGCACCGAAGCCTCTCACCGGCTGCGCGCATTCCGAAGCCGGGGCGACGAATGCGAAGCGTCGAAAGCAGCCGGCCGGTGGGCCGCTGCCGCTAGGCGCGGGGCAAGGGGTTGAAACGGGCAATCCATTGCCAATGCCGGAAAGTCGCCCTCTCAACTGGTTGCGGGTTTTCTGAAGTGCGTAAATTTGTCTGCATGCCGCATGGGGACTGACTTTTAAAGGTCCGCATGGTCAGATCGGTGAAAGTCCGGATTTGCGGATGTAACGGATGACCGGAAGTCAATACAGGCAAGCGATTCCCACGAATTTGAGTCTTGACGGTGCGCGCGATGAAGCAGCCAATCACCGGCACGTCGCCGAATACTTCGCGAAGTTTTCGGGCTGCTGCAGCGAAGTGGGCGCCACGCGTGAGCACGTCGTCGAAGAGAAAAATAGCCGCAGGACGCTCGTCCGGCTTGCCTTTCTCAGGGTCGAAGGCCAGATCGGGGCATTGTCAACTTGTCGGCAGTGGCACGGACTACTGCGAAGAGTCAATCGCTCAGGAGACAGTCGACGGATTTTGAGCGATGTCGGTGAATTCGCGCCACGCAGCGAATCGGGATGCGAGTTGTTTGCGATAGCGTGAAGCCCGTAGCAGGTGTCGCTTGAGCGCGAAGTGCTGCCGGATCAGGCCGAAGCTGGAGAGAAAAGCCTGCGTGCGCTTCGGGTCACGAAATCCGCGCATGCGCCGCTCACGTTCACGCGTAGGCTGATGACTGTTCTCTGCCCGGTTGTTCACCCGGGCCGCAGCCTTGACGAAGACGTGTTTGATGTTTGCCAGTTCGGGGATGTCGGCCTCGGCTGCCGGGTAGCTGCGAAGCTGATCGGTGACAATCCTTCGTGGCGCGTCGACACAGGCGGCCAGCACGCGGTTGAAGAAGCGCTTTGCTGCGGGCTTATCGCGATGTTTCTGCAGCAGGATGTCGAGTCCGGCGTGGTGCTGGTCGACTGCCCGCCAGAGCAGATAAGGCTCACCGCGCAACGTAACGAAGACTTCGTCCAGATTCCATGTGCGCCCAGGCTTGTGGCGAGCAGCTTTGACGCGATGTGCGAAGCCCGCGCCGAATTTGTCGCACCAGCGGCGGATCGTCTCGTAACGGACAACGACGCCGCGCTCGAACAGCAGTTCTTCAATATCACGCAGGCTAAGCTGGAACCGGAAATACCACCGAACCGCGAGACTAATGATTGCCGCCGGGAACCGGTGGCCGTGATAAAGCGATTTTCTTTTCTTCATCGTGACATCTTACGTGACTACCTCGCCAACGTGACAGTGCCCGCGCAGGAGCTTGCGTCGCAGGAAGGCGAAGGCACAATCATCGCCAACCTGCTGAACCGGTGGAACGCCTTCGGCAAACCGGTTTGCGTCAAAAATGCATAGTCGCGTCCATAGCACAGGAACTTGTACCCATCCGGACAAAGCCCATCGCATCACGCCGCGTCGGCGTGACGATGCGTCATGTCGCCACGGCCCGCGAGCAGACCGTCAACTGAGATGTCCTCGTCGATCTCGTCCCAATGCAGGCATTGGGCTCGCCAGATTCAGCGAGGGTTGCGCGTACAACTGGTTGCGGGTTTTCGAAGTGGATCGAGTTGAGGAGTTAAAGTCAAATCTGGTGTATGCGGTCTCGGCGTAATCAGGCGGCTAGCGATTGCTGAGCCGGTGTGCTGTCGGTCACCGGTTCTCCATCCTTGAACGTCATCCCGTCAAGCATCGAAGTGAGCTTTTCCGGGGCGCGGATGCGCCGCCACGATTCTTCGGCCGACTCGATCAGCTTGAACGCCAGCCCGAGGAACGTCGCGCGCGATACACAGTTGCGCGTGCGTTTCGTGCGATGGCGCACCGTCGCAAAGGTCGATTCAATCGGGTTCGTGGTGCGCAGATGCTGCCAGTGTTCAGCCGGGAAATCGTAAAACGCGAGCAGCTCGTCACGATCTTCCGTCAGCTTTTCGGCGACCTTCGGGTACTTTGCCGAGTACGCGTCGACGAAGTGATTGAATGCGGCCAGTGCATCAGCGCGCGTGGCCGCCATCCAGATGTCCTGCATCGCCTTCTTGCCTCGAGCCTGCTGCGATTTCGGCAGCGCATTGAGCACGTTACCCATCTTGTGAAACCAGCAGCGCTGATGCTTCGTCTGCGGGAACACTTCCTCCATCGCGGCCCAGAATCCCATCGCGCCATCGCCGCAGGCCAGCAGTGGCCCCGACGGCAGGCCGCGCTTCTTCAGATCGAGCAGCAGTTCGCTCCACGATGCCTTCGATTCCCGGTAGCCGTCACCGATGGCCACACGTTCCTTCGTCCCGTCCGGTTTGACGCCAATGATCACCAGCAGGCACTGGCCGTCGGAATCGTCGCTGCGCACACCGGTGTGAATGCCGTCGGCCCACCAGTAGACCCAGCGCGCCGACGACAGCTCACGCCGATTCCACTGCTCATGCTCATCGACCCATTGGGCCTTCAGCCGGCTCACGACGTTCGGCGACATGCCGCTGACCTGGCCGCCCAGCATGATGCCCATAGCTTCGCTCATGTCGCCCGTCGAGATGCCTCGCAGGTACAGCCACGGCAGCGCTGCCGACACGCGCGCGGACTTGCGCACGTACGGCGGCACGATCGTCGAATTGAACCGGATGCCCGAGCCCGAACGATCCCGCACCTTCGGCACCTGAACCGTCACCGGACCGATCGCTGTGACGACCTCGCGCTCGGGCAGGTAGCCGTTGCGCACCACGGCACGCCGGCCGTCGATCGACTTCACGTTGCTGTACTGTTCGAGCATGGTCGCCAGTTCCACCTCGACTGCCTGCTGAATGATCTGCCGCGCGCCTTGCTGGATCAGCTCATCTAGCACGCTTTTCGTTTGCGCTTTACTGCTGTTCGCTTCTTGCGTAATCTTCTTCATGGTGGTCGGGTCCGGTCTTCTCGGGTTCGCTGGTTGTGCCTTTGACAAGCAACATTCTCGCTAGACCGCCACCGCCTTCTCAAATTCCCGCCGCTCCCGCTGTACACCAGATTCGACAATAGCTCCGTGGTTGAGTGCGCAACGGCTGATGATGCATGAAGTGCCCGACATGGCAAGATGTGCACTGCGAGGTGATGAGCTGAAGGGCGAAGCAATTGGGCTTTGTCCGGATGGGTACAAGTTCCCGTGCATGGACGCGACGATGCATTCTGACGTTCTGGTGCAAAAACGACGCGACAAGGCCGCAGCCAAGCGCTTCTTCCAGCGGGTGCTGCGATCAAACCCGGTGCCGCGCAGGATCGTCACTGACCAGCTACGCAGCTATCCGGCAGCAAAGTCCGAGATTCCAGAGATCGCTCACGTGAAGCAGGTTTTCGGCAAGGCGGTTGCGCGCGTGAATAGCCGCGCCGAGAACAGCCACCAGCCGACCCGTAGACTCGAACGCTAGAGGTTCGGCTTTCGCGATGCGCGTCGCGCTCAGGCATTTCTCTCACGGCTCGGCCCGAGCCAGCAGTACTTTGCTTTGTCCAGACATCGAATGAAAGCGGCAAGTCATCGGCTGCACTCCCGCAACGCTTCGCCACATGGTACGGTTGGACTGGAACCGCCTAAATCGGCACAAGGCTATTTAATAAGGATGACTACTGTTACCGGGTGCGCTTACAGGCTGCGTTCGTCAACTTGACAAAGCCCCCGGGAATGTTGGGCCTCATCCCGCGGTTGAAGATTGCCTTGCAGTTTTCGCGGCAGTCATAGCCTCCATCCAGACTGATCGTTGAACCCTGCAGGTCCGCGCCTGCGATCCCCGCCAATCGCTTCGCCAATCAGATTATTGCTTCGCAGGGCACATCTAGCGATGCTAGGCACTTCATGCATCATCCGTTCCCTTCAGCGGACAACCGCTGAAAGCACCTGGAAACCCGCAACCACTTGGAGTTACTGACCGGTGCACCAAATACTGCCCTGTGCGTTAGAGAGGTATGAATACGCAAACTGATGCAAGGAAGCTGGGCGAGGCAACGCAGGCGCACCTGAGGAAGATGGTGGTGCAAGCGGTGCGTAGCGGCATGACGCGAGTGGAAGCGGCTCGAACGTATGGCGTTAGCCTGCGTGCGGTGGGCAACTGGATGAAGTTGGCACGAGAGGGTGGCTTGAGGGCACTGAGGTCCGGCAAGCGTGGCCGTCGGCACGGAAGCGGCCACCTGACTCATCCACAAGCCGTGAAAATGCGCAAGCTTATCATCGAGCGCATGCCCGACCAGCTTGCGCTGCCGTTCTACCTGTGGACCCGCGAATCGGTGGCAAAGCTGATTGAGCGCGAGTGCGGCGTGAAAGTGTCGAAGTGGACGGCGGGCCGATACCTCAAGGCATGGGGCATGACCGCCCAGAAACCTGTTCGACGCGCGTACGAGAGAAAGGACGAGGAAATCGAGCGCTGGCTGAACGAGGACTATCCGGGCATTGCGAAAGAGGCGAAGCAGGAAGGGGCAACCATCTATTGGGGCGACGAAATGGGCTTGCGCAGCGACCACGTGAGCGGTACCAGCTTTGCCCTGAAGGGCGAAACGCCGGTCGTCAGGGCGACCGGAAAGCGCTTCGGCTGCAACATGATTTCTGCGATCACGAATCGTGGAGAACTGAGCTTTATGGTCTTCGAAGGGACGTTCAAAAACGCGACCTTCATCGATTTCCTGAAACGCCTGCTCAAGCAGGCCACGCGCATGATCTACCTGATCGTCGATGGGCATCCTGTGCACCGGTCCAAAGCAGTCAAGCGGTACGTCGCCGATAACGCTGCACATCTGCGCCTGATCCGGTTGCCGGGGTATTGCCCCGAGCTCAATCCTGACGAGCTGCTCAACCAGGACGTCAAAACCAACGCGCTCGGCAAAAGCCGACCGGCGACCAAGGCGGAACTGATCGGCGCGATCCGGCGACACCTGCATCGCCGACAGAAGGAGCCTCACATGATTCGCAACCTCTTTAAAGAAAAACATGTCCGGTACGCAGCCTGAGAAGAGGCACTATTTGATGCACCAGTCAGTAAGGCATTTTCAACTGGTCAGGTGTGCGGTCCTGGATGATTTTCTGCACGACCCGCTCCTGATCTGCGCTCAGGCTGCGTCCGGTACCCGACGGACGACCGCGAGGCCCGACATCCACGGCACGCCAGCCGCCCGCCTCGTACGCCTTGCAGGCCGCAATCACCGTCGTGGGCGACATCTCGCAACGCAGCGCCACTTCTTTCAACGCTACGCCTTCGATGCGCATCTTCACCGCGCGGCGACGGCGTTCATTCAGTGCCGCCATCGGCAAGGTTCGGGAGTCGATTTTTTCCATACTACTTCCGACCATGTGTTGCGCTCAAAGTTTCAACATTTTATTGCCGGATCAATAAAGCGCTGTCAAAACCGGGGCCATCTCGTCGCTCCGGGATCAGTCAGGAGGGGACCTGCTTACGGACCTGACGGCAGCCGGCGTAAAGGCGGCATGAGCTCAGCACAGGCTTTGATATGGAACGTGAGAACCTTGCTGTCGATGTAAAGGGAAATGACAAGTGGCAGACACCATGAGGAAGAGTACCGATGCCACAGTGAGGGGCGGAGCTGCCCGTAGTAGTGTTGAAGCCGTTGTAATGACGGTGGAGCGAAGGGGTAGCGTTATCCCGTTGACGAAAGTCGCCAACCTGCTTTGCGGGGATGAGTGACGTGACATCAACAAAACCTTTTTGCATTGCGAAGCGCACGGTGTGGGAAGCGTATCAGCTGGTGAGGGCCAAGCGGGGTGCTGCAGGCGTGGACGATGAAACGATCGCCATGTTCGAGCAGAACCTGTCGGGCAATCTGTACAAGTTGTGGAACCGGATGGCGTCGGGCTCGTATTTCCCGCCACCAGTGAAGCAGGTTGAGATACCGAAAGCCAACGTCCCTCGTCATGAAGGCCAGGATTCTTCGCGGGACGCCTCCCAGAAGCAGCACATAGCCAAGAAAGGTTACAGCAATAATCATCGGAGAACAGACATGCCAATCTCCAGCGTATCTAGCTCAAGTAACATTTCCACCGATCTCACGGCAACGAGTACGGATGAAGAATCGCCCACTAATCCTAATTCCGCATCCACCTTGTGCGCGAGCGGTCAATTGGCAGGGTTAAAGACAAGAGCCCCTAATAATATTGGCGCTAATGCCCATCGCGACTTGAGTTCGAGCCAAGGGACTTCAGCGATGGAAAAGGTTCGCTCAGCAGTCCCTGACCAGAAAACACTTTTGGCTAAGTACGGCACGGTCGGACAAAAGAAGGCCCGCACTGCCGACGAAATGGATAGTGCCGACGCAGCTGCGGTGGAGGAAGCCATCGCACGCAGCCTGCAGGAGAAGGCTTTCGGGATACTGGTCAAACCTGAACCGCAAGCCATTCAAAGCAACACGACTCATACTTTGAATCCCACGAATAACGCCGTGGTCACTCAGGCTGACAGGAACGAAGAACCGTCTGAAGTCTCCAACGATAACCGGGAGCAGCAGATGTTGGGATTCGCCGACCTCAACAACGCTTTTAGGGCACACTTGACCAAACATGACCTGCAGGTCATTTCCAACCCGGGAACGGGGAGCAACTGCGCGATCTATGCGTTGGTGCAACACCTCAGGCCGGATTTGAAGGACAGCAATCTCGACAACGAAGTTAACGAGTTGCGCCGCGAGTACGACGTGAAAAATCCGTCCGACAGCAACGACAGTATGCTGCATCTGGATACCGGCGTTGGTGGAGCGGCCAAGACCCTCACGAGGCTTGTCAATGAGCGCTACAACGTAAACATACAGGTCGGGGTAGTCGAAGCGGGCCTAGACGCGCAATACCCCGTGACGAGCAAGGAAACCATTTCCGCTTCTGGCGCGAGTGCCCCGTTCACGCACCATGTCGTTATCTGGGACCAGCAGGGACACTACGAAGCTGTGACAGCCAGGCGTCCACGCATGGAAGAGACGGCGCAAAGTAATCGAACCGATGTTTGACCCCGACATACCAGCTCCATAGCGGGCTGTTGAATTTGGGTCCCGTGTAAACGGGGTTGGAAGGACAGCCGTTATGGATATCGTGTTCATGAGATTGGGCGATGAGTGCGATGCGCGGGATTGATGAGATGCAGGAGCCGCTGTTTACGACGGTCAAGCTGGACGACTTCGTCCCTGCTGATCACCCATTGCGACCAATCCGGCAGCTGGTGAATGAAGCATTGAAGCGGCTCAACGGGTTGTTCAGCGGGTTCTGTTGCAGTAAGGCCCACGTTAAGATTGGGTAGCGAATTTTTGAGCTGTGCGGCGTGGTTCAAAAAGCGCGATTTTTGCGTTACACAGACGAGCGGAAGCAGCCTGCGTAAGAAAGCAGGAATAGTAAGGAATGCGGTTCAAATGGAGGCCGGCGACGACCTGCCGATATCAGGTTCGCTGAGGCTGGAGTGGGCCGAATCCGAGCAGCGTCAGCCAGTGATCGTGAGGCTTGCGGCTCATCAGTTCCCTCGGGCTCTTTCCAGTTCGCTCAGGGCATCGGCTGCGGGCAAAGCGGCGATGGTTGAAGACAAACTGCAGCAGACCAAGCCAGGCCCGCCCGCCCTTCAGATGACGCCAGTTGGTCAGGTAGACGCGCAGTCGCGAGTTGAGATTTTCGACCAGCGAGCTGCTGCGTGGTGTGCTATGCAGCGCCCCGGATACGGCGGCGTAGACCCCGATGGGCAGTTCAAACTCCTCCACTTGTGGGCGGCTAAATTCCCCCAGGCAGGACGAGCGGATTATGCGTCGGATTCCTCAGTGACGGCAAGCCTGGCAGCAGCTTCCCGGAGTCGATAGCTCTTGCCTTCAAACTCGAGGAGTTTGGAGCGATGCAGCAGACGATCAAGGATCGTCGAGGCCATGGTGCTGTCGCGAAGGTAGCGCCCCCAGTCCTGGACGACACGGTTGGACGTGACGAGGATGCTGCGACGTTGCTTGTAGCGTTGATGGACCAGTGTCTGCAGCAATTCGGCCGCGGCATCGGGAATGCGTTTGGCGAGGAACAGATCGTCAAGCACGAGGAGTTCGGGCTCGACCAGGGCCTTGAGCAGCCGGTCCTGATCGGCACGTGTTTCCACGGCATAGCCGGCGAACACGGTGTCGGACTCGACGTATCGCACCTTCATCCCCTGCAGGGTGGCGTTGTAGGCGATAGCCTTGGCGATATGACTTTTGCCGGTGCCGGGTTTGCCGATCAGCAGCGCGTTGTCGCTGTCGGCGACGAACTTCAGCGTGTGTAGCTCGAAGCAGGCCTGCCGGGGGACTTTCGTGTTGAAGGACCAGTCGAAGTCGCTCAGGGTTTTGCGCTCGTCCAGGCCGGACTGCTGGAAGCGTCGTTCGAGAAGCCGGGACTGTCGTCGATCGAGCTCGTCCTGCAGAATCATGGAGAAGGTTTCAAGGAATGGCTGCTGGCTGGCCTGGGCTTGCAGCACCCGGGTTTCCAGTGTCGCGCTGATGCCGGACAGGCGCAGTTCGCGCAGGGCGCGGTCGATTTCGGCAAGGCTCATGCTCAAGAGAGATCTCCGTTGGGTGATGGCATGGCGGCGCTATGCTTGGCGCCGAGGGTGAACAGGTCGGCGTAGTCGTCGCCGTCCCGGATGAGGTGATGTTCCTGAGTCAAGGGCAGTTCGCCCTGGACGGGCGCGTCCAGTTCGGCCAGCGCCTGCTCCAGCAGACGCTCGGTCAGCGCCTTGACCTGTTTGTAGCTGGGCATGCCTTCTCTCATTGCGATCTCGCAGGCCGATTCGATCAGGCGGCGGGGATAGCGCCGGACCAGGCCGACGATGCCCCAGAGCTTGCGCTGACCGACTCGCCCTTCGGTGTCGAACAGATGCTGGCACAGGCGTTCGGCCGATGGCCCGATCGTCCTGGCCTGCGCGAGGATGCGGCGCGTTTCCCGGGAGGGATTGAACGGTCGCTCGTCGTGCGGCAGGATCACTGTTCCCGGCCTGTCGGCCAGAATGTGGGTGCGCAGCAATGTCTGTGTCTGGAGGTTGCGGATTTCCAGGTGACGGGCAAATTTACGCACCAGCACCTTGCTGCCAATGGGAGCCGGTTGGGCAGCGGGCGAGGTTCAAAGCTGCGTTACACATTGGGAGGCACCTTGAGTGTCAGGCGATAATGGTGCCCCCATTTTTCCTCTGCGGCATCCATGACTCAAAACACCCGATCTGGCGTCGGCAGACTGAGCGACGACAAACGCAAAGCGATTGCACTTCAGGCCCTCACGCGCACCGAACCCATCAGTGTGCTGGCTGAGCGTAACGGCGTGAGCCGCCCGACGGTCTACCGACAGATCGGCACGGCCAGTGTAGCGCTGGATGAAGCCTTTGATACCACGCGGGCAGCCGACGCAGATCAGGTGCTTTTCATGCTGCCGGTCACCCGCCAATGGCTCGATCAGGGGCGTGGTTCAAAAAGCGCGATTTTTGCGTTACACAGACGAGCGGAAGCAGCCTGCGTAAGAAAGCAGGAATAATAAGGAGTGCGGTTCAAATGGAGGCCGGCGACGACCTGCCGATATCAGGTTCGCTGAGGCTGGAGTGGGCCGAATCCGAGCAGCGTCAGCCAGTGATCGTGAGGCTTGCGGCTCATCAGTTCCCTCGGGCTCTTTCCAGTTCGCTCAGGGCATCGGCTGCGGGCAAAGCGGCGATGGTTGAAGACAAACTGCAGCAGACCAAGCCAGGCCCGCCCGCCCTTCAGATGACGCCGGTTGGTCAGGTAGACGCGCAGTCGCGAGTTGAGATTTTCGACCAGCGAGCTGCTGCGTGGTGTGCTATGCAGCGCCCCGGATACGGCGGCGTAGACGCCGTGAAACGGGCGGCCGATGCGGGCTAGCAGGCGATTCCACCCTTGCCAGAACGCACTCGACGTTTCGGACTTGCGATGCAGCATGCAGACCTCGCGCACGAGATGGCGCGCCACGTTGTGCGTTCGTGCAATGGCGTCGAGTTTTGTGTCGAGCAGGCCCGCGAAAGCGAGCAGGCCGTCGCGCTGGTTCTGAAGGGCACGCCGGTATGCCCCTGTACGTGACAGGTCCCGTGCTTCACGTTGCTGCAGTTCGGCAACCACGAAATCGAACAGCCGTTGACGCGTCGCGAGGTCCGGCCCAGCCAGTGACAGGATGTCACGTTCGAGCCACTGAACCAGGGTGCGCAGGTCGGCAGCCAGCTCGTGCGCATGGGCTTCATTGCGCCGAAGCGTTTCCAGCGCGGCTTCGAGGAGGCTATCCTCACCACGTCGACGGGGATTGGCCAGACGCGCTTCGAGCTGCTCGCGCCCGGTGCGAGCGCCACTGGCGACACGATGCCAGAGCGTCGCTAGTGATTTACCGTGCTGGATGATGTGGAATACGTCGCCGTGACACGGCGTATCGGGCCAGGCCATTTTTTGCCCGGCACGCAGACCGGTTCCCGCATCGGCGATCGTGTGCTCAGGATCGAGGCCCTGTGCCTGCAGATCCAGCAGATGGATGGCCCAGGTGTCGCCGTCGCGATGGGCTTCGGGGGCGAGCAGATAGCAATAGGTCGAGGCGACATCGATACCGGCGAGCACGGGTTGGGAACCCTGAAAGAGTTCGTCGTGCAGACCGACCCGGATGGGTGAGAGATCGATACCGGCGTTGATGGCGATGGCCTGCTTTGCGGCCCGCTGAAGAACGGTGTGAATCGTGCCCAGGCTGGTCGAGACGCCGAGCAGGTCGTGCATGAGTTCAAGGGTACTGCGAAACGAAACGTGGCCCACCATCGTGAGCGCCACGATGACCTGATCGAGCCATTGGCGGGTGACCGGCAGCATGAAAAGCACCTGATCTGCGTCGGCTGCCCGCGTGGTATCAAAGGCTTCATCCAGCGCTACACTGGCCGTGCCGATCTGTCGGTAGACCGTCGGGCGGCTCACGCCGTTACGCTCAGCCAGCACACTGATGGGTTCGGTGCGCGTGAGGGCCTGAAGTGCAATCGCTTTGCGTTTGTCGTCGCTCAGTCTGCCGACGCCAGATCGGGTGTTTTGAGTCATGGATGCCGCAGAGGAAAAATGGGGGCACCATTATCGCCTGGCACTCAAGGTGCCTCCCAATGTGTAACGCAGCTTTGAACCTCGCCGAGCTCGCCGTAGCCGATAGTCTGGCCATGCGTGACCAGCTTGATCTGTGCTTCGGCAACCGGCGTCGGCAGTTCGAGCACATAGCCGTGACGCAGCGCATACAATTCTGAGAGCGGCAGCGCGACGGTGTCCACTTCGAACTGGACAGGCAGATCGAGCGCGCCGATGTCAACCGGATTTGAATGTTGATCTGACGCGAGTAGGTCGTCCGGGCGAACGGGATCCAGCTCATCGGCCATGATGATCTCCTTCGTGAGTGAAAGCCTGCGGCCTTCGATGTTGACTGGCGCGTGAAGGCGCATCAGCCCGGGAGAGCCCCAAGCCGCAGTGGCGCCCGGGGCGGGATCCGCGGCAGAGGCGTTGGCGGCGTGGATTGCACAGGCCTCGACGACATGGGCCGCACCACTTTGCGGCAGCAGCGCGCGCAGCTGGTCCGGCAGCGAGCGCAGCAGGACGGCGCCCGGTTGAAGCGCTCGCAGCGTGTCGACGGGCAGACGCCGCGAGCCGAGTATCAGGCGGCCCGGCACCCTGCAGCCGCCCAACGGCCATGCGCGGCCCTGCGTCTGCGACGAGCCGTGCCGGGAGAGCGCGTCGGCAGGAAGACGGACCGTGCGCGCCGCGTGCCAAGCTTCGAGCGCGTCCACCACGGGCGCCGCTGGGAGCACGCGCGCGCTGTGCCGGGTTCCGTTGACCGAAAAAGTCATGCTGAATGCCGCGCCATCCCGCACGTCCAGCATATCGGGCTCATTCGACGCGCGCGTCACGTCCCGCGCGAGATGCGTAACATGCACGCCGGCAAGGCCGAGTGCAGCGAGCTGCTTGAGCAGCGGCTCAAGCAGCTCGCTGGCGACCGCGATGCGCAACGCGCGCGCCGCGTCTCCGGGCAGTGGCGCGCGCGAACCGCCGGGCAGCACAGCGATGTCCAGAGCAGGGTACGCGCCGAGGTCGAACAGCACGCGAATGGCACCTGACGGATGCGCGAGATCGAGTACGCCCGGCTGCGCAAAACCTGACGTGCCTTCGGCGGCGGCTTCGGGCGTCGCTTGCCATTGGGCGATCGGGGTTTCCCGCTCGATGCATTGCGCGGCGCCGGCATGGCAGACGAGCCGCGCTACGCGCGCCACGAGCGGCGGCACGGCGGGAACGGGCAGCACGCCGATGGGCGAGAGTTTTGCGGGGGCGCACGAGCAATCCGCCGCCTGCTGGGCCGCAGACGGCCTACGCATTTCGTCAATCGAATAACTCATGTGCCTTCGATTCAAGGTTGCGGCCTGTGTCGGCCGAGATTAACGACAGGCGGCCGGTTCACCACACCGTCAGTTCGATGTCGCGTGGCGTGGCCCACGCGTCCAGCAGCGCAGCGACTTCGCGTTCGAGCATCGCACTGTGGTCGCAGAGTAACTGCCGCGTTTCGATGCTCCGCGCGTCAAACCGAAGTGACAACCAGAAACGCGAAAGAGAGAGATGGAGCGTTGTGTCCGGCAGAATGCGCGCGTCGAGCGGAATCCGCACTTCCCAACTGCCGGCATCGCTAATCGCGGGGTCGACGCAGAAGGCTGCGACGTCGCGCGCAAGTTCGAGAAACTTGCCTTGCGTGCGAAAAAGGGCGTCGACGGCGGGCATCGTCGCGGCGGGCAGGCACTGCAGCGGCGCCTTGTGCGCGCCGAGTGCGGCTGCGGATGCGCACTCGGCTTTGCCCGCCGCCGCGGCTTCAGTTTCGCCGCTCGAATCGCGCGCCTGTCCGTCATCGAAGGGAATGGCGTGAACGCCGTCTTCGGTCAGGGCGCTTGTTTGACATGCACGGTCCGCTTGCGCTTCCGGCGCCACTTCTTCGAAGGAGACGGGACTGCCACGCGAGCACGTGCGTCGCACAAGCACCACACAATCGCGACACCACGCCCGCGCCGGACAGGCGGCGGAACGTTGGTCAGGGTCGGATGTAATGATGTGGAGCGGCCGGGGTTCGATGAGAGTCATGAGCGTGAATGTGACGTAAGCGCGCGCGACTAGATCGTCACGCGACCGAGCGGCTGCAATTCGACGTGCTCGCCCAGTTCCTGATACGAGTAGACGGCGAGCCAGTCTAGCCGCGCCTCGATCATGCGACGCACGTAGCGGCGAATGTCCATGGAGGTAACGAGCGCGACGCTGTCACGCGGCGTATCTCCAACACAAGACTGGATCTGGTCGATAAGAGAGCCCATTTCGTCAGGCGGCAATGCAAGGAAGTTGCCGGTCGGCGTCTGCTTGATCGCTTGGCGGATATGCTGCTCGACGGGCAGATCGAACAGTACTGCGGGCAACTGCCGGCCGGCGCCTGCCGCGCGATGCGCGAGAAATGGAGCGAGATCGCCGCGCACATATTCGGTCAGCATCAACATGTCCTTTTCCTTCGTGCCCCACACGACGAGGCTCTCCAGAATATTGCGCACGTTGCGGATCGGGATCTGTTCTTCCAGCAGCCGTCGTAGCACGTCCGCGATGCGCTGCGGCGGCAGCACCTTCTGCACCTCGGCAACTAGGCCCGGATATTCGGCGTTCTGCTGATCAAGCATCCATTGCACTTCCTGAATGCCGAGAAAGAGCGACGCGTGCTTGCGCAGCAACGCCACCGACGCATGCGCAATCACCTGCTCGGCGCGCCATGCTGGTGCTTTGGGCGACAGGCTCTTTTCGTCTATCCACCATGTGGGGCCCGGGCCGCCGTCGAGCCCGCGACGCTTTTCTGCTCCGCGAATGCCGGCACGTGCGGCGAGCGTTTCAGCATCGGCGGAAAGCGGCCCGCGCATGCCGGTGAGCGCCGCCTCCGGCAGCATCACCTTTCCGAGGGGCAATTCAATCCTGCAATGTGGCACGTCATGCATCAGCAGTTCGCAGCTCGAGGCGGGCAAGTCGTCGCCCGTCCACATGGTGATGCCGGGAAACGGTAAGCCGAGACATTCCTGCAGCCGCGCGCGTTCCGTTTCGAACGAACGGTCGAGCGCCGTAGTCGACAGACGCCCGACGAGGTCGGGCGAAATGCGCACGCCGAGCGGGCAGGTGAATTGCGGCGCGCGAGTAAGGATTGGCGGCGTCGTGGCTTTCGAGCCGGCGCGCCGCATCGCGTTGACGGCTTCGCACGCATTCGTGGTTTCGGCGGGCTTGCGCCTGTCGAGCTCGTAACCGCAGGAGGCGAGGATCGCCGCCAACAGGACGAAAAGCCAAGTCGGAAAACCCGGCACGGCAGCGAAGCCAAGCAACAGTAGGGACGCGAAGTAAAGTGCGCGGGCGCTGGCCGAAAGCTGCTGGCCGATTTCGTCGCCGAGCGACAGCGGCCGCGCGTCGCTCTCGTCGGAGACGCGCGTAATCATTACGCCCGCGGCGACCGAAAGCAGCAGCGACGGAATTTGCGAGACCATTGCGTCACCGACTGACAAAACCGAAAAGCGGTTCGCCGCTTCGCCTGCCGTCATCTCGTGATATGCAACGCCAACTGCAATGCCCGCGATTATGTTGATCAGCGTGATGATGAGGCCGGCCACCGCGTCGCCCTTGACGAACTTCATCGCGCCATCCATGCCACCGTGCAACTGGCTCTCCACAGCAAGCGTCGCGCGTTTGCGGCGCGCCTCTTCGGGCGTGAGCAGATGGGCGCGCAGATCTGCGTCGATGCTCATCTGCTTACCGGGTAACGCGTCGAGTGTAAAACGCGCGCCGACTTCCGCCACACGCTCCGAGCCTTTCGCGATCACAATGAACTGCACGGTCGTTATTATTACGAACACCACCATGCCGACCACAAGGTTGCCGCCCACCACGAGCTCGCCGAAACTTTCGATGATGTTGCCTGCATCCGCGTGCAGCAGAATCGATTTGGTCGACGCAATATTGAGTGACAGCCGGTACAACGTGGTGAAAAGCAGCAGTGACGGAAATACGGAAAGCGACACCACGTTCGGCACATACATGGTCACCATGAGCAGGGTCACACTGATCGTGATGTTGACGGCGAGCAGGACGTCGATCAGAAACGGCGGCAGCGGCAGGATCATCAGCGAAATGATAGCGACCACCAGCATCGCGATGCCGATTTCGCCGCCAGCGGGTAGCTTACGTGTCTTGAACATGGCAGCTCCCGAGGTTGTCGCAGTTGTGCTGGCCGGCCTGGTCCTCAATGCGCCGTGGGCCGATTGCGTCGACCCAGCGCAGTATCGCGGCGACGGTCTCGAACAATTTCTCCGGAATGGGTTCGTCTATCCCGACCTTGTAGAGCGCGCGCGCGATCGACGGATTGCCGACGATTGGCACATTCGCATCGCGCGCGAAGCCCCGCAATTGCGCCGCGCGCTCGTCCATGCCGCGCGCGATCACGAGCGGCAGCGGGTGCTCTGACGGCGCGTAGCGGATGGCGACCGCATAGTGCGTCGGGTTGACGATCAACGCGTTCGCGAGGCCCACGCGCTGCGCGGGTGCCGCCGAAGTCGCGAGCTCGCGCGCCCGTTTTTTGCGTTCCGCCTTGATCTCCGGGGCGCCATCCGTCTGCTTGTGTTCCCGCTTGACTTCGTCTTTCGACATCTTCAGTTTGCGCAGGAACAGCACGCGTTGCAGCTTGGCGTCGGCGAGGCCGAACACGATAAACACTGCCACCGCGACGGCAAAAAGTTTGATCAGCAGCGACCAGAAGACCTTCGACAAGCCGGCCGGCGACTGATACAGCGAAATCGCGATCAGCGGCAAAATCGACCTGATCGTGAACCCCATCACCGCGCCGATAACGCTCGCCTTGACCACCGCCTTCACGAGGTCGATCACCGTGCGCCAAGAGAAAATACGCTTCACGCCGTCGACGGCACTCACGTGCTTGAGATCGGGCACGACCGGTTTGGTCGCGACCTGAAAACCGACTTGCGACACCAGCGCGACCACTGCCGCAAGGGTCGCCGCGCCCACGCACGGCGCGATCACGGTCAACGCCTGCTTGCCGAGCTCAAACAGAGCGTCGAACATGACCGACGAGCCGCGGCTGCCCGATGAGAATTGGATCGCGGTACTGACGATCGCTCGCAACGCGCCACTGAAGCTCGCCGCCGCAAACGCAATCACGCCGACAACAGCGCCCATTGTCGCGGCGTCGACCAAGTCGGCGCTCTTCGACGTTTCGCCGTCCTTGCGCGCGTCGCGCAACCGTTTGACGGTGGGCTGTTCAGTTTTTTCTTCGCTCATGTCTTTCGCGACCGGCCCTCTTGCAGATCTCAGTTTATTTGATCCGGCAATAAAATGTTGAAATCAAGCCGCATAACGGACAGGATCGTGCTGGAAGTATCGCCGGATGCGTTCGGGTTGCTTCTGCACAACCCTGTAATGGTGCGCGGTGGCCTTGACCAGTTGCAGCCTGGTACGCGTTGGCGCCCGCCGTGTGACGCTTTGCTTGAGGTCGGCGTTGGCCATCTCGTTGGGATTGAGCTCAGGGCTGTAGCTGGGCAGATAGAACACCTCGATCCGGTCGCGGTGCCTGTCCAGCCAGGCCATCACGGCCTTGCCGTGATGGGCACGCAGATTGTCCAGGATCAGGAAGATCTTTTTCTTCGCCCCGGTGATCAGCCGTCGCATGAAGTCGATCAGGATGCCGGTGTTCAGCGCACCGTCGAAGATCTTCCAGCGCATCTGTCCTTTATTCGTCACGGTGGAGATGACCGACAGGCCGGCACGCTTCGCGTTGACCTTGAGCACCGGTGTCTTTCCCGTGGGCGCGTAACCGCGGCCCCGAACATCGTCGGAGCGCAGTCCGGTTTCATCGCCCCAGTGGACTTCGGCTCCTTCAGCCTGGGCCCGCTGCGCAATGGCAGGATAGTCTTCATCGAGCCACTTCCTGATCGCCGCCGGCGATTGCTCATAAGCCTTCTTCAATGGCTTTTGCGGGGTGAAGCCCCAGCGCGACAGATACAGCCCCATCGTACGAACCGGCACACGGATGCCGAACCGTTGTTCGATCACTTCGGCCACGCTCTGACGGGTCCACAGGGCATAAGGCATTTTCAACTGGTCAGGTGTGCGGTCCCGGATGATTTTCTGCACGACCCGCTCCTGATCTGCGCTCAGGCTGCGTCCGGTACCCGACGGACGACCGCGAGGTCCGACATCCACGGCACGCCAGCCGCCCGCCTCGTACGCCTTGCAGGCCGCAATCACCGTCGTGGGCGACATCTCGCAACGCAGAGCCACTTCTTTCAACGCTACGCCTTCGATGCGCATCTTCACCGCGCGGCGACGGCGTTCATTCAGTGCCGCCATCGGCAAGGTTCGGGAGTCGATTTTTTCCATACTACTTCCGACCATGTGCTGCGCTCAAAGTTTCAACATTTTATTGCCGGATCAATAGTGGGTAGCCGATATCGTTGCGCAGCTTCTATGCTGCATGCCTTACGATAGCAGCTGACTACGGGCTGCGAGGCACTGGCGCGAAGCAGGCAGCGGGCAAGCGAACTGGCTGCGAATGATGCCGGCGCTTCGCGTAGATCCATATTGCTTCGTGTTTCGTGTGTGGCGCCCGATGTGCGCGGGTATCGTGTGTACTATAGTGCTTCCGTGCAAAGTCGTGCATCCGGTTCGCCACGTTTCAGTCGCGCGCATGGTCGCGACTGCGCCACTACCAGCAGCAGGAGTTCTCGCCATGAGTGCCATCGCCACACCGGATTACCTCAACTGCAGTCAGGCCATAGTGGGCGGCTTGACAGAGACGCTATCGTGTGCGCTACTAAGTAATTGTTCGTCGCTTGAAGTGGATCCGTACGACATCGAATTGACGCTCGACACGTTGCGCCTGTTACGCCCGCGTATTGCTGGGCTGGACATGATGGAAGCCGTGTTCTATATGCAGCGCGGCCACTGGGATGGCGCGATTCACGTGTGCTCGCGAGTGATCGAGGGCGCGCCACATTTCTCGTATGCGAAGGCGCTGCTCGCGCTCTGCCTGTCCGTGAAGGGTGATGCCGGCTGGCGCCGCTGTGCGAGTGAGGCGCTCGCGCAGAATCCAGATCGCGACACGCGGCAGCTCGTGCGCGCGCTCGAAGCCCGGGACGAGCTGCGCGAGGCGATTCGGGTCTGCAGTAATGGCGGCGCTTTCAAGATGCCACCGTCTATCGCCAGGCTCAACGACGAGCTGCCGCAGGAGCCTCCCGCCGTGGTGCCGCCGCCCGTGGCCGCCTACAGTGAGGACCAGGGGCTCGCGCAACAAGGCTACCTGCGCATCTGAGTCCGCCGGGACGGCTGCGTCGTTAGGCACCACTCATCGCAAAAGGCTGACCATGGTACTTTCTGTCACGAACCAGCAGATCGCGGCCGCACTGCTAGCGGCTGCGCCCGCGTCGCATGCAACCAGCCGCGATGCGTCGCTGCAGCAGGCCGGCGACCGCTTCAAGGCGCTGATGCGGAACATGCGCATGGCGCCGCCAGATCATCGCGGCGATATGAGCGCCAATGTGATCGCGAAGATGACGGCATCGCAGGACGCGGAGATCCAGAAGTCGGTGAACGACGTGCTCGCACTGTCCAGTCAGGCAAGCAGCATGTCGGTGCAGGAAATGACTGCCGCCTCGATGAAGGTGGCGCTGGAACTCGCCAGCACGCAGCTTGACATGGAGGCCAGGATGGGTGTGGTCAAATCGTCGAGGTCGTCAATCGAAACGTTGATGAAGAATCAATAGGTCATGTCAGAGGCCACGCAAGCGGCGAATGCGGCAGTCGGGCCGCTCATGGACGAAGTTCGCACAATGCGCGCCGCCCGTTCTGTCCGCGCGGCTGCGCTGGTCGGCTGCATCGCACTGGCCGGTTGCCAGAAGGAGCTGTATCGTAACCTTACAGAACTGGATGCGAACGAAATGATGGTGGCGATGCTTGAGCAGGGCGTCGACGCATCCAAAAGCACAACCGACAACGGCAAGACTTGGGTGCTCGAGGTCGATGACAGGCAACTGGTTCGCGCGATGCAGGTGCTGCGCGAGCGCGGCCTGCCGCATAGTCGATACGACGATCTGGGCAGTCTATTCAAGAAGGATGGCCTCATTTCGACGCCGACAGAGGAGCGCGTGCGGTTCATTTACGGCTTGTCGCAGGAACTATCGGCGACGCTCTCGAAGATCGACGGCGTGATCGTCGCGCGCGTGCAGATTGTGCTGCCGGACAACGATCCGCTGGCGCAGCAGATGAAGCCTTCGACGGCATCGGTATTCATCAAGTACCGGCGCGATTCCGACGTGAACACGCTCGTGTCGCAGATCAAGACGCTCGTGATGCACAGCGTCGAGGGGCTGACCTACGACGCGGTCAGCGTGACCGCGGTAGTCGCCGATCCGGTCGATTTGCCAATGCCCGCGCCGGCGCAGGTATTGCGCTTGCCCACGCTGGTCACGGCGGTGCTGGTATTTCTCGTTGGCACCGCGAGTCTCTTTCTGTGGCTGCGGCGTGGCATGCCGGCCGGGCGCGCAAGCGCGCCGCTTGATTCGCGGATTCACGCCCGTATCAAGGCGCTCGCCGGCAAATGGCGGCGAGCAAAGCGGTCTTCGGCTGCGTGATGGCGGCATCCACGGTTTCTTTGTCCGCGACTTCGGCCTCGGGGCGCGTGGCGCTAGCGGCGCCTAGTGCCGTCTCTTGTGTCGCTGCCGCACGCATCGCTGCCGCGCTCGGCGCGTGGCAGCGAAATGCAAGCGAGGCCGCGCACTGGGCGCATCCGTCGTGGTGGGGGCCCGCGCTCGATCTGCCCGCCGCCGTTATATCCGCGTCATTTGACGCATTGCGTGAAGCGCTGGCGGGCGCGCAAGCCGACTCGCTTGCCGCTTGTTCATGGGCGCTGCTGCACGCAGTGGGCGCGGCCACGCCAAAGTTCGACGGCTTGCGTGCGCCGGATCCCGCCGTACTCGACGCATTGCCGGTGGGTGACGGCCTGCGTGTGTTGCGCATGCGCGCGCTGTTTTGGCGTCGCGCCGAAGTGCGGCGTCTGATAGACAAACAGAGCCGCCTGCGTCTCGCGCAATGGGTTGGCGTGCCGCTGGAGCGGCTGAGCGCGGCGCCGCGGCAAGGCACCGCTCACGCCCCGGTGGCTCATGTTTTAGCCACCGAGACGGATATGGCGCGCCTCGTCGCGCGTGGACAGGTGCCTGCGCTCGAAGAGATCGACGAAGAAGGGCTCGCCTGTGAGGGCTATGCGCTGATCGCGCGGAACATGCATGAGGCGGCACAGTCCGCCATGCCTGCTCGCGAGCCTCGCCCATGCTCATTATTGCGTCTTGCGTTGCCGCGCGACATGCCGCCATGGCCAGGCGCGGGTGTACTTGAATTCGACGGGAGTGGCACCGCGCTTTTCTTTGCGCATCTTCCCGAACTGGTTCCGGAGTGGGCATGGCTATTTGGTTGAGATCGGACCGGCTGCTGCGGGCGGACGGCGGCGGGCATGTCGGCGCACATGCGGATGTCGTGCCGCCCGCCGCCTTCGGGGTGTTGATGGACTTGGACGCCGCCTACGCGCAGCTCGCCGACGATCGCACGGCGACGATCGCCGCCGCGCGCGACGAGGCAGCGGCGATCGTCGCTGCGGCTCATGCAGAAGCTGAAACGATTCGCGATGTCGCGCGCGACGAGCATGAACTCGCCGGCAGGCGCGGTTACCGCGACGGCGAGCAGCGTGCGCTGGCAGACTGGATTGAGCGGCTCGCGGAAGCCGGTGCCGCACAACGCCGTGCGCAACTGAAAATGCGCGAGCGGCTCGCGAGCATCATTACCGTGGCCGTCGAGCAGATCGTCCACGTGCAGCACGCCGATCAGCTATTCGAGCGGGCGCTATCGACGGTTGACCGCATCGTCGGGGGCGCGACCTGGCTGCGCGTTGCGGTGAGCCCGGTCGACTACGACAAGGCTTGTGTTGCGTTCGAACGGCTCTGCGCGCGCTGGCGCGATCTCGGCAGGCCGTTTCCGCTGTCGGTTATCGCGGACAAGCGGCTTGCACCCGGCAGTTGCCTGTGCGAGTCTGATTTCGGTGCAATCGACGCAGGCCTCGCGACGCAAATGCGGGCGATGCGGCTTGCGGTCTCGCGCGCACTAAAGCAGACGGCAAGGGAACTGGACGGACTCTTGCCGTATGGGGCCACAGCAGTGGCCAATGCACCGGTAACAGAAGAAGCAAGGGCGGGTCACCACATCGCTGAACTCGCCGATACGGGGGACGGCGACAACGACGAGGGTTGGCGATGACCTCGCTGCGCGCGGCCGGCATAGTCCGCACCGGCCATAAGTACGACGTCGACGACCCCGACGACGTTCTGCTCACACACTCCGACGCGCAGCGCCTCGCCAATGCGATCGAACAGGAAATCTTGTCGACAGAGGGCATCGCGCGGACCGGCAAGGTGCTCGAGGTTATCGGCACGCTCGTCAAGGTAGCCGGGCTCGATGTGACGCTTGGGGAGCTGTGCGAGTTGCGCACGCCGAACGGACAATTACTTCAGCATGGCGAGGTAATCGGCTTCACACGCGATGTCGCACTTCTGTCGCCGTTCTCGCGTCTCGCCGACATTTCGCGCTCGACGCGCGTTGTGGGACTCGGCCGTTCGCTGATGGTGCCGGTTGGGGACGCGTTACTGGGGCGCGTAATCGATAGCCTCGGCGAGCCGATCGACGGACTCGGGCCGCTTCACACCAGCGAAGACCGCTCGGTGTTCGCGAATCCGCCTTCCCCGATGAGCCGCCGCATGATCGACACGCCGCTTGCCACCGGCGTGCGCGTCATCGACAGCATGATGACGCTCGCTGAAGGGCAGCGCATGGGCATTTTTGCGCCGGCGGGCGTGGGCAAGAGCACGTTGCTCGGCATGTTCGCGCGCGGGGCGCAATGCGACGTGACCGTGGTCGCGCTGATCGGCGAGCGGGGCCGCGAAGTGCGAGAGTTCGTTGAACTGATTCTCGGTGCCGAGGGCATGGCGCGGTCTGTCATTGTCTGCGCGACGTCGGACCGCTCGTCGATCGAGCGTGCGAAGGCCGCGTACGTGGCGACCGCGATTGCCGAGCACTTTCGCGACCGCGGGCAGCGCGTGCTGCTGATGATGGATTCGCTCACGCGTTTTGCGCGCGCGCAGCGCGAAATCGGCCTGGCAGCCGGGGAGCCGCCCGCCAGGCGCGGCTTCCCGCCATCGATCTTCGCCGAGCTGCCGCGGTTACTTGAACGCGCCGGCATGGGCGAGAAGGGCTCGATCACGGCGCTCTACACGGTGCTCACCGAGGACGAGTCGGGCAACGATCCGATCGCCGAGGAAGTGCGCGGGATCGTCGACGGACACATGATTTTGTCGCGCGAAATCGCCGAAAAAAACCAGTACCCCGCAATCGACGTGCTCGCTAGTCTCTCGCGGGTGATGCCGCAAGTCATGACCGGCGACTATGTGCGCGCGGCGGGTCGGCTGCGCGAACTGCTGTTCAGGCATCGCGAGGTCGAGGTGCTGTTGCAGATAGGCGAATATCAGGAGGGCGGCAACCCGCTTGCCGACGAGGCAATTCGCAAGATCGACGCGATCCGCACCTTCTTCAATCAGGCGACCCACGAATTCGCCGCGCCGCAGGACACTGAGGCGCGGCTGTTCCAACTGGCGAACGGCTGATCCAATGAGCGCGCCGCAAAATCCCGGGCAGACACGTCGTCGCGTGGCCGCGCTGCAAGTGACATGCGGCCGCCACGAGCGGCTCGAGCGTCGCCTGCAGGCAGGCGTGATGGCCGCGCGCGAAGCGCATGCCGAGGCACTCGCGCAGCGTGACGCGCAATTCGCGCACACCGAAACGGAACGCGAGCAGTTGCGCAGTTTCCAGACAAGGCTGGCGCACATGATGACAGGCGGCGACGCGTTCCAGTTGGCCGATCTCAATGCGACGATGCGCTATGCAGACGTCGTCGCCGTGCGTGTCCAGCAGATGGAAGGCGAACTTGCCGCGCTCGACACGCTGTTGCGCAGCAAGGCCGATGACCTCGCTGCGGCCATGCGCGCGATCACGCGAAATCGCAACCGGGTTGATGTATGCAGAGAGCGCATTGCCGGTTTGCGCGTCGCGCTAGATCGCGTCGCAGCGGATGCCGGCGACGAGGAAGCCGAAGAAGCCGCGCTGGCCCGTCTGTGTTCTTCTTCACGTGGGCAGGACGCGGTGGTATGACCGCGTCGACGCAGCGGTTTTCTAGTGATTAGCGATTCCATAATGTACGAGACCCTTACGACGCTGCCGCAGTTCGGCGCTACGCTGATTCGTTCGCTGACGGTGCTCGGTGTGTGCTCGGTGCGGCTCTTCGTGATGCTCTACCTGTTTCCGCCTACCGCAGAGGGCATCCTGCCAGGCATGGTGCGTAATGGCATGGTGCTGCTGTTCAGCTCGTTTATTGCTTATGCCCAGCCCGTTTCGCTGTATTCGTCGCTGACCGGCACGTCGTTCTTCGTCATTGGCCTGCGCGAAGCGGTCATCGGCTTGGTGCTGGGTTTTGCTGCCTCCACAGTATTCTGGGTGGCGGAAGGAGCCGGTATCTACGTCGACGATCTGGCCGGCTACAACAACGTGCAGATCACCAACCCTCTGCACGAGGGGCAGTCCACGCCCACTGGAACACTTCTCCTGCAGGTGGCGGGCGTCGCGTTCTGGACCTTTGGCGGCATGACATTCCTGCTCGGCGCGCTTTACCAGTCGTATCACTGGTGGCCGCTCAGCGCTGCGACGCCGGTGCCCGCCAACGTGCTGGAAAGCTTTGTGCTGCAACAGACGGACTCACTGATGCAGACCACCGCGAAGCTTGCCGCGCCGATGTTGCTGATGCTGCTGCTCGCAGATTTCGCGTTCGGCTTTGCGGCGAAGTCGGCGCAGAAACTCGAGCTTATGATGCTCAGCCAGCCGGTGAAGGGCGCGCTCACAGTGATGATGCTTGCGCTGTTTGTCGGCATTTTCGTTGACGAGGTTCGCGATCAGCTCGTGCTGTCGGGTCTCGGCGAACAGTTTCGCATGATCGTCAGCGCTCTCAGCAAATACTGACAGGTGCACCAAATAAGGCGTGATTCGCTATAGGGGAAACCGATGCTCGAAAATTGGACCAGTCGACGCAAGCGCACCTGAGAAAGATGGTGGTGCAGGCGGTGCGCGACGGGATGACGCAAGTCGAGGCCGCTCGAACGTACCGTGTGAGTTTGCGCGCGATAAGCAGGTGGATGAAGACTGCGCGGGAAGGCGGCCTGCGGGCGCTGAGGTCGGGCGAGCGGGGCCGTCGATCGGGAAGCGGCCACCTGACTCATCGGCAAGCCGTAAGAATCCGCAAGCTGATCATCGCGCGGATGCCGGATCAACTGTCGATGCCGTTCTACCTGTGGACCCGCGGATCGGTCGCGCAACTGATCGAAAGGCAGTGCGGCATCAAGGTGTCGAAGTGGACGGCGGGTCGATACCTGAAGGCGTGGGGTATGAGTGCCCAGAGGTCTGTACGGCGAGCGCACGAACGTAACGATGCGGTGTTCGAACGCTGGCTGAACGAAGACTATCCGCAGATCGCGAAAGAGGCGAAGAGTGAGAAAGCGACGATCTACTGGGGGGACGAAATGGGCTTGCGTAGTGATCACATCAGCGGCACGAGCTTCGCGCTCAAGGGCCAAACGCCGGTGGTGCGCGCAACAGGACAACGCTTCGGCTGCAATGGTCTCGGCTATTACGAACCGCGGGGAGTTGAGCTTCATGGTCTTTGAGGAAACGTTCAGGAACGCCACGTTCATCGAATTCATGAAGCGCATGCTCAAGCAGGCCACGCGCAAGATCTACCTGATCGTCGATGGACACGCAGTGCACCGATCTGTTGCCATCAGGCAGTTCGTCGCCAATAACGCTGAGCGTCTGCGCCTGATCCGGCTGCCGGGATACTGTCCCGAGCTGAACCCGGACGAACTCCTCAATCAGGATGTGAAGACCAATGCGCTCGGCAAGAGCCACCGACCAGCAAGGCGGAAATGATCGGCACAGTCCGCCGGCATTTGCATCGACGACAAAAGGAACCGCACGTGATTCGCAATCTGTTCAACAAAAAAAACATGTCAGCTACGCAGCCTAATAAAAACCACCATATTTGATGCACTCGTCAGTAACTTGCTTCTATCGCGCTAAGGGCGTTGTCTGTTGCAGGAGATATGGGGGTAGAATGAAGCGACGAAGAAGATGGAATTGCCTTATCACGACCACTGTTCCCATGCTATCGCCATCAGGCCGGACGTCCGCTGGTACTGATATGAATGCGTGTCTATCACGACATTGGTTTTCAGGTTGGTGCATCGACGCATGAATTACCTGGGGCGGCGCGGTACTGTCACATTAGCTTTCTTCGCGATGTAATAGCGGAGCAGGGAAAACGCTTGTTCAGAAAAACGGGCGGAGCTTGAGGAAATCGAGCGCTGGCTGAACGAGGACTATCCGGGCATTGCGAAAGAGGCGAAGCAGGAAGGGGCAACCATCTATTGGGGCGACGAAATGGGCTTGCGCAGCGACCACGTGAGCGGTACCAGCTTTGCCCTGAAGGGCGAAACGCCGGTCGTCAGGGCGACCGGAAAGCGCTTCGGCTGCAACATGATTTCTGCGATCACGAATCGTGAAGAACTGAGCTTTATGGTCTTCGAAGGGACGTTCAAAAACGCGACCTTCATCGATTTCCTGAAACGCCTGCTCAAGCAGGCCACGCGCATGATCTACCTGATCGTCGATGGGCATCCTGTGCACCGGTCCAAAGCAGTCAAGCGGTACGTCGCCGATAACGCTGCACATCTGCGCCTGATCCGGTTGCCGGGGTATTGCCCCGAGCTCAATCCTGACGAGCTGCTCAACCAGGACGTCAAAACCAACGCGCTTGGCAAAAGCCGACCGGCGACCAAGGCGGAACTGATCGGCGCGATCCGGCGACACCTGCATCGCCGACAGAAGGAGCCTCACATGATTCGCAACCTCTTTAAAGAAAAACATGTCCGGTACGCAGCCTGAGAAGAGGCACTATTTGATGCACCAGTCAGTAACAGGTCGACTGATGACTGTTGTCGGCCCGGTTAATGACGCACGCGGTGGCTTAGGGCGTGCCTGACGTACGGCAGTTCGGGAATCTCGGCTTTCGCCGCTGGTAGCTGCGCAACTGATCCGTAACGATTTTGCGCGGCGTCTCAGAGCATGCAGCAAGCACGAGTTTGAAAAAACGCTTCATTGCAGCCTGTCGCGGCCCTTCTCTAGATGAGCGCGTTAGGAACCTAGCGTTAGGTTTGCGAAATGAACGAGCATCAGAACGGAGAGGGTTACAAAGTCGATTCCAGCGAGTGTCTCAGGCAAGCGCTCGTAATCTCGCGCGAGTCGACGAAAGCGGTTCAACCAGCCGAAGCTACGTTCCACCACCCAGCGACGGGGCAACAACACAAAGCCCTTTTTCGCTTCCGGCAACTTGATCACCTCAAGCTCGATTCCTTCATCCAGCGCTGCCTGCGCGGGCTCCTCGCCGGTATAGCACTGATCGGCAAACGCTACCTTGACCGTCTAGCCTGTGGCCTCTTGGACCGGACGCGCAAGCCCGCCGACCTGGGCACGCTCCTGCTCGTTGGCCGGCGTAATATGCACTGCAAGCAACTGCGCCAATGTATCTACCTCCATGTGGACCTTGCTGCCGCGCTTGCGTTTATAGCCGTCGTAACCGGCGCGAGGTCCACTGTCGCAGGTCGACTGCAACGTGCGCCCATCGAGAAAGACTGCGTTGGACTGCACCTTCCGGCCCTGCACGACCCGGATAACCGAGCGCGAATCGCTCACCATAGCCTCGATACAACCCGCCTGAATCCAGCGCAACGCAGCGAACGTCTCGCGCAATTCGCATTTGCTAGGGAAACGCTGATGTACAGCTTGCCGTGTAACGTCACAAATACTTCGTCGAGGTGCCATGTGGTGCCGGGCTTGCGACGCGTCGCTTCCACTCGTTGTGCAAAGCGACCGTGGTGCTGCGATTTCTCATTTTTGATGGCGCGATCTTACTCGACCGTCGCGATAACGTGGAGCTATTGTCGAATCTGGTGTACAGCGGGAGCGGCGGGAATTTGAGAAGGCGGTGGCGGTCTAGCGAGAATGTTGCTTGTCAAAGGCACAACCAGCGAACCCGAGAAGGCCGGACCCGACCACCATGAAGAAGATTACGCAAGAAGCGAACAGCAGTAAAGCGCAAACGAAAAGCGTGCTAGATGAGCTGATCCAGCAAGGCGCGCGGCAGATCATTCAGCAGGCAGTCGAGGTGGAACTGGCGACCATGCTCGAACAGTACAGCAACGTGAAGTCGATCGACGGCCGGCGTGCCGTGGTGCGCAACGGCTACCTGCCCGAGCGCGAGGTCGTCACAGCGATCGGTCCGGTGACGGTTCAGGTGCCGAAGGTGCGGGATCGTTCGGGCTCGGGCATCCGGTTCAATTCGACGATCGTGCCGCCGTACGTGCGCAAGTCCGCGCGCGTGTCGGCAGCGCTGCCGTGGCTGTACCTGCGAGGCATCTCGACGGGCGACATGAGCGAAGCCATGGGCATCATGCTGGGCGGCCAGGTCAGCGGCATGTCGCCGAACGTCGTGAGCCGGCTGAAGGCCCAATGGGCCGATGAGCATGAGCAGTGGAATCGGCGTGAGCTGTCGTCGGCGCGCTGGGTCTACTGGTGGGCCGACGGCATTCACACCGGTGTGCGCAGCGACGATTCCGACGGCCAGTGCCTGCTGGTGATCGTTGGCGTCAAACCGGACGGGACGAAGGAACGTGTGGCCATCGGTGACGGCTACCGGGAATCGAAGGCATCGTGGAGCGAACTGCTGCTCGATCTGAAGAAGCGCGGCCTGCCGTCGGGGCCACTGCTGGCCTGCGGCGATGGCGCGATGGGATTCTGGGCCGCGATGGAGGAAGTGTTCCCGCAGACGAAGCATCAGCGCTGCTGGTTTCACAAGATGGGTAACGTGCTCAATGCGCTGCCGAAATCGCAGCAGGCTCGAGGCAAGAAGGCGATGCAGGACATCTGGATGGCGGCCACGCGCGCTGATGCACTGGCCGCATTCAATCACTTCGTCGACGCGTACTCGGCAAAGTACCCGAAGGTCGCCGAAAAGCTGACGGAAGATCGTGACGAGCTGCTCGCGTTTTACGATTTCCCGGCTGAACACTGGCAGCATCTGCGCACCACGAACCCGATTGAATCGACCTTTGCGACGGTGCGCCATCGCACGAAACGCACGCGCAACTGTGTATCGCGCGCGACGTTCCTCGGGCTGGCGTTCAAGCTGATCGAGTCGGCCGAAGAATCGTGGCGGCGCATCCGCGCCCCGGAAAAGCTCACTTCGATGCTTGACGGGATGACGTTCAAGGATGGAGAACCGGTGACCGACAGCACACCGGCTCAGCAATCGCTAGCCGCCTGATTACGCCGAGACCGCATACACCAGATTTGACTTTAACTCGATAACGTGAAAGTTAAGTGCCAACAGGACCATCGCGCCATCAAGCGCATCATTCGGGCGATGATGCGCTTCGAGAATTTCCGCTGCGCGCGCATCATCCTCTCAGGCATCGAGGTCAATGGAATGAACGCCTCCCAACCGTGAACGGTGGAACTAAGGATGAGGATGGACCCTTCACGGGCCGACGGCATCACTGTGCCAATATGGAAGATCATGCAGGTCTTCACAGGCAAAACCGGAGGGATCCGAAATGAAGCTTACGCCAGTTGGGATCGACATTGCCAAGCGCGTGTTTCAGGTGCATTACGTGGACGCGGAAACTGGAGAGATTGTGAACCGGCAGATCAAGCGCGCCAAGTTTCTCGAGCACTTCGTGAACCGGGCGCCGTGCCTGATCGGGATGGAAGCTTGCGGTGGTTCACAGCATTGGGCACGACAACTCACGAAACTGGGGCACGAGGTGAAGCTCATGCCGGCCGGGTTCCAACATCCGCAACAAGAGCGATGCAGCAGACGCCCGGGCGATCTGGCTGGCCGTGCAGCAGCCAGGCAAGGCCGTGGCGGTAAAAAGCGAAGCCCAGCAAGCGGTGCTGGCGCTGCACAGGATGCGCCAGCAACTGGTCAAGTTTCGTACGATGCAGATCAACAGCTTGCGCGGACTGCTGGCCGAATACGGCGAGGTGATGGGTAAGGGCCGGGCTGCGCTCGATAAGGCGATACCGGCGGTGCTTGCCGGCATAACGGATCGACTGCCGATGGTGTTGATCGACACATTGCGCGAGCAGTGGAACGGGTTGACGAAGCTCGATGACCAGATCGCCGTGATCGAACGGCGGCTGCGTCAGTGGATGCTGGAGGACAAGGCGGTCAAAGCGATTACCGCGATCCCCGGCGTTGGTGTGCTGACGGCGACTGCCGCAGTGGCGACAACGGGCGACGCGAAGTCGTTCAGGTCGGGGCGCGAGTTCGCAGCCTGGATCGGTCTCGTACCAAAGCAGACTGGCTCGGGCGGAAAGGTGACGTTGCTGGGGATCAGCAGGCGCGGCGACACGTATCTGCGCACGCTGTTGATACACGGTGCCCGTAGCGTGTTGTATCACGCGAAGGAGCCCGGCTCGTGGGTCGAGCAGATCAGCAAGCGCAGGCCACCGAACGTGGTAATCGTCGCGCTGGCCAACAAGATGGCACGAACGATCTGGGCAATCCTCGCCCACGAGCGGTCGTATCAGATGGGGCACGTGAGCGCGAAGCCGGTCTGAATAGCCAGCGTTCACGCAGAAGACTAACTTCACACAGGATGACGCGTCGAAGGTTGCGCTGGCAATCGAATGTGATGACAGAACAGGTTGGACCGGAACTCGCTAAACCTGAATGTGCATAAGAGCCTTGAGCTCGTGAGGTCAATGAGGTGCGAGTCAGCGGATTTCATAGAGGCCCGCAGCGTATGTACCGGCTGCAGCAAGGCCGTATATACAGCGGCAACCCATCCTGCCCGTCACAACAAACGAAAGCCTTGGCAAACGGGAGGCGTTCATATAAATGCACATGATCACCAAATGGCAGATGAACGACGGCGACATCGGAATGACCGAAGTCGCGCAATGTTACTCAGCTGAAAGCATAGCTAGTCCTCATCTAATCATATGGCTAACTGGTCGTCTTCACCTTATCGCGGCAGAATCGCTCGTCGACTCGTATGAGGCCAACTATCCAAAAACGACTGGGAAAATCCCGAAAGATCGCGATGCGTTGCTCCAATTTTATGACTTTCCGGTCGTGCACTGGCAGCCTGTTCGGACCACAAATCCGATTGCATCGACGTTCGCGATGGCGTGTCATCGCACGCGCCGCACGAGCAACTGCCCGTCGCGCGCGACTTGCGTAGGCATGGTGGTCAAGCGGATCGAAACGGAAGAGGTCGCGCGGAGAAAGATCCGTAGCATAGACAAGATAGAGGCCCTTCTGAAGGGCATTTCCTTCGAACGCAGATCTCCGGTGATTGAAAGTACACCGCGCCCTCACGCACTGGTCGCCTGACTATGCCGAACGATCTGCATACGTCACTCTTGACGATTGCTCCTTTTCCTCACGGACGAGATAAGTCCCTCGTTGCGGCATCAGCAGTGACAAGAGGTCGACATAGCTGTGTAGTGCTCGACATGCTGCTGTGGATTTTTTCAGAGGGTCTGCATCTCGATGCGCGCACCGATCTGGAAGACCTACTATTATTGCTGCGTCAGATTCATCCACGTCGCATGATTGTCGATACTTGCGAGGTGCGGATGCTCATCAAATCGCAGCGCTGGCTCGACGCATTGCGCTTATTGCGGCAGATCGATGCGCAAGGTTACGGTTCGCCCGTAATTGCAGCGCTGCAGAGTTGGTGTCTCTACCGGTTAGCCGATCAAGATTGGAAACGTTGCGCGCTTGAGGTGCTGCACAGCAACGATACTGCGGCGCTCGCTGTTGTCGCAAAGTTCTTAGGTATCGAAGGCGCGGGCTCCGCGGGTGTTGCCGAAGCCCTGCGCGCAAAATTGTGGGTTCTGTCGCAGTAAGAGCGAGAGGTCGGCCAACTCGGATATGGTATGGATTCCTTATCCAGCCAGTGAATAGAACTGCTGCGCGGGAGTTTGACCAACGCCGCCGTCGTTCAATTGCCCCTTGACGATCATGATTTCGATGCCACGGAGTTAAAGTCAAATCTGGTGTATGCGGTCTCGGCGTAATCAGGCGGCTAGCGATTGCTGAGCCGGTGTGCTGTCGGTCACCGGTTCTCCATCCTTGAACGTCATCCCGTCAAGCATCGAAGTGAGCTTTTCCGGGGCGCGGATGCGCCGCCACGATTCTTCGGCCGACTCGATCAGCTTGAACGCCAGCCCGAGGAACGTCGCGCGCGATACACAGTTGCGCGTGCGTTTCGTGCGATGGCGCACCGTCGCAAAGGTCGATTCAATCGGGTTCGTGGTGCGCAGATGCTGCCAGTGTTCAGCCGGGAAATCGTAAAACGCGAGCAGCTCGTCACGATCTTCCGTCAGCTTTTCGGCGACCTTCGGGTACTTTGCCGAGTACGCGTCGACGAAGTGATTGAATGCGGCCAGTGCATCAGCGCGCGTGGCCGCCATCCAGATGTCCTGCATCGCCTTCTTGCCTCGAGCCTGCTGCGATTTCGGCAGCGCATTGAGCACGTTACCCATCTTGTGAAACCAGCAGCGCTGATGCTTCGTCTGCGGGAACACTTCCTCCATCGCGGCCCAGAATCCCATCGCGCCATCGCCGCAGGCCAGCAGTGGCCCCGACGGCAGGCCGCGCTTCTTCAGATCGAGCAGCAGTTCGCTCCACGATGCCTTCGATTCCCGGTAGCCGTCACCGATGGCCACACGTTCCTTCGTCCCGTCCGGTTTGACGCCAACGATCACCAGCAGGCACTGGCCGTCGGAATCGTCGCTGCGCACACCGGTGTGAATGCCGTCGGCCCACCAGTAGACCCAGCGCGCCGACGACAGCTCACGCCGATTCCACTGCTCATGCTCATCGGCCCATTGGGCCTTCAGCCGGCTCACGACGTTCGGCGACATGCCGCTGACCTGGCCGCCCAGCATGATGCCCATAGCTTCGCTCATGTCGCCCGTCGAGATGCCTCGCAGGTACAGCCACGGCAGCCCCGATGGGCAGTTCAAACTCCTCCACTTGTGGGCGGCTAAATTCCCCCAGGCAGGACGAGCGGATTATGCGTCGGATTCCTCAGTGACGGCAAGCCTGGCAGCAGCTTCCCGGAGTCGATAGCTCTTGCCTTCAAAGAGTTAAAGTCAAATCTGGTGTATGCGGTCTCGGCGTAATCAGGCGGCTAGCGATTGCTGAGCCGGTGTGCTGTCGGTCACCGGTTCTCCATCCTTGAACGTCATCCCGTCAAGCATCGAAGTGAGCTTTTCCGGGGCGCGGATGCGCCGCCACGATTCTTCGGCCGACTCGATCAGCTTGAACGCCAGCCCGAGGAACGTCGCGCGCGATACACAGTTGCGCGTGCGTTTCGTGCGATGGCGCACCGTCGCAAAGGTCGATTCAATCGGGTTCGTGGTGCGCAGATGCTGCCAGTGTTCAGCCGGGAAATCGTAAAACGCGAGCAGCTCGTCACGATCTTCCGTCAGCTTTTCGGCGACCTTCGGGTACTTTGCCGAGTACGCGTCGACGAAGTGATTGAATGCGGCCAGTGCATCAGCGCGCGTGGCCGCCATCCAGATGTCCTGCATCGCCTTCTTGCCTCGAGCCTGCTGCGATTTCGGCAGCGCATTGAGCACGTTACCCATCTTGTGAAACCAGCAGCGCTGATGCTTCGTCTGCGGGAACACTTCCTCCATCGCGGCCCAGAATCCCATCGCGCCATCGCCGCAGGCCAGCAGTGGCCCCGACGGCAGGCCGCGCTTCTTCAGATCGAGCAGCAGTTCGCTCCACGATGCCTTCGATTCCCGGTAGCCGTCACCGATGGCCACACGTTCCTTCGTCCCGTCCGGTTTGACGCCAACGATCACCAGCAGGCACTGGCCGTCGGAATCGTCGCTGCGCACACCGGTGTGAATGCCGTCGGCCCACCAGTAGACCCAGCGCGCCGACGACAGCTCACGCCGATTCCACTGCTCATGCTCATCGGCCCATTGGGCCTTCAGCCGGCTCACGACGTTCGGCGACATGCCGCTGACCTGGCCGCCCAGCATGATGCCCATGGCTTCGCTCATGTCGCCCGTCGAGATGCCTCGCAGGTACAGCCACGGCAGCGCTGCCGACACGCGCGCGGACTTGCGCACGTACGGCGGCACGATCGTCGAATTGAACCGGATGCCCGAGCCCGAACGATCCCGCACCTTCGGCACCTGAACCGTCACCGGACCGATCGCTGTGACGACCTCGCGCTCGGGCAGGTAGCCGTTGCGCACCACGGCACGCCGGCCGTCGATCGACTTCACGTTGCTGTACTGTTCGAGCATGGTCGCCAGTTCCACCTCGACTGCCTGCTGAATGATCTGCCGCGCGCCTTGCTGGATCAGCTCATCTAGCACGCTTTTCGTTTGCGCTTTACTGCTGTTCGCTTCTTGCGTAATCTTCTTCATGGTGGTCGGGTCCGGCCTTCTCGGGTTCGCTGGTTGTGCCTTTGACAAGCAACATTCTCGCTAGACCGCCACCGCCTTCTCAAATTCCCGCCGCTCCCGCTGTACACCAGATTCGACAATAGCTCCCTTCAAACTCGAGGAGTTTGGAGCGATGCAGCAGACGATCAAGGATCGTCGAGGCCATGGTGCTGTCGCGAAGGTAGCGCCCCCAGTCCTGGACGACACGGTTGGACGTGACGAGGATGCTGCGACGTTGCTTGTAGCGTTGATGGACCAGTGTCTGCAGCAATTCGGCCGCGGCATCGGGAATGCGTTTGGCGAGGAACAGATCGTCAAGCACGAGGAGTTCGGGCTCGACCAGGGCCTTGAGCAGCCGGTCCTGATCGGCACGTGTTTCCACGGCATAGCCGGCGAACACGGTGTCGGACTCGACGTATCGCACCTTCATCCCCTGCAGGGTGGCGTTGTAGGCGATAGCCTTGGCGATATGACTTTTGCCGGTGCCGGGTTTGCCGATCAGCAGCGCGTTGTCGCTGTCGGCGACGAACTTCAGCGTGTGTAGCTCGAAGCAGGCCTGCCGGGGGACTTTCGTGTTGAAGGACCAGTCGAAGTCGCTCAGGGTTTTGCGCTCGTCCAGGCCGGACTGCTGGAAGCGTCGTTCGAGAAGCCGGGACTGTCGTCGATCGAGCTCGTCCTGCAGAATCATGGAGAAGGTTTCAAGGAATGGCTGCTGGCTGGCCTGGGCTTGCAGCACCCGGGTTTCCAGTGTCGCGCTGATGCCGGACAGGCGCAGTTCGCGCAGGGCGCGGTCGATTTCGGCAAGGCTCATGCTCAAGAGAGATCTCCGTTGGGTGATGGCATGGCGGCGCTATGCTTGGCGCCGAGGGTGAACAGGTCGGCGTAGTCGTCGCCGTCCCGGATGAGGTGATGTTCCTGAGTCAAGGGCAGTTCGCCCTGGACGGGCGCGTCCAGTTCGGCCAGCGCCTGCTCCAGCAGACGCTCGGTCAGCGCCTTGACCTGTTTGTAGCTGGGCATGCCTTCTCTCATTGCGATCTCGCAGGCCGATTCGATCAGGCGGCGGGGATAGCGCCGGACCAGGCCGACGATGCCCCAGAGCTTGCGCTGACCGACTCGCCCTTCGGTGTCGAACAGATGCTGGCACAGGCGTTCGGCCGATGGCCCGATCGTCCTGGCCTGCGCGAGGATGCGGCGCGTTTCCCGGGAGGGATTGAACGGTCGCTCGTCGTGCGGCAGGATCACTGTTCCCGGCCTGTCGGCCAGAATGTGGGTGCGCAGCAATGTCTGTGTCTGGAGGTTGCGGATTTCCAGGTGACGGGCAAATTTACGCACCAGCACCTTGCTGCCAATGGGAGCCGGTTGGGCAGCGTAACTGCTGTGGTCGACCCGTACGCACGTGTCGTCGCAGACCGTGTAGACCTTGTCGGTGAAGTATTCGAAGTTGCGCGCCGGCAAGGCACGCAGATGGGGGCGCTCTTCCTCGAACATCGCCTGAACCTGGCGACGGGTACTGCCGTGGATCCTTCTGGCCGCCCAGTTCGATTCCCATTGATCAAGGAAGGCGTTTTGCTCCTCGATCGACTCGAACCGGCGCCCCTTCAGGGCCGTGCCTTGGGTATGCTGGATAGCGTTCTCGACGGTGCCCTTGCGATTCGGATCTCGTACGCGGGCTGGGTCCGCCACCACGCCGTAGTGAGCGAGCATGGCTGCATACACCGGATTGAGCTCCGGCTCGTACAGGTCCGGTTTGATCACGCCTTCCTTCAGATTGTCGAGGACGACGTATTGCGTTACACCACCCAGCTGGCGCCAGGCCTGCTCGTGCAACTCGGCCCAGACCTGTTTGCTGGACTTCCACACAACGCGGCGGAAGCTGCGTCGCGAGTACCGAAGCGTCATGACGAACAACCGCGGCTTGCGGTAACGGTTTGTGCCCGGCACCCTGGTCAGGGCCCCCTCGCCATAATCAACCTGGGCTTCTTCGCCAGGCTGGAAATCCAGCCGGTCAAACTGGGCCGGTTCATGCTGGCGCAATGTCCGCACCAACCGCTTGACGCTGTCGTATCCGGCAGCAAAGCCAAACCGGTCCACCAGATCCTGGTAGATGGCCATGGCGTTGCGCCGCAGCCGCAACTGGGCCTCTATGAACTCCCGGTGTGACTCGCAGGCCGATATCTGGTTGCTCTTTGCCGGTGGGCAGGGTGGAGGAATTTGCAGCCCGGAGCCGGTGGGCACCGTGGGGGAATTTGCCTGCGCCGCCGCGAATTGCTCCTGGTACTTGCGGATCGTCTTACGGTCGACTCCCGTAATCCGGGCAATCTCCCGCTGACGTTTGCCCGCGGCGATGAGCGTGGCGATGGTTGTTTGCAGATGCGGCTTCAAGACATTCACTCCAACAACCCCTCTTTTTCTTCATTCGAGGGGTGTAAGGTAACGTCCTGCCAGACCGCGCCAGCGTCATGCTCCGCGTGTCTCTAGGTGGGGGATTTTAGGTGCCCACAGGTGGGGGAATTTGCCCGCCCATCGGGGACGGCAGCGCTGCCGACACGCGCGCGGACTTGCGCACGTACGGCGGCACGATCGTCGAATTGAACCGGATGCCCGAGCCCGAACGATCCCGCACCTTCGGCACCTGAACCGTCACCGGACCGATCGCTGTGACGACCTCGCGCTCGGGCAGGTAGCCGTTGCGCACCACGGCACGCCGGCCGTCGATCGACTTCACGTTGCTGTACTGTTCGAGCATGGTCGCCAGTTCCACCTCGACTGCCTGCTGAATGATCTGCCGCGCGCCTTGCTGGATCAGCTCATCTAGCACGCTTTTCGTTTGCGCTTTACTGCTGTTCGCTTCGAGGTACGCATCGCTGTACGTCCGAGACTGACCCGACACGCCCTTCTGGTAGGGCGTGTCGTTGATGAACAGCGCCTTCAGGGGGTACGACCAAGATTCGGTCGAATTGCTATCATAAGCCCAGCGGTTATGAAGTCGCCTCTCCTTATTCAATAGCAGCATAAGCCAATCAAGCCGTGAACGCCTCACCGAACTGTCGTGCCCGCTTGACGTCGTCGGCGTGCAAGTAGATGGACGTGGTCGAAATCGAGGCGTGACGAAGGTTGTCCCGTACAGCGCTCAACTCCACACCCTTCGCAAGCGCGTGGGTCGCATGGGTATGCCGCATCCAGTGCGGCGTCGCCTGACGGAGTTTCTCAGCCAGTGCCGGGTGATCGCTTTCAATGATTCGCGCAGCGCTCCGGAAAAACCGTCGCATGACTTCCCATAGACGCAGGGGCTTGATGCCGTCCGCATCGACGTCCAGGCTGCCGATCACCGGTGTGGCGGGGTTCCAGTGCGCGCGGCTGACAGGTAGCCCCCGTTCCTGCAGATACCGGTCCAGCGCGCTGCGTGCCAGGGGCGTCAAGGTCACCCGTGCTGGCTTGCCACCTTTTCCGGTCACGTGCAGCCAGTGATCGCCGGCGGCGTCTGCCTCGACACTGCGCAAGGCGGCATCGGCCAGTTCGCTGATCCGCAGTCCCGTCGCGTAACCAAAATCCAGCATGAACCGAAGCCGGTGCGCGGCGGCGGCCTGCCAGCCGTACGACCACTCGAGCCCGTTTGCAATGGCGCGTACCAGCAGCCATTCGCCTTCGGTAAAGGCGTGCGTGGTCTCGAGCTCCATCGCACGTTTGCTGCCGCGCACCTTGATGCCGGCAAAGGGGTTGGCCACGACATAGCGCTGCTCGACCAGCCAGCGGAACATGGCGCTGAGCACCGCAAGCGCATGGGCGATCGAACGGGCCGAGAGGTTATCGACGAACGGGCGCCAGTCCGGCGAGGTGCGCGGTCGAGGTGGTCCGACCCAGCGTTCGCGCGGTGTCGGTCTGCGCAGAAACGCCCGGTAGTCAGTTGCATCGCGGGTGCTCAGGGAAGACAACGCCTTGTCGCGAGCGACGATGGCCCACAGGATCAGGCGTTCGGCTTCCTTGCGGTAGGCGCGCTGAGTGGCCGGGGATTCATGCAATGCAAGCCACGCCTGGACGGCGTCGTAATCGTTGTCCGCGCCGAGGATGCAACTCGACGCTGGCGCGCGGAAGGCACCAGCCGATCCGTCAACCTCGTGCGGTAGCCGTAGCTGTTCCCAAGGGGTGACGACGGACTGCCGGTCCGCGACGATCAGTGCGCGCGCCCGCTCGGTGAGCGCCGGGTGCGCGGCAAAGAAGGCCTCGATCCTTCTGGCGCTGGCCGGGCCGAGACCCGGAATGGCGGTCCACCACTGCCGGCGACGCGGAATCCGTACCGTGAGATCGGCCAAGGTCCGGATATCGGCCGCGTACAGGGCACGCACAGCACGATCCGGCAGCCAATGCGCAATGTCGTCGCCGATCTGCGGGGGCGGCAAAGGCAGCTTGCGCAGCGCTTCGACAGCCTGTGCGATGGCGCGGGCATGACGCCTGCGCTTATGGGCCGGGCATTCGAACAGCGTGGCCAGATCTGCCCGCTGCCGGCTGCGGGCGTGAAGTGCAAGTTGCCGGCGGATCTGGCCGATGACGCCGCGAGCAGACTGGCCGCGGCTGAGTTGATCGCGCAGGTACCGCTGCGCGGCCTCACGCGAGGATGCGCCCTCATACCAGACACGCAGTGCTGCCAGCGCGCCGGCGTCGGGAAAGTCAGTCGGGATGTCGGCAGTAGCCGGGATCGTGAGGCGCGTTTTCATGCAATTGAGTTTAGTACAAAGACAATGCCACAGAGATAATAAAGGTTATCTCTGTATCAATTGCAAAACACCGACTGTCTGGATTTTTCACGACAATTCTTTGGGCTAGATCGCCTGCAGGGCCCGACTCACGAAGTCGGCGTGCGGGGAGGTGCCGGAAATCGACAGGCGAATCTGCTCCCTGACAGATTCAGCATCGGCGCCAGCGTGCACCGCTGCCTGCAGCGTCGCGCGGCTTGCATCGAGCACATCGATCCCGGTGATCTCATAGCCGTAGCCTTGCGACATCCAGCGCAATGCCGCAAGACCCGCGGCCATGGCGAATGCTGGCTGCTTCTGAGCGAAATCTCTGGCGGCACGCGTCAGCGTCCGGGGATCAGTTGGGCTGGCATTGGCCAGTTCAATGGCCTGGTTGAACAGGCCCGCGTCCTTGGCCGCTGCGAACCACTTCCCCGGCTCACCCGGCGACGCAGCAACCAGATCTCGCAGAATGGTCTCCGGCGCGATGTGCGGGTACTTCTTCGCGATGGCACGGAACGTCGCCAGGTAGGTGGTGCCCTGGTTGGCTTCGCGCGCATAGCGCTGGTATGCCTCGTCGGCAAGACCCGATGACAGCAGGATCGCTTCGCACGCCTGCGCGATCTGACCATCCGGGCTGTTGAGACCGCGCGTGTCTTCCGCATAGGCCAGGGCTTCTGCCTTCCGGCCCATCGCAAGCAGCGCCTTGACGCCCCAGCACCGGTAGTGCCACTGCTTGAAAGGCGCGTGCTCCACCAGTGCGAGCAACTGCGCATGTCGTCCAGCCGCATATAGCGAGGCCAGACAGATCGTTGTTCCCGCAAAATATCCGCCGGGCCCCTCGGACCAGACGTGCTCGACCAGATCAACGAACCTGTCGGCCCACGTATTGGCGATCTCCGCTGTCACGCAGAGTTTGCCCCATTCGTCCGACAGGCCCTCGATATAGGGGCCGCCCTGATCCTGAATGGCCTCCCATAGCCGCTCGAGCCAGCGTTGGCGCGTGATGGTGTCGACCGATGCGCCAGCAATGACCGGAACCAGCGCTTCGATCGCCCGGTTCACGGCGGTGCCGATGGCGCCTGACGAACTGTCGACGTGTTCCAGCGCGGGCGAAACTTTCTCCAGGAATTTTACGGCGCCGTCGGCCGCGAGCACTGCATCGCTGCGCGCCATCTGCCGAATCTCCGTAAGCGCTTCCTTGATACGCTGGATCGGTATGTCCGAGCGCCATCCGAAAGCATTACGGCGAAAACGTTGGGTGAACTGCCACTTGTGCGAGGCTGCCTTCACAGTGATTCGTCCGTCTCGGATCGCAAATCCTGCAGGGGGCGCAGGGCGAGAATCATCCGGTCGAGCACAAGCTGCCAGTCTTCCAGCTCATCGAGGATGCAATCGGTTTGTTCCACCAGCGTGAGATCGTCCGCGGGGACCGACAGGCTCGCGCCGTTGATCACCGTATGTGCCATGCCGTGCAGGCGCAACAGATCGTCACGCAGCCCATCGGGCTCGCAGCGCGCACGGATCGTGTCGAAAAGGTCCACGGCCTGCTGGATGACAGTCGTATCGTATCGATGCTGCAATGACTGCAGCGCGTTGGCATCGACGATGCCATAGGGGGTCTCAATGTCGGGCATGGGATCGGTTTCTCCGCAGGGAGCGGACCGGGCCGGCGAACAGGTGATCGTGTATCCAGCCCTCGACGTGTCCAAAATCCAGTTCGTACCTGCCAAAACGTTTCAGGTTGCTGGTGAGGTAGGGACTCAGGAATGCAATGTCGTCGGGATTGACTTCAATGCCCTCATTCACCATCGAGCGCAACGCCTGCATCATGTCCACCGTGTTTTGCAGGATTGCGGCGGAAGCCATCAGGTCGTTGTAACGCAGACGTTTCTGCTGCTCGTCCGGGTCATTGACCGGCAACACATCTCCGCCGAACGAAAACCACTTGGCGAAGCCATTATAGGACTCGACCTTGTTGGTCGTGGCGGTGATCTCCTGCCGCAACTCGTTACTGCCGAGCCACTCAAGCAGGAATACCGTGCGAACCACCTTGCCAAGCTCCTCGGCCGCCAGGGACAGGCGATTCTTCGGACTGGCCGCGCCGAAACGGCGCAGCAACAGGGGCGATGATATTGCTCCGGACTGGATCGACAGCGCGAGCTGCATCAGGTCCTTCCAGTGACGCCCGATGAGTCCCCAGTCAACCGTTTCCGTAAACAGGCCATCGATATGTTTGTATTGTGTCGCTGCATCCACACGGTACAGCTTGAGGTCCTGCCAGTTGCGAATCCGCGGCATCAGCTTGATGCCCAGCAGGTAGGTGAAAGCAAACACCGCAGCCGATTGCCCCTGGGTATCGGCATGCACCGTATCGGCCTGGACGCTCAGGCCGGCCTTGAGCAGCCCTTCGATCACGTAGATGGCTTCCCATATGCCAGGCGGGATGAAATGCCGGAACACCGCGATATAGTTATCGGCGACGTGGCGGTATGCGACCGCGCCCATCTTGCGATAGCGGTGGTGATAGCCGGCCAGCAGGTTATTGTCGTAGAAGTCGTACTGTGTGCCGTCGGCTGCAACTGTTTTGCCGTCGCCCCAGTGTTTCGGCAAGTCAAGTCGAAGATAAAGTTCGATCAGCTCACGTTGGGCGGTCTCGAGTCGCTCCAGGCTCAGGTGCCGGCGGTTGACGAACGACATCATGTGCGGCGTGATCCTGTCACCCATGTGGCGTGCGGCCTGGGCGGGCCCCAGATTGCATCCCATTGCGAAGATGGTCAGCAGGTACCGCTGTTCGGCATCGCGGATTCTGGGATCGTTGCCGCTTAACGGACCAAAGTGTCGCGTGAAATGTGTCCAGTGCTCGATATTGGTGAGAACGTCCAGCAGATTGCGCACGGGCATGCGCTTGATGATGGCCTTCTGCAGGGCCACCGCGCTTTCCGGAATGACGGTCGCTGTGGTGCGACGGACAACAAACTCGCCCGCCTTGTTGATGGTTACATGTTCGGACTTCTCAGGAAATCGGTCATCCAGCTGACGCGCTGCATCCGAGAGCCATTCGCGCAGCTGGGCCACGAAGCCGGCTCCGCTGTCTGCGATGCCAAGCCTCTCGCTGTATCCTGGAAGACGTTTCTCACATTCATGCCAGGGCAACAGGTAATCGCGATAGTCAGCGAAGGCATCCGAGCCGTCTACGCACAGGTCTCCGCTACGTAGTTCCCTCGTCATGCTCGACAGTACGCACAGTTCCAGATAACGCCGGTTGGTCGGCGCGCCCTTCCCGGGCGGGCGGCAAACGAGCTTGCGCCAGCGCTCGGAAGCAAAGCTGAGGTCGACCTCGACGTTGATCCATTCCCGATGAAGCGATTCGTTCCTGAAAACGACCTCCATCGCCTGAAGCAAGGCCTCGGACTGGGTGGTCGAGCTCCATGCCAGTGCGTGCACCAGACGTAGCAGTACTGATCGATGTGCCTTGAAATGTCGCCACAGCAATGGCAGGTAGTTTCTGCCACTGTAGGCCCGGACCTCGGCACAGCTTTCGCGCAATGGTTCGAGGTCGCCAGACGGGGCCAGATACTGGCGAACGCGCGCACCAAGCTCGGTGTCGTCCGTGTGGTCATCGACAATATTGACGACCCCGTCAAGCGTATCAACCAGGCTTTCCATCTGCTCGCGCTGACGTGCCTGGATCTGGTCGAGTTCTTCCCTGGCCCGCTTGTGGATCGCGCCCATACGGCGGATGAACATCTCGGCGAGATCGTCGCGGGCGCGCACGCGCATCTGATGCAACAATGCGACGATGAGGGTATATCGCCGTTCTGGCAGGGTTTCCTTCAGATTCGCCGCATCCAGACTCATCGCCTGCGTCGACAGGGAACGCAGTTTTGTCGCGGGAACCCCTTCCAGTGCATGGGCGAAGTCGCCAAAACCATCGAGCCAGGTAAGATGGTCGACGAGCAGGGAGATATGCTTGCGCGATGGTCGCAGCGCGTATCGCTTCATGGTGTTGTACGCGCTCTGACGCTGGTTGAATTCGCGCTTGATCAGCCTGTCCAGCTGGGCTTTGTCCTCCTCGGAAAGGCGGCGCGAGACGCGTCGGAACAGCGTCGTTTGAGCTCGTGCGTGGACCTGTTCTACAATGGCATCGAGAGTCGAGAACGCTGGCAGTTCGACCTGCTGCTGGATCAGGCTGTCGATGGTTGCGTTGATGATGTCCACCGGCTGATCCATCGTCTCAGCGGCTTCGTGCGCGGCACGCACCGCAATTTCGTTGGCGTCGGTGCCGTAGTAGGACTGGACGCCGAGAAATTCCCGGATTGCCGCATAGTGCCGAAACAAGGCGGGCGATCTTGCCCTGTTGTAGTCGAATGCCGTCCCCGCAGCGATGTTCGCGCTTGTCCGGATGTGCTCGATGACAACGGCGGGAATGGCATCAACGAAGGGAAAGTAGTGCATCTGCTGAAAGACCTTCAGCAGAACGAGCATACCCAGTCTCGAAGACTGGCCACGCGCGCTGCGGCGTGCCCATTCCAGCTCTTCAACGTCCGGTGTATAGAACGCCTGCAGCTCCGCTGACGAAAAACCCTTGGGAAAGCGCGGATACGCGGTACGTTCGACGGTTGCCATGCCGGATTCCAGATCTCGAATGGGGCGGCCAGTGTAGCGCAAGAAGTCTGGCAAAACGGTTGCGCCTGCGCCAATCCGCGCAACCATCTGACCGCCATAATTTGCAAATGCAGAACGCAGCGAAGGGAGCAGAAAAATGGGCAAAACCAGCCAGCCCAAAAAATCCTCGCGTGCCCGCAAGCTGGGAGCGCGTGATCTGGAGATGATACGACAGGGAGCGGCTCAGTCGGGTATGCCTGACGCGATCGTTCTCGATCGTAACGATTTACCGCCGGAGCAGAAAATCTCATGGCCCCTGGCCCGGATGGGAGGTATCCGGCAACCCGACTCTTGAGGAATGTCAAAGCGCGCTGACGGGGATTGTGGCGGCATGGAACACCAGCCTCCTGCCCGAGGGCGAGCGCGGCCAGGCGCTGCGTGAACAGATCACCTTCCACAAAAGCGTGCCTCTTGCAAAACAACGTGAGGTTATGCAGGGCATCGAACGCCTGATTGGCGAAAAGCTGACCCGGTTTCCTCATGACCGCCGCCGCATCGTCTCGTGGGAGGTAAGGCTCGAGGGCGACATGCTCCGGGTCATCGCGGCGTCAGATGATGGTCCCCGGCATGACACATTGGACGATGTCATGCGGAGCTTGCTGCGAACGATGACCGGGTAAGCGTGCGCGCATTCAGACCAGTCGGTGACGGACGCGACCATCCCGCGCTAGCTGGGAAGCTCCGTTGGGTTACGGCGTGCCAGAAGCGGGCAGCCCAACAATCTGCGCGATTGCCGGGGACATCGAACTGAGGGCCGTGCGGAACTCAACCTGCCTCACGTATCAGCCTCGACCACGGTCCATTTACTTGCAATCGCCGGCACTGGACGTCAAGTGGACGCAGCGGTTTGGGCGTATTCGCGGCCCGAGTTCTTTATGTGCGAATTTGCATAAAGAATCGTTATTTCATAACCATGAGGCTTATGATAGCAATTCGGCCGAATCGTGGTCAGAGGCCTTCAGGTCTCCGTCGGGACAATACAGGCTGAGTTGCCCGCGCCGCTTCAGGCTTTCGTTGTACTCGTGCGCGTTTGTTACCGCATAGCCCGGCTTCGCTCGTTTGCGCGGTTCGCCCGTCTTCAGTCTTGCCTTGTAAGGCATGAAAGCTCGCTCGTCGGATAGATCACCGGACTCTTTCTACCCGACCCACGGCCGCCGCGCAAGCGGCCCTCTTGAACAAAGCCACGTCACCGGCGCATTGCGCCGCGGCCACGCGTGCCGACACCATCTCGAGCACTTCGCCCCTCGGACCATCACTTCGCCCTGCGCATCTTTCCATGCAGGGCCCTTCATGCATCATTGGTACCTTCAACGGATATCCGCTGAAATCTCCCGGAAACCACAACCAGTTGAGAGAGAAAAAACAATGGCGACTATCGAGACCAATCCCCGAGAAAACGCTCAGTTGACGTTTACTGATCCCTACACACAGTCGGACTCCGGGAGTGTCAATGCCAGTCAGGACCGGATTGCGGCAGACATACTGCGATTGTTGGATGACATAGGCGCAGCATCAGGAGAAGGCTCGGGCGGTGGTAAGGCTGCAGCATCAGGAGAAGAAAAGATGACCTCGGAGCACGCGGCAGGCACGCTCAGTTCTTATATGGGGAATAACGGCTGGGAGCGAATGGACGTTGGCGGTTTATATTGGCTCGCAGAAAACACCGACGGTAACGTGCCGCCAGATGTATCAAAGGCCGCGAAATTCATGATGCAAAACCCAGACGTCTTTCGACAGATCGAAACGCACGCACGAGGAACCATCGATGGCGTAGCTAGTGGTGGGGAGCTCAACTGGGCTGCAATGGGCGGACTGAGGAGTTAAGCAACCGACTGATTGAGGGTTTTGCGAGGTTCTGTCGCAGTAAGAGCGAGAGGTCGGCCAAGTCCGATATGGTATGGATTCCTTATCCAGTCAGTGAATAGAATTGCTGCGCGGGAGTTTGGCCTGTCGGCAATTTTACTCGCTCTTTGCATGAGAAGTCCTCTATATTTCGGCGCTCTCGCCGGTCAGCTTCCTTATTGCGACAGTACCCTTCTGAGCCCCTGTGCGTTATGAATTGTCATCGACGCAGTCTGCCAAATTGACAGACCCGAGAAAGCGCGGCATGATCAGCCTGTATGTGCCGGGCGGCGAGCTATTGTCGAATCTGGTGTACAGCGGGAGCGGCGGGAATTTGAGAAGGCGGTGGCGGTCTAGCGAGAATGTTGCTTGTCAAAGGCACAACCAGCGAACCCGAGAAGGCCGGACCCGACCACCATGAAGAAGATTACGCAAGAATCGAACAGCAGTAAAGCGCAAACGAAAAGCGTGCTAGATGAGCTGATCCAGCAAGGCGCGCGGCAGATCATTCAGCAGGCAGTCGAGGTGGAACTGGCGACCATGCTCGAACAGTACAGCAACGTGAAGTCGATCGACGGCCGGCGTGCCGTGGTGCGCAACGGCTACCTGCCCGAGCGCGAGGTCGTCACAGCGATCGGTCCGGTGACGGTTCAGGTGCCGAAGGTGCGGGATCGTTCGGGCTCGGGCATCCGGTTCAATTCGACGATCGTGCCGCCGTACGTGCGCAAGTCCGCGCGCGTGTCGGCAGCGCTGCCGTGGCTGTACCTGCGAGGCATCTCGACGGGCGACATGAGCGAAGCTATGGGCATCATGCTGGGCGGCCAGGTCAGCGGCATGTCGCCGAACGTCGTGAGCCGGCTGAAGGCCCAATGGGCCGATGAGCATGAGCAGTGGAATCGGCGTGAGCTGTCGTCGGCGCGCTGGGTCTACTGGTGGGCCGACGGCATTCACACCGGTGTGCGCAGCGACGATTCCGACGGCCAGTGCCTGCTGGTGATCATTGGCGTCAAACCGGACGGGACGAAGGAACGTGTGGCCATCGGTGACGGCTACCGGGAATCGAAGGCATCGTGGAGCGAACTGCTGCTCGATCTGAAGAAGCGCGGCCTGCCGTCGGGGCCACTGCTGGCCTGCGGCGATGGCGCGATGGGATTCTGGGCCGCGATGGAGGAAGTGTTCCCGCAGACGAAGCATCAGCGCTGCTGGTTTCACAAGATGGGTAACGTGCTCAATGCGCTGCCGAAATCGCAGCAGGCTCGAGGCAAGAAGGCGATGCAGGACATCTGGATGGCGGCCACGCGCGCTGATGCACTGGCCGCATTCAATCACTTCGTCGACGCGTACTCGGCAAAGTACCCGAAGGTCGCCGAAAAGCTGACGGAAGATCGTGACGAGCTGCTCGCGTTTTACGATTTCCCGGCTGAACACTGGCAGCATCTGCGCACCACGAACCCGATTGAATCGACCTTTGCGACGGTGCGCCATCGCACGAAACGCACGCGCAACTGTGTATCGCGCGCGACGTTCCTCGGGCTGGCGTTCAAGCTGATCGAGTCGGCCGAAGAATCGTGGCGGCGCATCCGCGCCCCGGAAAAGCTCACTTCGATGCTTGACGGGATGACGTTCAAGGATGGAGAACCGGTGACCGACAGCACACCGGCTCAGCAATCGCTAGCCGCCTGATTACGCCGAGACCGCATACACCAGATTTGACTTTAACTCCCGGGCGGCGATCTGAAGGCGCAGCTTATCAACGCAAAGATCCGTACGCCGGGCGTGTCGGGGCGTGAGCCGACCTACACCACGGCGTACATCGAGCCGATCGGCGTGGTTCAAAAAGCGCGATTTTTGCGTTACACAGACGAGCGGAATCAGCCTGCGTAAGAAAGCAGGAATAATAAGGAGTGCGGTTCAAATGGAGGCCGGCGACGACCTGCCGATATCAGGTTCGCTGGGGCTGGAGTGGGCCGAATCCGAGCAGCGTCAGCCAGTGATCGTGAGGCTTGCGGCTCATCAGTTCCCTCGGGCTCTTTCCAGTTCGCTCAGGGCATCGGCTGCGGGCAAAGCGGCGATGGTTGAAGACAAACTGCAGCAGACCAAGCCAGGCCCGCCCGCCCTTCAGATGACGCCGGTTGGTCAGGTAGACGCGCAGTCGCGAGTTGAGATTTTCGACCAGCGAGCTGCTGCGTGGTGTGCTATGCAGCGCCCCGGATACGGCGGCGTAGACGCCGTGAAACGGGCGGCCGATGCGGGCTAGCAGGCGATTCCACCCTTGCCAGAACGCACTCGACGTTTCGGACTTGCGATGCAGCATGCAGACCTCGCGCACGAGATGGCGCGCCACGTTGTGCGTTCGTGCAATGGCGTCGAGTTTTGTGTCGAGCAGGCCCGCGAAAGCGAGCAGGCCGTCGCGCTGGTTCTGAAGGGCACGCCGGTATGCCCCTGTACGTGACAGGTCCCGTGCTTCACGTTGCTGCAGTTCGGCAACCACGAAATCGAACAGCCGTTGACGCGTCGCGAGGTCCGGCCCAGCCAGTGACAGGATGTCACGTTCGAGCCACTGAACCAGGGTGCGCAGGTCGGCAGCCAGCTCGTGCGCATGGGCTTCATTGCGCCGAAGCGTTTCCAGCGCGGCTTCGAGGAGGCTATCCTCACCACGTCGACGGGGATTGGCCAGACGCGCTTCGAGCTGCTCGCGCCCGGTGCGAGCGCCACTGGCGACACGATGCCAGAGCGTCGCTAGTGATTTACCGTGCTGGATGATGTGGAATACGTCGCCGTGACACGGCGTATCGGGCCAGGCCATTTTTTGCCCGGCACGCAGACCGGTTCCCGCATCGGCGATCGTGTGCTCAGGATCGAGGCCCTGTGCCTGCAGGTCCAGCAGATGGATGGCCCAGGTGTCGCCGTCGCGATGGGCTTCGGGGGCGAGCAGATAGCAATAGGTCGAGGCGACATCGATACCGGCGAGCACGGGTTGGGAACCCTGAAAGAGTTCGTCGTGCAGACCGACCCGGATGGGTGAGAGATCGATACCGGCGTTGATGGCGATGGCCTGCTTTGCGGCCCGCTGAAGAACGGTGTGAATCGTGCCCAGGCTGGTCGAGACGCCGAGCAGGTCGTGCATGAGTTCAAGGGTACTGCGAAACGAAACGTGGCCCACCATCGTGAGCGCCACGATGACCTGATCGAGCCATTGGCGGGTGACCGGCAGCATGAAAAGCACCTGATCTGCGTCGGCTGCCCGCGTGGTATCAAAGGCTTCATCCAGCGCTACACTGGCCGTGCCGATCTGTCGGTAGACCGTCGGGCGGCTCACGCCGTTACGCTCAGCCAGCACACTGATGGGTTCGGTGCGCGTGAGGGCCTGAAGTGCAATCGCTTTGCGTTTGTCGTCGCTCAGTCTGCCGACGCCAGATCGGGTGTTTTGAGTCATGGATGCCGCAGAGGAAAAATGGGGGCACCATTATCGCCTGGCACTCAAGGTGCCTCCCAATGTGTAACGCAGCTTTGAACCTCGCCGATATAGCGGTAGCCGTAAGGCGCCCCTGATAGCACGTTGACGGTACCGCGTTTCGCGCCGTGAAGCTTGCCGCGGCGGTGACGCTCTGCGATTTTTGCCCGCTCGTACTCCGCTATCATGCCCTGCATCTGCAGCAGCAGTGATTCTTCCGGCGTCGTGCCAATTGCATGATTGAGAAACACGACCTGTACGCCGCACGAGGAGAATTCCTCCATCAACAGGGCCTGGTGCGGGCGTGGTTCAAAAAGCGCGATTTTTGCGTTACACAGACGAGCGGAATCAGCCTGCGTAAGAAAGCAGGAATAATAAGGAGTGCGGTTCAAATGGAGGCCGGCGACGACCTGCCGATATCAGGTTCGCTGGGGCTGGAGTGGGCCGAATCCGAGCAGCGTCAGCCAGTGATCGTGAGGCTTGCGGCTCATCAGTTCCCTCGGGCTCTTTCCAGTTCGCTCAGGGCATCGGCTGCGGGCAAAGCGGCGATGGTTGAAGACAAACTGCAGCAGACCAAGCCAGGCCCGCCCGCCCTTCAGATGACGCCGGTTGGTCAGGTAGACGCGCAGTCGCGAGTTGAGATTTTCGACCAGCGAGCTGCTGCGTGGTGTGCTATGCAGCGCCCCGGATACGGCGGCGTAGACGCCGTGAAACGGGCGGCCGATGCGGGCTAGCAGGCGATTCCACCCTTGCCAGAACGCACTCGACGTTTCGGACTTGCGATGCAGCATGCAGACCTCGCGCACGAGATGGCGCGCCACGTTGTGCGTTCGTGCAATGGCGTCGAGTTTTGTGTCGAGCAGGCCCGCGAAAGCGAGCAGGCCGTCGCGCTGGTTCTGAAGGGCACGCCGGTATGCCCCTGTACGTGACAGGTCCCGTGCTTCACGTTGCTGCAGTTCGGCAACCACGAAATCGAACAGCCGTTGACGCGTCGCGAGGTCCGGCCCAGCCAGTGACAGGATGTCACGTTCGAGCCACTGAACCAGGGTGCGCAGGTCGGCAGCCAGCTCGTGCGCATGGGCTTCATTGCGCCGAAGCGTTTCCAGCGCGGCTTCGAGGAGGCTATCCTCACCACGTCGACGGGGATTGGCCAGACGCGCTTCGAGCTGCTCGCGCCCGGTGCGAGCGCCACTGGCGACACGATGCCAGAGCGTCGCTAGTGATTTACCGTGCTGGATGATGTGGAATACGTCGCCGTGACACGGCGTATCGGGCCAGGCCATTTTTTGCCCGGCACGCAGACCGGTTCCCGCATCGGCGATCGTGTGCTCAGGATCGAGGCCCTGTGCCTGCAGGTCCAGCAGATGGATGGCCCAGGTGTCGCCGTCGCGATGGGCTTCGGGGGCGAGCAGATAGCAATAGGTCGAGGCGACATCGATACCGGCGAGCACGGGTTGGGAACCCTGAAAGAGTTCGTCGTGCAGACCGACCCGGATGGGTGAGAGATCGATACCGGCGTTGATGGCGATGGCCTGCTTTGCGGCCCGCTGAAGAACGGTGTGAATCGTGCCCAGGCTGGTCGAGACGCCGAGCAGGTCGTGCATGAGTTCAAGGGTACTGCGAAACGAAACGTGGCCCACCATCGTGAGCGCCACGATGACCTGATCGAGCCATTGGCGGGTGACCGGCAGCATGAAAAGCACCTGATCTGCGTCGGCTGCCCGCGTGGTATCAAAGGCTTCATCCAGCGCTACACTGGCCGTGCCGATCTGTCGGTAGACCGTCGGGCGGCTCACGCCGTTACGCTCAGCCAGCACACTGATGGGTTCGGTGCGCGTGAGGGCCTGAAGTGCAATCGCTTTGCGTTTGTCGTCGCTCAGTCTGCCGACGCCAGATCGGGTGTTTTGAGTCATGGATGCCGCAGAGGAAAAATGGGGGCACCATTATCGCCTGGCACTCAAGGTGCCTCCCAATGTGTAACGCAGCTTTGAACCTCGCCTGAAGGCGCAGCTTATCAACGCAAAGATCCGTACGCCGGGCGTGTCGGGGCGTGAGCCGACCTACACCACGGCGTACATCGAGCTGATCTTTACCTTCTACCGGCTGTTCGGTTGGGGGATGCGGCAGATCACCGGCTATATGGAGGACTACTGGGAGACTCGCGGGCTGGACATCCCGGTGCCCAGCGCCAGTCAGCTGGGCGAACGGTTCGCTTCACTGGAGGTGAGCGTCACGCAGCGTTGCGAACAGCTGGCCCGACGTCTCGCGCGCGGCGGGGCGATCAGTCTCATCGTCGACAGCACGGGATTGAGCTTTGGGCGGGCGAGCCAGTGGTACGAGGAAAAGTACGCCCAGAAGGCCGCGCGCACGCCGTGGCGCAAGATGCATCTGTCGATCGACGCAGACATGAACGTACACGCGATCCGCATCACCACTACAGCAGTATCGGACCGCGAAGGAATGGACGCCGTGCTGCCCGCTGATGTGCCGATGGACCGGGTGATTGCCGATGGCGCGTACTACAGCATCGAGCGTACCGAAGCGCTTTCAGGCGCGGGCGTGACGCCCGTCATCCCACCGCCAGCTCACGCTGTCGTACACGGCGAGCAGCGAACCCGCCGGCATGACCAGATCGTCGGATACATCGAGGACAAAGGCATCTATGCATTTCAGAAGAAATACGGCTACGGTGTGCGCTCGCTGGTCGAGGCACAGATCTCGCGCATCAAGCGCTGCATCGGCGAGCGCCTGCTGACGCAGGAGCTTGCGTCGCAGGAAGGCGAAGGCGTAATCATCGCCAACCTGCTGAACCGGTGGAACGCCTTCGGCAAACCGGTTTGCGTCAAAAATGCATAGTCGCGTCCATGGCACGGGAACTCGTACCCATCCGGACAAAGCCCCGCTGGTGCGACAAATTCGGCGCGGGCTTCGCCCATCGCGTCAAAGCTGCTCGCCGCAAGCCTGGGCGCACATGGCATCTGGACGAAGTCTTCGTTACGTTGCGCGGTGAGCCTTATCTGCTCTGGCGGGCAGTCGAGCAGCACGGCGCCGAACTCGACATCCTGCTGCAGAAACATCGCGACAAGGCCGCAGCAAAGCGCTTCTTCAACCGGGTGCTGGCCGCCTGTGCCGACGCGCCACGAAGGATTGTCACCGATCAGTTGCGCAGCTATCCGGCCGCGAAAGCGGAGATCCCCGAACTGGCGAACGTCAAGCATGTGTTCGTCAAAGCCAGCGCCCGCGTCAACAACCGCGCCGAGAATAGTTATCAGCCAACCCGGGAACGCGAACGGCGTATGCGGGGCTTCCGCCTGCCCGAGCGCACTCAAGCTTTCCTGTCGAACTTCGGCCCGATCCGACAGCACTTTGCCCTCAAGCGACATCGGCTACGGGCTTCACGCTATCGCCAACAACTCGCCTTGCGATTTGCTGCGTGGCATCGCTTCACCGAACTCACCCAAAATCCGTCTATCGCTTTTTGAGCAACTGATCGCCCCTGCCAGCATTGCCTTCTCTCCTCTCTAACGTGACAAAGCCATAACACGCATTCGCAAACACAGACAACGTTTCGCTAATTGACACGCTCTGCGCGAGCAAATTCCATATTGTGGATGGAGTGATTTCTAGGCCCCGTGAGACCGTATGACGCTCTTTTCTTTTCCCCTGATTCGCCGATGAAAGTCTCGCACATAGGCACGGGCTGCATCATGTTCGTTTGTGGTCTGGCTGCGGTGCCAGTGGCGCACGCCAACTGCTTCGATGACGCCGCCGCGTACCAGCATGTCAACCCGCTCATCCTGCGCGCCATTGCGTGGCAGGAGTCGCACAACCATCCCGATGCAGTGCACGTCAATGCAAATGGCTCGATCGACTATGGGCTGATGCAGATCAATACGATTCATCTTCCCGCACTCGCGCGCTATGGCATCGGCAAGGACGCGTTGATGTCGCCCTGCAAGAATGTGTACATCGCGGCATGGCAGTTGCGTCGCCAGGTGCTCAAATATGGCAATACATGGGCCGCAGTCGGCGCCTATCATTCGGCGACGCCCGCTCTGCGAGACGAATACGCTCGGCAGATCGCCGGCATCCTGCGCCGCTGGCAGGTGCTACCGGAAGACCGGTCGGGCGATCGAACTGAAAGACGGCTGTCGCCGCTTGCCGCCAACAGTTCACCGTCTGAATAACGCCACAGTGGGAAAAGATAGTTCCTGCTACTGATTGCAGGTTTTGACTCGATCGGCATGATGGAATTTTCGGCGTGGTTCAAAAAGCGCGATTTTTGCGTTACACAGACGAGCGGAAGCAGCCTGCGTAAGAAAGCAGGAATAGTAAGGAATGCGGTTCAAATGGAGGCCGGCGACGACCTGCCGATATCAGGTTCGCTGAGGCTGGAGTGGGCCGAATCCGAGCAGCGTCAGCCAGTGATCGTGAGGCTTGCGGCTCATCAGTTCCCTCGGGCTCTTTCCAGTTCGCTCAGGGCATCGGCTGCGGGCAAAGCGGCGATGGTTGAAGACAAACTGCAGCAGACCAAGCCAGGCCCGCCCGCCCTTCAGATGACGCCGGTTGGGGCGTGGTTCAAAAAGCGCGATTTTTGCGTTACACAGACGAGCGGAAGCAGCCTGCGTAAGAAAGCAGGGCGAGGTTCAAAGCTGCGTTACACATTGGGAGGCACCTTGAGTGCCAGGCGATAATGGTGCCCCCATTTTTCCTCTGCGGCATCCATGACTCAAAACACCCGATCTGGCGTCGGCAGACTGAGCGACGACAAACGCAAAGCGATTGCACTTCAGGCCCTCACGCGCACCGAACCCATCAGTGTGCTGGCTGAGCGTAACGGCGTGAGCCGCCCGACGGTCTACCGACAGATCGGCACGGCCAGTGTAGCGCTGGATGAAGCCTTTGATACCACGCGGGCAGCCGACGCAGATCAGGTGCTTTTCATGCTGCCGGTCACCCGCCAATGGCTCGATCAGGTCATCGTGGCGCTCACGATGGTGGGCCACGTTTCGTTTCGCAGTACCCTTGAACTCATGCACGACCTGCTCGGCGTCTCGACCAGCCTGGGCACGATTCACACCGTTCTTCAGCGGGCCGCAAAGCAGGCCATCGCCATCAACGCCGGTATCGATCTCTCACCCATCCGGGTCGGTCTGCACGACGAACTCTTTCAGGGTTCCCAACCCGTGCTCGCCGGTATCGATGTCGCCTCGACCTATTGCTATCTGCTCGCCCCCGAAGCCCATCGCGACGGCGACACCTGGGCCATCCATCTGCTGGATCTGCAGGCACAGGGCCTCGATCCTGAGCACACGATCGCCGATGCGGGAACCGGTCTGCGTGCCGGGCAAAAAATGGCCTGGCCCGATACGCCGTGTCACGGCGACGTATTCCACATCATCCAGCAGGGTAAATCACTAGCGACGCTCTGGCATCGTGTCGCCAGTGGCGCTCGCACCGGGCGCGAGCAGCTCGAAGCGCGTCTGGCCAATCCCCGTCGACGTGGTGAGGATAGCCTCCTCGAAGCCGCGCTGGAAACGCTTCGGCGCAATGAAGCCCATGCGCACGAGCTGGCTGCCGACCTGCGCACCCTGGTTCAGTGGCTCGAACGTGACATCCTGTCACTGGCTGGGCCGGACCTCGCGACGCGTCAACGGCTGTTCGATTTCGTGGTTGCCGAACTGCAGCAACGTGAAGCACGGGACCTGTCACGTACAGGGGCATACCGGCGTGCCCTTCAGAACCAGCGCGACGGCCTGCTCGCTTTCGCGGGCCTGCTCGACACAAAACTCGACGCCATTGCACGAACGCACAACGTGGCGCGCCATCTCGTGCGCGAGGTCTGCATGCTGCATCGCAAGTCCGAAACGTCGAGTGCGTTCTGGCAAGGGTGGAATCGCCTGCTAGCCCGCATCGGCCGCCCGTTTCACGGCGTCTACGCCGCCGTATCCGGGGCGCTGCATAGCACACCACGCAGCAGCTCGCTGGTCGAAAATCTCAACTCGCGACTGCGCGTCTACCTGACCAACCGGCGTCATCTGAAGGGCGGGCGGGCCTGGCTTGGTCTGCTGCACTTTGTCTTCAACCATCGCCGCTTTGCCCGCAGCCGATGCCCTGAGCGAACTGGAAAGAGCCCGAGGGAACTGATGAGCCGCAAGCCTCACGATCACTGGCTGACGCTGCTCGGATTCGGCCCACTCCAGCCTCAGCGAACCTGATATCGGCAGGTCGTCGCCGGCCTCCATTTGAACCGCAATCCTTATTATTCCTGCTTTCTTACGCAGGCTGCTTCCGCTCGTCTGTGTAACGCAAAAATCGCGCTTTTTGAACCACGCCGAACCGGACGGGCGAGTCACCCCGCATCCGGCTCAAGCCATTCTTCAGCACCACGTTGTGGCACCGAACAACTTGACGGAACGCTTCGCAGTTCGACGGCGAGCGAAGTACGTGGTCCACACCGGATCAAATGGATTAGCCAGTTCCCGAACCTTGACGTGTCTCGTAATCGGGATCGTCATTGCGCGGAAGAGCCGAAACCCGCTGGTGCTGCCATCAGCGGGACCCTTCGTAGCAAAGTCCCAGGACCGGTGCCCATCGACCTGGAAGTACCGGTTCCTCACCCACCGTGCTCCTTTCATGGGATGTCGACGCTTTGCCCATTTCCAGAGCAGTTGCCAGATGTGCGAGTCTATCGATGAGAAGCTCGCTTTCGCCACGACGTGACGGTGATACATCGCCCATCCCCGGATGACCGGGTTCAGTTTCTGTATCAACGCTTCTTGCGTGACGCTCGCGTTGCCTTTGATGATTTCCCTGACCTTGTCGAGGAGCGATTTGACGCTCTTCTTTGCCGGCTTGATCAGCAGCTTGCCGTCGTACTTGCGTACGTTCTGGCCAAGGAAATCGAAACCCTCCGCAATGTTCGTGATCCTGGTCTTCTCTTCCGAGAGTTCCAGACCCCGAGCAGCCATAAACCGCCTGACCGCCGGAAGCACCTTGCATTCGAGCACTTCTTTCGACACGCCGGTGACAATAAAGTCATCGGCATAGCGGACGACGTTGAGTTGGGCGTTGCTGCGAGCAAGTTTGGACCTTCCCACGCTTGCATAGACTGCTGCCTCAAGCCCATCCAACGCCATATTCGCGATCACCGGCGAGATAGCCCCGGCAACAACATAGCAAACTCGCGGGTAAGATGGGGCCTTCGCATATCGAGGGAGTGTCTGGCGCCATGGTCCAGAGAATGTCCTGCCAGTAATGCGGTTCTCGTGCTTGAGGCCGTTGCTCCCGCTAACCGGGAGCCCAGTCGATGACACGGGGACGACGCAAACACTGGCGAGTGCGTCTCGCTTTCGAGCCGAACCGCTATTCCAGCGAACAACTGGAGAAGGCCTATGACCAGCTCAGTCCGATTGATGCCCGAAGCACGAGGCGCGCATCGGATGCAAGGCCAGCAACGGCGAAAGCGATGAAGCGAGGGAAACGATGAGCAACGTTGCCATGGTCGCGCTTTACGCGCGAGTGTCATCCGAGCAGCAAAGCAAACGCGGCACGATAGACAGCCAGATCGCTGCATTGAAAGAACGAATTCAGGCCGACGGGGCGCAGATTGTGGAGGACATGTGCTTCGTCGATGCCGGGGTGAGCGGTGCAACGCTGGTCAGGCCGCAATTGGAGCGCCTGCGCGACGCCGCCGCGCTCGGGACGGTCGATCGGCTGTACATCCTCGCGCCAGACCGCCTGGCGCGCAAATATGCGCACCAGGGCGAGGTTCAAAGCTGCGTTACACATTGGGAGGCACCTTGAGTGCCAGGCGATAATGGTGCCCCCATTTTTCCTCTGCGGCATCCATGACTCAAAACACCCGATCTGGCGTCGGCAGACTGAGCGACGACAAACGCAAAGCGATTGCACTTCAGGCCCTCACGCGCACCGAACCCATCAGTGTGCTGGCTGAGCGTAACGGCGTGAGCCGCCCGACGGTCTACCGACAGATCGGCACGGCCAGTGTAGCGCTGGATGAAGCCTTTGATACCACGCGGGCAGCCGACGCAGATCAGGTGCTTTTCATGCTGCCGGTCACCCGCCAATGGCTCGATCAGGTCATCGTGGCGCTCACGATGGTGGGCCACGTTTCGTTTCGCAGTACCCTTGAACTCATGCACGACCTGCTCGGCGTCTCGACCAGCCTGGGCACGATTCACACCGTTCTTCAGCGGGCCGCAAAGCAGGCCATCGCCATCAACGCCGGTATCGATCTCTCACCCATCCGGGTCGGTCTGCACGACGAACTCTTTCAGGGTTCCCAACCCGTGCTCGCCGGTATCGATGTCGCCTCGACCTATTGCTATCTGCTCGCCCCCGAAGCCCATCGCGACGGCGACACCTGGGCCATCCATCTGCTGGACCTGCAGGCACAGGGCCTCGATCCTGAGCACACGATCGCCGATGCGGGAACCGGTCTGCGTGCCGGGCAAAAAATGGCCTGGCCCGATACGCCGTGTCACGGCGACGTATTCCACATCATCCAGCACGGTAAATCACTAGCGACGCTCTGGCATCGTGTCGCCAGTGGCGCTCGCACCGGGCGCGAGCAGCTCGAAGCGCGTCTGGCCAATCCCCGTCGACGTGGTGAGGATAGCCTCCTCGAAGCCGCGCTGGAAACGCTTCGGCGCAATGAAGCCCATGCGCACGAGCTGGCTGCCGACCTGCGCACCCTGGTTCAGTGGCTCGAACGTGACATCCTGTCACTGGCTGGGCCGGACCTCGCGACGCGTCAACGGCTGTTCGATTTCGTGGTTGCCGAACTGCAGCAACGTGAAGCACGGGACCTGTCACGTACAGGGGCATACCGGCGTGCCCTTCAGAACCAGCGCGACGGCCTGCTCGCTTTCGCGGGCCTGCTCGACACAAAACTCGACGCCATTGCACGAACGCACAACGTGGCGCGCCATCTCGTGCGCGAGGTCTGCATGCTGCATCGCAAGTCCGAAACGTCGAGTGCGTTCTGGCAAGGGTGGAATCGCCTGCTAGCCCGCATCGGCCGCCCGTTTCACGGCGTCTACGCCGCCGTATCCGGGGCGCTGCATAGCACACCACGCAGCAGCTCGCTGGTCGAAAATCTCAACTCGCGACTGCGCGTCTACCTGACCAACCGGCGTCATCTGAAGGGCGGGCGGGCTTGGCTTGGTCTGCTGCAGTTTGTCTTCAACCATCGCCGCTTTGCCCGCAGCCGATGCCCTGAGCGAACTGGAAAGAGCCCGAGGGAACTGATGAGCCGCAAGCCTCACGATCACTGGCTGACGCTGCTCGGATTCGGCCCACTCCAGCCTCAGCGAACCTGATATCGGCAGGTCGTCGCCGGCCTCCATTTGAACCGCACTCCTTATTATTCCTGCTTTCTTACGCAGGCTGATTCCGCTCGTCTGTGTAACGCAAAAATCGCGCTTTTTGAACCACGCCGAGCACGTTACCCATCTTGTGAAACCAGCAGCGCTGATGCTTCGTCTGCGGGAACACTTCCTCCATCGCGGCCCAGAATCCCATCGCGCCATCGCCGCAGGCCAGCAGTGGCCCCGACGGCAGGCCGCGCTTCTTCAGATCGAGCAGCAGTTCGCTCCACGATGCCTTCGATTCCCGGTAGCCGTCACCGATGGCCACACGTTCCTTCGTCCCGTCCGGTTTGACGCCAACGATCACCAGCAGGCACTGGCCGTCGGAATCGTCGCTGCGCACACCGGTGTGAATGCCGTCGGCCCACCAGTAGACCCAGCGCGCCGACGACAGCTCACGCCGATTCCACTGCTCATGCTCATCGGCCCATTGGGCCTTCAGCCGGCTCACGACGTTCGGCGACATGCCGCTGACCTGGCCGCCCAGCATGATGCCCATGGCTTCGCTCATGTCGCCCGTCGAGATGCCTCGCAGGTACAGCCACGGCAGCGCTGCCGACACGCGCGCGGACTTGCGCACGTACGGCGGCACGATCGTCGAATTGAACCGGATGCCCGAGCCCGAACGATCCCGCACCTTCGGCACCTGAACCGTCACCGGACCGATCGCTGTGACGACCTCGCGCTCGGGCAGGTAGCCGTTGCGCACCACGGCACGCCGGCCGTCGATCGACTTCACGTTGCTGTACTGTTCGAGCATGGTCGCCAGTTCCACCTCGACTGCCTGCTGAATGATCTGCCGCGCGCCTTGCTGGATCAGCTCATCTAGCACGCTTTTCGTTTGCGCTTTACTGCTGTTCGCTTCTTGCGTAATCTTCTTCATGGTGGTCGGGTCCGGCCTTCTCGGGTTCGCTGGTTGTGCCTTTGACAAGCAACATTCTCGCTAGACCGCCACCGCCTTCTCAAATTCCCGCCGCTCCCGCTGTACACCAGATTCGACAATAGCTCACAAGGCCTCCAGTCCGCCTTGATCGTAGTTGCGCTCCCACGTAGCGATAATATTGAAGTTGCGAATATCAAACAGCGCGGCCGTTTGCCGATAGGAGAGGCTCTCGTCACGCATGCGTCGCAACACCGACAGCTTGAATTTTAAGCTATAGGTGGCCCGCGCCTTTTCCCTTACGCCAGCAGCACCATGCGAACGATAACCTGCCACCCATTTGCGTAGCGACGTAACATCCACATCATGGCGGCGAGCAACGACTTTGAGCCCCGCCGTTCCCGAACAATAATCCTTGACGACCGCGAGCTTGGTCTCTTCCGAATACTTGCCCACAAGACTCCCTGCAGAAGTGTCCAACTTCTCGGGGTCAGTTCAATTCGAGGTGGACACCTATGGCTGACAAAGACTCAGAGTTATTGATCCGGCAATAAAATGTTGAAACTTTGAGCGCAGCACATGGTCGGAAGTAGTATGGAAAAAATCGACTCCCGAACCTTGCCGATGGCGGCACTGAATGAACGCCGTCGCCGCGCGGTGAAGATGCGCATCGAAGGCGTAGCGTTGAAAGAAGTGGCGCTGCGTTGCGAGATGTCGCCCACGACGGTGATTGCGGCCTGCAAGGCGTACGAGGCGGGCGGCTGGCGTGCCGTGGATGTCGGGCCTCGCGGTCGTCCGTCGGGTACCGGACGCAGCCTGAGCGCAGATCAGGAGCGGGTCGTGCAGAAAATCATCCAGGACCGCACACCTGACCAGTTGAAAATGCCTTATGCCCTGTGGACCCGTCAGAGCGTGGCCGAAGTGATCGAACAACGGTTCGGCATCCGTGTGCCGGTTCGTACGATGGGGCTGTATCTGTCGCGCTGGGGCTTCACCCCGCAAAAGCCATTGAAGAAGGCTTATGAGCAATCGCCGGCGGCGATCAGGAAGTGGCTCGATGAAGACTATCCTGCCATTGCGCAGCGGGCCCAGGCTGAAGGAGCCGAAGTCCACTGGGGCGATGAAACCGGACTGCGCTCCGACGATGTTCGGGGCCGCGGTTACGCGCCCGCGGGCAAGACGCCGGTGCTCAAGGTCAACGCAAAGCGAGCCGGCCTGTCGGTGATTTCCACCGTGACGAACAAAGGACAGATGCGCTGGAAGATCTTCGACGGTGCGCTGAACACCGGCATCCTGATTGACTTCATGCGACGACTGATTACCGGGGCGAAGAAAAAGCTCTTCCTGATCCTGGGCAATCTGCGTGTCCATCACGGCAAGGCCGTGATGGCCTGGCTGGACAGGCACCGCGACCGGATCGAGGTGTTCTATCTGCCCTGCTACAGCCCTGAGCTCAATCCCAACGAGCTGGCCAACGCCGACCTCAAGCAAAGCGTCACACGGCGGGCGCCAACGCGTACCAGGCTGCAACTGGTCAAGGCCACCGCGCACCATTACAGGGTTGTGCAGAAGCAACCCGAACGCATCCGGCGATACTTCCAGCACGATCCTGTCCGTTATGCGGCTTGATTTCAACATTTTATTGCCGGATCAATAAGAGTCGTACGACAGAGCCGTGATGGCCGGCGTCGCTACGACGAGCAAGGTAAGCGCACGCTGGTCGAGGCCGCGCTGCAACCCGGCGTTTCCGTCGCGCGCATGGCTCAGAAACACGGGATCAATGCCAATCTGCTACGTAAATGGATCACAAAATACCTGCTGGAGCGGGAGAAAAGCATCTCGCCTGCATCACAGGAGCCTGTTGCTGAGCATCACGAGACGGCGCCTGTGGCAGAAGTGGTCGATGGCGTGGCCATCGACCTTCTGGTTCCGCGCAAGGCCGCATCACCCACGAGAACGTCATCTGCATTCGTCCCTGTCGTTTCGGTTCCGCCGGCGTTGCTCCCCGAAGAAAGCGCCTCGGCGAGAACGCCGATACCCTCACCGCCGTCCATGACGCTTGCCCTGCACGTGCGTCTGTCGAACGGTGTCGAGTTCGACATCGCGGACGCGACCATCGACGAACTGGCCACCGTGGTCCAGATGCTTGGGAGAATGCCGTGTTCCGGTTCGACGCGAATCTGAAGGTGTACCTGCACCGCGATGCCGTCGATTTCCGGTACGGCATGAACAGCCTGTCGATTCTCGTTGAGCAGTCGATGCGCCTGAACCCGATGGACTCCTCGGCGAGGTTCAAAAAGCGCGATTTTTGCGTTACACAGACGAGCGGAATCAGCCTGCGTAAGAAAGCAGGAATAGTAAGGAATGCGGTTCAAATGGAGGCCGGCGACGACCTGCCGATATCAGGTTCGCTGAGGCTGGAGTGGGCCGAATCCGAGCAGCGTCAGCCAGTGATCGTGAGGCTTGCGGCTCATCAGTTCCCTCGGGCTCTTTCCAGTTCGCTCAGGGCATCGGCTGCGGGCAAAGCGGCGATGGTTGAAGACAAACTGCAGCAGACCAAGCCAGGCCCGCCCGCCCTTCAGATGACGCCGGTTGGTCAGGTAGACGCGCAGTCGCGAGTTGAGATTTTCGACCAGCGAGCTGCTGCGTGGTGTGCTATGCAGCGCCCCGGATACGGCGGCGTAGACGCCGTGAAACGGGCGGCCGATGCGGGCTAGCAGGCGATTCCACCCTTGCCAGAACGCACTCGACGTTTCGGACTTGCGATGCAGCATGCAGACCTCGCGCACGAGATGGCGCGCCACGTTGTGCGTTCGTGCAATGGCGTCGAGTTTTGTGTCGAGCAGGCCCGCGAAAGCGAGCAGGCCGTCGCGCTGGTTCTGAAGGGCACGCCGGTATGCCCCTGTACGTGACAGGTCCCGTGCTTCACGTTGCTGCAGTTCGGCAACCACGAAATCGAACAGCCGTTGACGCGTCGCGAGGTCCGGCCCAGCCAGTGACAGGATGTCACGTTCGAGCCACTGAACCAGGGTGCGCAGGTCGGCAGCCAGCTCGTGCGCATGGGCTTCATTGCGCCGAAGCGTTTCCAGCGCGGCTTCGAGGAGGCTATCCTCACCACGTCGACGGGGATTGGCCAGACGCGCTTCGAGCTGCTCGCGCCCGGTGCGAGCGCCACTGGCGACACGATGCCAGAGCGTCGCTAGTGATTTACCGTGCTGGATGATGTGGAATACGTCGCCGTGACACGGCGTATCGGGCCAGGCCATTTTTTGCCCGGCACGCAGACCGGTTCCCGCATCGGCGATCGTGTGCTCAGGATCGAGGCCCTGTGCCTGCAGGTCCAGCAGATGGATGGCCCAGGTGTCGCCGTCGCGATGGGCTTCGGGGGCGAGCAGATAGCAATAGGTCGAGGCGACATCGATACCGGCGAGCACGGGTTGGGAACCCTGAAAGAGTTCGTCGTGCAGACCGACCCGGATGGGTGAGAGATCGATACCGGCGTTGATGGCGATGGCCTGCTTTGCGGCCCGCTGAAGAACGGTGTGAATCGTGCCCAGGCTGGTCGAGACGCCGAGCAGGTCGTGCATGAGTTCAAGGGTACTGCGAAACGAAACGTGGCCCACCATCGTGAGCGCCACGATGACCTGATCGAGCCATTGGCGGGTGACCGGCAGCATGAAAAGCACCTGATCTGCGTCGGCTGCCCGCGTGGTATCAAAGGCTTCATCCAGCGCTACACTGGCCGTGCCGATCTGTCGGTAGACCGTCGGGCGGCTCACGCCGTTACGCTCAGCCAGCACACTGATGGGTTCGGTGCGCGTGAGGGCCTGAAGTGCAATCGCTTTGCGTTTGTCGTCGCTCAGTCTGCCGACGCCAGATCGGGTGTTTTGAGTCATGGATGCCGCAGAGGAAAAATGGGGGCACCATTATCGCCTGGCACTCAAGGTGCCTCCCAATGTGTAACGCAGCTTTGAACCTCGCCCCGCCATCGACACGTGTTGTTCACCCGTCTTTAGTCTGGCTTTATATGGCATTATTCAAGCTGGCTTCATGATGTTGCGCTTTTACACAACCCGTAGCATCTTTGCAATACCCCCATCCGGACAAAGCCTATACGATGATCAACCTGCGGCACTACTGCCGCAGCTGACCGCGCCCCTCTGGGCCGCCTGTCGTCACGTCGCCGGCGCATTGCGTCGCGGCTCCGCGCGTCGATGCCATGTCGATCACCTCGCAAATCCGACTACCGCTTCGCGCCGCCCGTCTTGCCAACTCCTGCATTTCATGAAACATATGTCCTACTGATCAAATGCAACTTCAGTCCGCTTGAAACCCGCAATCAGTTGGCTCACAATTTCAAGCCACCGGCTTTGCCGGTGGTATCTGACTTTCTTTAACGCAACCGGAACTTGCCCATGGTCACCCCTGTTCGTGGGACGAGCCCTGCCACGTCAGCCTTCCAGACCTCTACGGAAGAAAGCGGCAATCTCACTAGCCGGCCCACTTCGAATCCATCTCCGCAGGCAAGTGCGCCTGGTGCCTTGACTGGTTTGTTGCGACTGCCGCCGGGAATAACCCAGGATATTGCAGGGCGGATCGATCCTCGCAGCCGTATTGCGCTGGCAGCCACCAACCGACAGTTGCGTGCGCAACTTACGGATGAACGGCAAGCTGTAAGGATTATTGTCCGGGATGCGCCGCCCGGGAGAACGAATCAGGGGTTCGATGTCGTGTTGCAGCGCATCGGGGAGCTTCCGCTGTCTCTGCGAGGTGAGGCGCTGGAGGCACTCGGCGACCGTATCTGGTCCCTGCCGCAAGCGGCCCGAACAGCGCAGTTCGACAGCGTGTTCGGCACCATTGGGCAACTGCCAGCCGAGCACCGCAGCGCCCCGCTGGCCGCACTCGGTCGCCAGATCAATGCCCTGCCGCAAGCAGCCCAGACAGCGCAGTTCGATAGCGTGTTCGGCGCCATCGGGCAACTGCCTCCCGAACATCGCAGCGACCCGCTGGCCACGCTCGGTCGCCAGATCAATGCCCTGCCGCAAGCAGGCCAGACAGCGCAGTTCGATAGCGTGCTCGGAGCCAGCGGGCAACTGCCTCCCGAACACCGCAGCGACCCGCTGACCACACTCGGCCGCCAGATCAATGCCCTGCCGCAAGCGGCCCGGAGAGCGCGGTTTGACAGCGTGCTCGACGCCATCGGGCGACTGCCTCCCGAACACCGCAGCGACCCGCTGGCCGCACTCGGTCGCCAGATCGAGACCCTGCCGCGCGCGCTCCGGAGAGCGCGCTTTGACAGCGTGCTCGACGCCACCGGGCAACTGCCTCCCGAACACCGCAGCGCCTCGCTGGCCGCACTCGGTCGCCAGATCGATGCCCTGCCGCAAGCGGCCCAGACAGCGCGGTTTGACAGCGTGCTCGACGCCACCGGGCAACTGCCTCCCGAACACCGCAGCATGCCTCTGGGATCTGTTGCAATAAGGCGGTCTGCTATGCTGACGGGCCTTAATGCGTGGCGTGATCGATGACCGAGAAGCTGAGTCCGGGTGTGGGAAAAGTACTCAAACGCTTGCATTATTGATCCGGCAATAAAATGTTGAAACTTTGAGCGCAGCACATGGTCGGAAGTAGTATGGAAAAAATCGACTCCCGAACCTTGCCGATGGCGGCACTGAATGAACGCCGTCGCCGCGCGGTGAAGATGCGCATCGAAGGCGTAGCGTTGAAAGAAGTGGCGCTGCGTTGCGAGATGTCGCCCACGACGGTGATTGCGGCCTGCAAGGCGTACGAGGCGGGCGGCTGGCGTGCCGTGGATGTCGGGCCTCGCGGTCGTCCGTCGGGTACCGGACGCAGCCTGAGCGCAGATCAGGAGCGGGTCGTGCAGAAAATCATCCAGGACCGCACACCTGACCAGTTGAAAATGCCTTATGCCCTGTGGACCCGTCAGAGCGTGGCCGAAGTGATCGAACAACGGTTCGGCATCCGTGTGCCGGTTCGTACGATGGGGCTGTATCTGTCGCGCTGGGGCTTCACCCCGCAAAAGCCATTGAAGAAGGCTTATGAGCAATCGCCGGCGGCGATCAGGAAGTGGCTCGATGAAGACTATCCTGCCATTGCGCAGCGGGCCCAGGCTGAAGGAGCCGAAGTCCACTGGGGCGATGAAACCGGACTGCGCTCCGACGATGTTCGGGGCCGCGGTTAGAGCTATTGTCGAATCTGGTGTACAGCGGGAGCGGCGGGAATTTGAGAAGGCGGTGGCGGTCTAGCGAGAATGTTGCTTGTCAAAGGCACAACCAGCGAACCCGAGAAGGCCGGACCCGACCACCATGAAGAAGATTACGCAAGAAGCGAACAGCAGTAAAGCGCAAACGAAAAGCGTGCTAGATGAGCTGATCCAGCAAGGCGCGCGGCAGATCATTCAGCAGGCAGTCGAGGTGGAACTGGCGACCATGCTCGAACAGTACAGCAACGTGAAGTCGATCGACGGCCGGCGTGCCGTGGTGCGCAACGGCTACCTGCCCGAGCGCGAGGTCGTCACAGCGATCGGTCCGGTGACGGTTCAGGTGCCGAAGGTGCGGGATCGTTCGGGCTCGGGCATCCGGTTCAATTCGACGATCGTGCCGCCGTACGTGCGCAAGTCCGCGCGCGTGTCGGCAGCGCTGCCGTGGCTGTACCTGCGAGGCATCTCGACGGGCGACATGAGCGAAGCCATGGGCATCATGCTGGGCGGCCAGGTCAGCGGCATGTCGCCGAACGTCGTGAGCCGGCTGAAGGCCCAATGGGCCGATGAGCATGAGCAGTGGAATCGGCGTGAGCTGTCGTCGGCGCGCTGGGTCTACTGGTGGGCCGACGGCATTCACACCGGTGTGCGCAGCGACGATTCCGACGGCCAGTGCCTGCTGGTGATCGTTGGCGTCAAACCGGACGGGACGAAGGAACGTGTGGCCATCGGTGACGGCTACCGGGAATCGAAGGCATCGTGGAGCGAACTGCTGCTCGATCTGAAGAAGCGCGGCCTGCCGTCGGGGCCACTGCTGGCCTGCGGCGATGGCGCGATGGGATTCTGGGCCGCGATGGAGGAAGTGTTCCCGCAGACGAAGCATCAGCGCTGCTGGTTTCACAAGATGGGTAACGTGCTCAATGCGCTGCCGAAATCGCAGCAGGCTCGAGGCAAGAAGGCGATGCAGGACATCTGGATGGCGGCCACGCGCGCTGATGCACTGGCCGCATTCAATCACTTCGTCGACGCGTACTCGGCAAAGTACCCGAAGGTCGCCGAAAAGCTGACGGAAGATCGTGACGAGCTGCTCGCGTTTTACGATTTCCCGGCTGAACACTGGCAGCATCTGCGCACCACGAACCCGATTGAATCGACCTTTGCGACGGTGCGCCATCGCACGAAACGCACGCGCAACTGTGTATCGCGCGCGACGTTCCTCGGGCTGGCGTTCAAGCTGATCGAGTCGGCCGAAGAATCGTGGCGGCGCATCCGCGCCCCGGAAAAGCTCACTTCGATGCTTGACGGGATGACGTTCAAGGATGGAGAACCGGTGACCGACAGCACACCGGCTCAGCAATCGCTAGCCGCCTGATTACGCCGAGACCGCATACACCAGATTTGACTTTAACTCCGCGGTTACGCGCCCGCGGGCAAGACGCCGGTGCTCAAGGTCAACGCAAAGCGAGCCGGCCTGTCGGTGATTTCCACCGTGACGAACAAAGGACAGATGCGCTGGAAGATCTTCGACGGTGCGCTGAACACCGGCATCCTGATTGACTTCATGCGACGACTGATTACCGGGGCGAAGAAAAAGCTCTTCCTGATCCTGGGCAATCTGCGTGTCCATCACGGCAAGGCCGTGATGGCCTGGCTGGACAGGCACCGCGACCGGATCGAGGTGTTCTATCTGCCCTGCTACAGCCCTGAGCTCAATCCCAACGAGCTGGCCAACGCCGACCTCAAGCAAAGCGTCACACGGCGGGCGCCAACGCGTACCAGGCTGCAACTGGTCAAGGCCACCGCGCACCATTACAGGGTTGTGCAGAAGCAACCCGAACGCATCCGGCGATACTTCCAGCACGATCCTGTCCGTTATGCGGCTTGATTTCAACATTTTATTGCCGGATCAATAGCCGCTGGACGTGATGTTGCTGTGCGTTCGGTGGTACGTGGCCTATCCGCTGAGCCTGCGTCATCTCGAACAGATGATGGCCGAGCGCGGGATTGCGGTCGATCATTCGTAAGCGCGATTTCTAGCACACCGAATGGGGATGCGATAAATGCCGATCGCGAGACGCCGATCAAGGTCCGTCAGATCAGGTACCTGAACAACATTGTCGAACAGGACCATCGGGCTATCAAACGCCGGACCCGGCCGATGCTGGGATTCAAGAACTTCCACCGTGCGAGGGTCATTCTCGGCGGCATCGAGGTCAATGGAATGAACGCCTCCCAACCGTGAACGGTGGAACTAAGGATGAGGATGGACCCTTCACGGGCCGACGGCATCACTGTGCCAATATGGAAGATCACGCAGGTCTTCACAGGCAAAACCGGAGGGATCCGAAATGAAGCTTACGCCAGTTGGGATCGACATTGCCAAGCGCGTGTTTCAGGTGCATTACGTGGACGCGGAAACTGGAGAGATTGTGAACCGGCAGATCAAGCGCGCCAAGTTTCTCGAGCACTTCGTGAACCGGGCGCCGTGCCTGATCGGGATGGAAGCTTGCGGTGGTTCACAGCATTGGGCACGACAACTCACGAAACTGGGGCACGAGGTGAAGCTCATGCCGGCCGGGTTCCAACATCCGCAACAAGAGCGATGCAGCAGACGCCCGGGCGATCTGGCTGGCCGTGCAGCAGCCAGGCAAGGCCGTGGCGGTAAAAAGCGAAGCCCAGCAAGCGGTGCTGGCGCTGCACAGGATGCGCCAGCAACTGGTCAAGTTTCGTACGATGCAGATCAACAGCTTGCGCGGACTGCTGGCCGAATACGGCGAGGTGATGGGTAAGGGCCGGGCTGCGCTCGATAAGGCGATGCCGGCGGTGGGCGTGGTTCAAAAAGCGCGATTTTTGCGTTACACAGACGAGCGGAATCAGCCTGCGTAAGAAAGCAGGAATAATAAGGAGTGCGGTTCAAATGGAGGCCGGCGACGACCTGCCGATATCAGGTTCGCTGAGGCTGGAGTGGGCCGAATCCGAGCAGCGTCAGCCAGTGATCGTGAGGCTTGCGGCTCATCAGTTCCCTCGGGCTCTTTCCAGTTCGCTCAGGGCATCGGCTGCGGGCAAAGCGGCGATGGTTGAAGACAAACTGCAGCAGACCAAGCCAGGCCCGCCCGCCCTTCAGATGACGCCGGTTGGTCAGGTAGACGCGCAGTCGCGAGTTGAGATTTTCGACCAGCGAGCTGCTGCGTGGTGTGCTATGCAGCGCCCCGGATACGGCGGGGCGTGGTTCAAAAAGCGCGATTTTTGCGTTACACAGACGAGCGGAAGCAGCCTGCGTAAGAAAGCAGGAATAGTAAGGAATGCGGTTCAAATGGAGGCCGGCGACGACCTGCCGATATCAGGTTCGCTGAGGCTGGAGTGGGCCGAATCCGAGCAGCGTCAGCCAGTGATCGTGAGGCTTGCGGCTCATCAGTTCCCTCGGGCTCTTTCCAGTTCGCTCAGGGCATCGGCTGCGGGCAAAGCGGCGATGGTTGAAGACAAACTGCAGCAGACCAAGCCAGGCCCGCCCGCCCTTCAGATGACGCCGGTTGGTCAGGTAGACGCGCAGTCGCGAGTTGAGATTTTCGACCAGCGAGCTGCTGCGTGGTGTGCTATGCAGCGCCCCGGATACGGCGGCGTAGACGCCGTGAAACGGGCGGCCGATGCGGGCTAGCAGGCGATTCCACCCTTGCCAGAACGCACTCGACGTTTCGGACTTGCGATGCAGCATGCAGACCTCGCGCACGAGATGGCGCGCCACGTTGTGCGTTCGTGCAATGGCGTCGAGTTTTGTGTCGAGCAGGCCCGCGAAAGCGAGCAGGCCGTCGCGCTGGTTCTGAAGGGCACGCCGGTATGCCCCTGTACGTGACAGGTCCCGTGCTTCACGTTGCTGCAGTTCGGCAACCACGAAATCGAACAGCCGTTGACGCGTCGCGAGGTCCGGCCCAGCCAGTGACAGGATGTCACGTCGAGCCACTGAACCAGGGTGCGCAGGTCGGCAGCCAGCTCGTGCGCATGGGCTTCATTGCGCCGAAGCGTTTCCAGCGCGGCTTCGAGGAGGCTATCCTCACCACGTCGACGGGGATTGGCCAGACGCGCTTCGAGCTGCTCGCGCCCGGTGCGAGCGCCACTGGCGACACGATGCCAGAGCGTCGCTAGTGATTTACCGTGCTGGATGATGTGGAATACGTCGCCGTGACACGGCGTATCGGGCCAGGCCATTTTTTGCCCGGCACGCAGACCGGTTCCCGCATCGGCGATCGTGTGCTCAGGATCGAGGCCCTGTGCCTGCAGGTCCAGCAGATGGATGGCCCAGGTGTCGCCGTCGCGATGGGCTTCGGGGGCGAGCAGATAGCAATAGGTCGAGGCGACATCGATACCGGCGAGCACGGGTTGGGAACCCTGAAAGAGTTCGTCGTGCAGACCGACCCGGATGGGTGAGAGATCGATACCGGCGTTGATGGCGATGGCCTGCTTTGCGGCCCGCTGAAGAACGGTGTGAATCGTGCCCAGGCTGGTCGAGACGCCGAGCAGGTCGTGCATGAGTTCAAGGGTACTGCGAAACGAAACGTGGCCCACCATCGTGAGCGCCACGATGACCTGATCGAGCCATTGGCGGGTGACCGGCAGCATGAAAAGCACCTGATCTGCGTCGGCTGCCCGCGTGGTATCAAAGGCTTCATCCAGCGCTACACTGGCCGTGCCGATCTGTCGGTAGACCGTCGGGCGGCTCACGCCGTTACGCTCAGCCAGCACACTGATGGGTTCGGTGCGCGTGAGGGCCTGAAGTGCAATCGCTTTGCGTTTGTCGTCGCTCAGTCTGCCGACGCCAGATCGGGTGTTTTGAGTCATGGATGCCGCAGAGGAAAAATGGGGGCACCATTATCGCCTGGCACTCAAGGTGCCTCCCAATGTGTAACGCAGCTTTGAACCTCGCCCGACACCCTTACTGCAACAGAACCCTTGAACGTGACAATGCCTTTCTGAACCAATTCAAGTTGCCTTCGCTATCCTCGTCAACCCTTCGCATCTCTAGGGTCTTAGAGTCTCCCTGCCCTTACTATCAACGCGCGGTACTACTGCCCCTTCGATCTTGATGCTTGATGCCCGTAAGTTCTTGCCTTCGCAATTCGACACCCCTTAAAATCAAGGAGCTTGGAAATGAAAATCGGTCCCATCGCCGCAAAGAAATCCGTTCTCGTCGGCATCGGCGCAGCCACTGTCTTTGCTGCCAGTTCGTCCAGCGCCCTCGCCTCTGGTGACTCTATGAAACCACTCCCCGGTATCACTACGGGGGGCGTTGGCCCCCTGTCTGACTTACTCGTCATTAACACGACGAACGGCTGCGTTCGGGTGTATGCCGACGGGAAGCAGCACGACATCCCGGCCCGCGGTAGTGAGCGGCTGGGCAAGGAAGGGTGGGGCAGGTCCTTCACTGCATCTGTTTTCGGCAAGATTTGCGGTGGCTACGCCGTGCGAACGGCCTACTTCAAAATGCCGGAGAACAGTGGGTCGACGGTGAACTGGGTCATTAGATAGAGGCAGAGGCACTGAGATGCCCGCCAGCAGGCGCGTGTGCACCGTACGCGAGCAACGTCGGTCACCTCCCGAAGGCGATGCGGCCTAGTGTTCCGTCCCAGAAATAACTTTACATAGACGCGCCACTTTCTGAGGAATGGAATCGGCGGTTGCCGTCCAGACGAACGGGCCGTTGTGCTGGTTGTACTGCGCAACATAGCGCTCAATGCTGGCGATCAGTTGACGCACATTTTTGAAGGAGCCGCACCGGATGGCCTGCCGCGTGATCAGGCCAAACCAGCGCTCCACCTGATTGAGCCAACTCGAATACGTCGGCGTGAAGTGCATGTGATAACGCGTGTGCTTCGCCAGCCATGCCTTGACCTTCGGGTGCTTGTGCGTAGCGTAATTATCGACAACGAGATGCACGTCGAGGTCCTCCGGAACTGCCTGATCAACGTGCTTCAGAAAGGCCAGAAACTCCTGATGCCGGTGACGCGACCTGCATTGCGTGATGACCTCGCCCGTCGCTGCATTGAGCGCGGCAAACAAGGTTGTCGTGCCGTGCCGGATATAGTCGTGCGTAACCCGTTCGAGGTAGCCCAGACCCATCGGCTGCACCGGCTGCGTTCGTTCGAGTGCTTGGCACTGGCTCTTCTCGTCAACGCACAGGGCTCTGTCCGGATGGGGGTATTGCAAAGATTCTGCGGGTTGTGTAAAAGCGCAACATCATGAAGCCAGCATTGAATATTGATCCGGCAATAAAATGTTGAAACTTTGAGCGCAGCACATGGTCGGAAGTAGTATGGAAAAGATCGACTCCCGAACCTTGCCGATGGCGGCACTGAATGAACCCCCGGCCAATTGCAGCACGCAAGAACATGAGTGAGAAATGATCGATCGCAATAGCAGCGTAGGCTCAGCGTTTCTAACTGTAAGTCAGCATGTCGACAGCTTACAGGATTCCAGTGCTTCTTCGTCTCCACGCGCGCCCCGTCGTCGCGGCGGGTCAGAGCAGTTTGCTGAACTAGCTTCTGTTCGCGGGCGTGCAAACCGTTCGCCATCACCACAAAGAGTAGGGCTGGAGGTGGCCTACGAACGCCTCGAAGCACTAGATCAACAAGTTAAGGCCGGCAAAATTAATGAAGCCTGCTACCGACAGCAAGCCGAGAGCTTGGGCAGAAGTGTAATTTTGGATAGCACTTCATCGAATGAGGTCCGTTTGGCACCAGAGGAAACAGTACCACCCACTGCGTATCGTGTATGGAGACGCGCCTATGAAGACATACGCCATGGAATGCCGCCCTACGACGCGATTGCGAGACACGGGATTACTAATCCAGAGGACATTGCTCGTTTCGTTGCAGACGCGACCGCAATAGGCGCTAATGGACGTGCCGCTCCGGCAAGTTTTTGGACGCGAATGTTGGATCGCTTTCACCAACGCATGTCGATTAGCCGCAGGAGGTCGCGGGATTACCGCTGAAGCATAAAATTCACCGGCAACAATGCCGTGCCTGCCCGGTCTGGCACATCACCCTGCACGGCTAGCGACTCCAGTTCCTTGCGGTATTGCTGCCGGTTCTGTGGCAGTAAGGGTGTCGGGACGAGAAATGTCGATATGGTAAGTATTGCTTATGACACAAGTCGGAGTAGGAATGACGGTCACCCAGCACCCCCTCCACAGATCCGTACGTGCGGAACTACCGCATACGGCTCCTGCCTTGGGTCGTAACGATCAGACGCTGCACACCGTCGAATGATCCACCGCGATACCACGCTCGTCCATCATTTCCGCAAGATTGCGCAAACTCAGCGAATAAGCCACGTACCAACGCACGCACAGCAAAATCACTTCAAGCGGGTAGTGAAGGCGCTTCAGGACCTTGGCCAGGCCCGGCGCGAGTGTGGTTCGCGGTGTCTTCGTCTTCTTCATCGCACAGCTCAAAAATTCGCTACCCAATTTTAACGTGGGCCTTACTGCAACAGAACCTAGCAGACTGCCTTATTGCGACACCCATTAGCCGGCCGAAGTCAAGGCACAAATCTCTGCCCATCGGTGAATGGTCATGATGATGGGCATTTTCATCGTCATGACCATTCACCGAAATTGCTTCCGTCATCTTCACGGCCGCCTGCAAGGTTGGGTATCGCATCCGTTTTCTCGAGCTGGTTGCGAACCGGATCGCACCAGACACCCATCCGGTTCAAGCATGCGGTGATGGAACTCACGCCTGCCCTGGCGGTTAGCCGCCCCAGAGAAACGTTGGTGCCGGACAAGGTCCAGAGGGTTTTTGCAGAACCATGGCTGTTGCGTGCGCAACGCCAGTCAGGAATGGCTCGTTGTCCGGGCGACAGAGTTAAAGTCAAATCTGGTGTATGCGGTCTCGGCGTAATCAGGCGGCTAGCGATTGCTGAGCCGGTGTGCTGTCGGTCACCGGTTCTCCATCCTTGAACGTCATCCCGTCAAGCATCGAAGTGAGCTTTTCCGGGGCGCGGATGCGCCGCCACGATTCTTCGGCCGACTCGATCAGCTTGAACGCCAGCCCGAGGAACGTCGCGCGCGATACACAGTTGCGCGTGCGTTTCGTGCGATGGCGCACCGTCGCAAAGGTCGATTCAATCGGGTTCGTGGTGCGCAGATGCTGCCAGTGTTCAGCCGGGAAATCGTAAAACGCGAGCAGCTCGTCACGATCTTCCGTCAGCTTTTCGGCGACCTTCGGGTACTTTGCCGAGTACGCGTCGACGAAGTGATTGAATGCGGCCAGTGCATCAGCGCGCGTGGCCGCCATCCAGATGTCCTGCATCGCCTTCTTGCCTCGAGCCTGCTGCGATTTCGGCAGCGCATTGAGCACGTTACCCATCTTGTGAAACCAGCAGCGCTGATGCTTCGTCTGCGGGAACACTTCCTCCATCGCGGCCCAGAATCCCATCGCGCCATCGCCGCAGGCCAGCAGTGGCCCCGACGGCAGGCCGCGCTTCTTCAGATCGAGCAGCAGTTCGCTCCACGATGCCTTCGATTCCCGGTAGCCGTCACCGATGGCCACACGTTCCTTCGTCCCGTCCGGTTTGACGCCAACGATCACCAGCAGGCACTGGCCGTCGGAATCGTCGCTGCGCACACCGGTGTGAATGCCGTCGGCCCACCAGTAGACCCAGCGCGCCGACGACAGCTCACGCCGATTGGCGTGGTTCAAAAAGCGCGATTTTTGCGTTACACAGACGAGCGGAAGCAGCCTGCGTAAGAAAGCAGGAATAATAAGGATTGCGGTTCAAATGGAGGCCGGCGACGACCTGCCGATATCAGGTTCGCTGAGGCTGGAGTGGGCCGAATCCGAGCAGCGTCAGCCAGTGATCGTGAGGCTTGCGGCTCATCAGTTCCCTCGGGCTCTTTCCAGTTCGCTCAGGGCATCGGCTGCGGGCAAAGCGGCGATGGTTGAAGACAAACTGCAGCAGACCAAGCCAGGCCCGCCCGCCCTTCAGATGACGCCGGTTGGTCAGGTAGACGCGCAGTCGCGAGTTGAGATTTTCGACCAGCGAGCTGCTGCGTGGTGTGCTATGCAGCGCCCCGGATACGGCGGCGTAGACGCCGTGAAACGGGCGGCCGATGCGGGCTAGCAGGCGATTCCACCCTTGCCAGAACGCACTCGACGTTTCGGACTTGCGATGCAGCATGCAGACCTCGCGCACGAGATGGCGCGCCACGTTGTGCGTTCGTGCAATGGCGTCGAGTTTTGTGTCGAGCAGGCCCGCGAAAGCGAGCAGGCCGTCGCGCTGGTTCTGAAGGGCACGCCGGTATGCCCCTGTACGTGACAGGTCCCGTGCTTCACGTTGCTGCAGTTCGGCAACCACGAAATCGAACAGCCGTTGACGCGTCGCGAGGTCCGGCCCAGCCAGTGACAGGATGTCACGTTCGAGCCACTGAACCAGGGTGCGCAGGTCGGCAGCCAGCTCGTGCGCATGGGCTTCATTGCGCCGAAGCGTTTCCAGCGCGGCTTCGAGGAGGCTATCCTCACCACGTCGACGGGGATTGGCCAGACGCGCTTCGAGCTGCTCGCGCCCGGTGCGAGCGCCACTGGCGACACGATGCCAGAGCGTCGCTAGTGATTTACCCTGCTGGATGATGTGGAATACGTCGCCGTGACACGGCGTATCGGGCCAGGCCATTTTTTGCCCGGCACGCAGACCGGTTCCCGCATCGGCGATCGTGTGCTCAGGATCGAGGCCCTGTGCCTGCAGGTCCAGCAGATGGATGGCCCAGGTGTCGCCGTCGCGATGGGCTTCGGGGGCGAGCAGATAGCAATAGGTCGAGGCGACATCGATACCGGCGAGCACGGGTTGGGAACCCTGAAAGAGTTCGTCGTGCAGACCGACCCGGATGGGTGAGAGATCGATACCGGCGTTGATGGCGATGGCCTGCTTTGCGGCCCGCTGAAGAACGGTGTGAATCGTGCCCAGGCTGGTCGAGACGCCGAGCAGGTCGTGCATGAGTTCAAGGGTACTGCGAAACGAAACGTGGCCCACCATCGTGAGCGCCACGATGACCTGATCGAGCCATTGGCGGGTGACCGGCAGCATGAAAAGCACCTGATCTGCGTCGGCTGCCCGCGTGGTATCAAAGGCTTCATCCAGCGCTACACTGGCCGTGCCGATCTGTCGGTAGACCGTCGGGCGGCTCACGCCGTTACGCTCAGCCAGCACACTGATGGGTTCGGTGCGCGTGAGGGCCTGAAGTGCAATCGCTTTGCGTTTGTCGTCGCTCAGTCTGCCGACGCCAGATCGGGTGTTTTGAGTCATGGATGCCGCAGAGGAAAAATGGGGGCACCATTATCGCCTGGCACTCAAGGTGCCTCCCAATGTGTAACGCAGCTTTGAACCTCGCCCGAGCGGTTTAACCAAACTATTGCATCGACCGGTTGAATCCGCCCTCAACTTGCGGACGCAACATGACCTCAGACGAACTTGATTTCCTTCCCCTTAAAGTCACGCACGTCGACGAAGGCGGTCGGCGCTGCTTTGATCCCGATGGCAAGCGGCGACTGATTGAGGCGTGCGAGCAGCCTGGCGCGTCGGTGGCCGGGCTGGCGCTCAAGGCTGGCGTGAATGCCAACCAGCTGCGCAAGTGGATCCTGCTGGAGCGCAGGCGGGCGGTGCGCAGCGACTGCGTGGAGTTGCCCGGCACGGGCACGGCGGAATTCGTACCCGTAGTAGAAGTAGCCGATCCGCGCGGTGCGCGCAAATTCAAGACCGCCCGCGTCCGGGGCTGTGACGCCCATGCCCCGGGCGCGTGAAGTGACGCGCCCCTCACAACGGCCGCCGTTGCCGTCACGCCTGGTGGCGCAGTTGCCCAACGGGGTGAGTCTTGAACTTGAATGTACGCAACAGGACACGCCGCTGCTCACAGCGATGATCGACGCATTGAGGAGCCGGTGATGCTGCGCTTCGCTGACGACCTGCGGGTCTATCTGCATCGCGAGCCGGTCGACTTCCGGTGCGGTATCAATACCCTTGCCGCCGTGGTTGAGAATTCGATGCGACTGGATCCGCTCGCGCGCGCCGTGTACGCGTTTCGCAACCGTAAATGCAACCGGATCAAGCTCCTGCTGTACGAGCGCACCGGCTTCTGGCTGTTGTTGCGCCGGCTCGAGGAAGACCGCTTCGTGTGGCCGCGACGTGATCAGGAAGTGATCGAGCTGACGACGCAGCAACTCCACTGGCTGCTCGATGGCATCGACATCGACGCGCTTCGCCGTCATCCTGCACGCCATTACGAACACGCCAGCTAGCCCGGTACGTTGCACGTAAACAACGGCCGGGCGCCTTTTACAAATTGACGTAAACCCACGGTGCACCGCGCTTCGCTATCCTGGAGCGCATGAAGAATGCATCCGACCTCAAGCGCGTACCCCAGGCTGTCCAGGGCTATATCCACGCCCTCGAAGCGCGGGTGGCCGGCGATGCGAAACACATCGACGAACTGAACCGATGAGCAGGCTGTATCCGGCTTCGACCCAGTCGCCAAGTGCCAGGCTCGTGAGCGAACGCGGGTCCACGCCTCGGCCAGCGCGAGTGTCGAGATCTTCAATGGCGGCCTGCGGATACTTGAGGCGCGCCTGCTTGAGCAGTCGGGTGCGACGGCGATCATCAACGGGCAGGATGGGTTGCCGCTGTATATACGGCCTTGCTGCAGCGGGTACATACGCTGCGGGCCTCTATGAAATCCGCTGACTCGCACCTCATTGACCTCACGAGCTCAAGGCTCTTATGCACATTCAGGTTTAGCGAGTTCCGGTCCAACCTGTTCTGTCATCACATTCGATTGCCAGCGCAACCTTCGACGCGTCATCCTGTGTGAAGTTAGTCTTCTGCGTGAAGGCTGGCTATTCAGACCGGCTTCGCGCTCACGTGCCCCATCTGATACGACCGCTCGTGGGCGAGGATTGCCCAGATTGTTCGTGCCATCTTGTTGGCCAGCGCGACGATTACCACGTTCGGTGGCCTGCGCTTGCTGATCTGCTCGACCCACGAGCCGGGCTCCTTCGCGTGATACAACACGCTACGGGCACCGTGTATCAACAGCGTGCGCAGATACGTGTCGCCGCGCCTGCTGATCCCCAGCAACGTCACCTTTCCGCCCGAGCCAGTCTGCTTTGGTACGAGACCGATCCAGGCTGCGAACTCGCGCCCCGACCTGAACGACTTCGCGTCGCCCGTTGTCGCCACTGCGGCAGTCGCCGTCAGCACACCAACGCCGGGGATCGCGGTAATCGCTTTGACCGCCTTGTCCTCCAGCATCCACTGACGCAGCCGCCGTTCGATCACGGCGATCTGGTCATCGAGCTTCGTCAACCCGTTCCACTGCTCGCGCAATGTGTCGATCAACACCATCGGCAGTCGATCCGTTATGCCGGCAAGCACCGCCGGTATCGCCTTATCGAGCGCAGCCCGGCCCTTACCCATCACCTCGCCGTATTCGGCCAGCAGTCCGCGCAAGCTGTTGATCTGCATCGTACGAAACTTGACCAGTTGCTGGCGCATCCTGTGCAGCGCCAGCACCGCTTGCTGGGCTTCGCTTTTTACCGCCACGGCCTTGCCTGGCTGCTGCACGGCCAGCCAGATCGCCCGGGCGTCTGCTGCATCGCTCTTGTTGCGGATGTTGGAACCCGGCCGGCATGAGCTTCACCTCGTGCCCCAGTTTCGTGAGTTGTCGTGCCCAATGCTGTGAACCACCGCAAGCTTCCATGAGCTATTGTCGAATCTGGTGTACAGCGGGAGCGGCGGGAATTTGAGAAGGCGGTGGCGGTCTAGCGAGAATGTTGCTTGTCAAAGGCACAACCAGCGAACCCGAGAAGGCCGGACCCGACCACCATGAAGAAGATTACGCAAGAAGCGAACAGCAGTAAAGCGCAAACGAAAAGCGTGCTAGATGAGCTGATCCAGCAAGGCGCGCGGCAGATCATTCAGCAGGCAGTCGAGGTGGAACTGGCGACCATGCTCGAACAGTACAGCAACGTGAAGTCGATCGACGGCCGGCGTGCCGTGGTGCGCAACGGCTACCTGCCCGAGCGCGAGGTCGTCACAGCGATCGGTCCGGTGACGGTTCAGGTGCCGAAGGTGCGGGATCGTTCGGGCTCGGGCATCCGGTTCAATTCGACGATCGTGCCGCCGTACGTGCGCAAGTCCGCGCGCGTGTCGGCAGCGCTGCCGTGGCTGTACCTGCGAGGCATCTCGACGGGCGACATGAGCGAAGCCATGGGCATCATGCTGGGCGGCCAGGTCAGCGGCATGTCGCCGAACGTCGTGAGCCGGCTGAAGGCCCAATGGGCCGATGAGCATGAGCAGTGGAATCGGCGTGAGCTGTCGTCGGCGCGCTGGGTCTACTGGTGGGCCGACGGCATTCACACCGGTGTGCGCAGCGACGATTCCGACGGCCAGTGCCTGCTGGTGATCGTTGGCGTCAAACCGGACGGGACGAAGGAACGTGTGGCCATCGGTGACGGCTACCGGGAATCGAAGGCATCGTGGAGCGAACTGCTGCTCGATCTGAAGAAGCGCGGCCTGCCGTCGGGGCCACTGCTGGCCTGCGGCGATGGCGCGATGGGATTCTGGGCCGCGATGGAGGAAGTGTTCCCGCAGACGAAGCATCAGCGCTGCTGGTTTCACAAGATGGGTAACGTGCTCAATGCGCTGCCGAAATCGCAGCAGGCTCGAGGCAAGAAGGCGATGCAGGACATCTGGATGGCGGCCACGCGCGCTGATGCACTGGCCGCATTCAATCACTTCGTCGACGCGTACTCGGCAAAGTACCCGAAGGTCGCCGAAAAGCTGACGGAAGATCGTGACGAGCTGCTCGCGTTTTACGATTTCCCGGCTGAACACTGGCAGCATCTGCGCACCACGAACCCGATTGAATCGACCTTTGCGACGGTGCGCCATCGCACGAAACGCACGCGCAACTGTGTATCGCGCGCGACGTTCCTCGGGCTGGCGTTCAAGCTGATCGAGTCGGCCGAAGAATCGTGGCGGCGCATCCGCGCCCCGGAAAAGCTCACTTCGATGCTTGACGGGATGACGTTCAAGGATGGAGAACCGGTGACCGACAGCACACCGGCTCAGCAATCGCTAGCCGCCTGATTACGCCGAGACCGCACACACCAGATTTGACTTTAACTCAGCTTCCATCCCGATCAGGCACGGCGCCCGGTTCACGAAGTGCTCGAGAAACTTGGCGCGCTTGATCTGCCGGTTCACAATCTCTCCAGTTTCCGCGTCCACGTAATGCACCTGAAACACGCGCTTGGCAATGTCGATCCCAACTGGCGTAAGCTTCATTTCGGATCCCTCCGGTTTTGCCTGTGAAGACCTGCATGATCTTCCATATTGGCACAGTGATGCCGTCGGCCCGTGAAGGGTCCATCCTCATCCTTAGTTCCACCGTTCACGGTTGGGAGGCGTTCATTCCATTGACCTCGATGCCGCCGAGAATGACCCTCGCACGGTGGAAGTTCTTGAATCCCAGCATCGGCCGGGTCCGGCATTTGATAGCCCGATGGTCCTGTTCGACAATGTTGTTCAGGTACCTGATCTGACGGACCTTGATCGGCGTCTCGCGATCGGCATTCACCGGATCCAGTGCGGCCAGATTGGAGCCGCTTTTGTCGATGGTCACGGTCTCTGGCGTACCATTATGGGCGATCGCCTTTTCAAAGAACCGCCGGGCAGCGACCTTGTCCCGCCTGGCCCTGAGCAGGAAGTCGACCGTGTCGCCCGCCTTGTCCACTGCCCGGTAAAGATATTTCCACTCACCTTTGATCTTGATATAGCTCTCGTCCATTCGCCAGCTTTTCCCAACCGGACGCTTGTGCTTGCGCAAGCTCCTTTCGAAGAGCGGCAGCAGTTTGATGACCCAGCGGTACACCGTCGAATGATCCACCGCGATACCACGCTCGTCCATCATTTCCGCAAGATTGCGCAAACTCAGCGAATAGGCCACGTACCATCGCACGCACAGCAAAATCACTTCAAGCGGGTAGTGAAGGCGCTTCAGGACCTTGGCCAGGCCCGGCGCGAGTGTGGTTCGCGGTGTCTTCGTCTTCTTCATCGCACAGCTCAAAAATTCGCTACCTAATTTTATTGATCCGGCAATAAAATGTTGAAATCAAGCCGCATAACGGACAGGATCGTGCTGGAAGTATCGCCGGATGCGTTCGGGTTGCTTCTGCACAACCCTGTAATGGTGCGCGGTGGCCTTGACCAGTTGCAGCCTGGTACGCGTTGGCGCCCGCCGTGTGACGCTTTGCTTGAGGTCGGCGTTGGCCATCTCGTTGGGATTGAGCTCAGGGCTGTAGCTGGGCAGATAGAACACCTCGATCCGGTCGCGGTGCCTGTCCAGCCAGGCCATCACGGCCTTGCCGTGATGGGCACGCAGATTGTCCAGGATCAGGAAGATCTTTTTCTTCGCCCCGGTGATCAGCCGTCGCATGAAGTCGATCAGGATGCCGGTGTTCAGCGCACCGTCGAAGATCTTCCAGCGCATCTGTCCTTTATTCGTCACGGTGGAGATGACCGACAGGCCGGCACGCTTCGCGTTGACCTTGAGCACCGGTGTCTTTCCCGTGGGCGCGTAACCGCGGCCCCGAACATCGTCGGAGCGCAGTCCGGTTTCATCGCCCCAGTGGACTTCGGCTCCTTCAGCCTGGGCCCGCTGCGCAATGGCAGGATAGGGCGAGGTTCAAAGCTGCGTTACACATTGGGAGGCACCTTGAGTGCCAGGCGATAATGGTGCCCCCATTTTTCCTCTGCGGCATCCATGACTCAAAACACCCGATCTGGCGTCGGCAGACTGAGCGACGACAAACGCAAAGCGATTGCACTTCAGGCCCTCACGCGCACCGAACCCATCAGTGTGCTGGCTGAGCGTAACGGCGTGAGCCGCCCGACGGTCTACCGACAGATCGGCACGGCCAGTGTAGCGCTGGATGAAGCCTTTGATACCACGCGGGCAGCCGACGCAGATCAGGTGCTTTTCATGCTGCCGGTCACCCGCCAATGGCTCGATCAGGTCATCGTGGCGCTCACGATGGTGGGCCACGTTTCGTTTCGCAGTACCCTTGAACTCATGCACGACCTGCTCGGCGTCTCGACCAGCCTGGGCACGATTCACACCGTTCTTCAGCGGGCCGCAAAGCAGGCCATCGCCATCAACGCCGGTATCGATCTCTCACCCATCCGGGTCGGTCTGCACGACGAACTCTTTCAGGGTTCCCAACCCGTGCTCGCCGGTATCGATGTCGCCTCGACCTATTGCTATCTGCTCGCCCCCGAAGCCCATCGCGACGGCGACACCTGGGCCATCCATCTGCTGGACCTGCAGGCACAGGGCCTCGATCCTGAGCACACGATCGCCGATGCGGGAACCGGTCTGCGTGCCGGGCAAAAAATGGCCTGGCCCGATACGCCGTGTCACGGCGACGTATTCCACATCATCCAGCAGGGTAAATCACTAGCGACGCTCTGGCATCGTGTCGCCAGTGGCGCTCGCACCGGGCGCGAGCAGCTCGAAGCGCGTCTGGCCAATCCCCGTCGACGTGGTGAGGATAGCCTCCTCGAAGCCGCGCTGGAAACGCTTCGGCGCAATGAAGCCCATGCGCACGAGCTGGCTGCCGACCTGCGCACCCTGGTTCAGTGGCTCGAACGTGACATCCTGTCACTGGCTGGGCCGGACCTCGCGACGCGTCAACGGCTGTTCGATTTCGTGGTTGCCGAACTGCAGCAACGTGAAGCACGGGACCTGTCACGTACAGGGGCATACCGGCGTGCCCTTCAGAACCAGCGCGACGGCCTGCTCGCTTTCGCGGGCCTGCTCGACACAAAACTCGACGCCATTGCACGAACGCACAACGTGGCGCGCCATCTCGTGCGCGAGGTCTGCATGCTGCATCGCAAGTCCGAAACGTCGAGTGCGTTCTGGCAAGGGTGGAATCGCCTGCTAGCCCGCATCGGCCGCCCGTTTCACGGCGTCTACGCCGCCGTATCCGGGGCGCTGCATAGCACACCACGCAGCAGCTCGCTGGTCGAAAATCTCAACTCGCGACTGCGCGTCTACCTGACCAACCGGCGTCATCTGAAGGGCGGGCGGGCCTGGCTTGGTCTGCTGCAGTTTGTCTTCAACCATCGCCGCTTTGCCCGCAGCCGATGCCCTGAGCGAACTGGAAAGAGCCCGAGGGAACTGATGAGCCGCAAGCCTCACGATCACTGGCTGACGCTGCTCGGATTCGGCCCACTCCAGCCTCAGCGAACCTGATATCGGCAGGTCGTCGCCGGCCTCCATTTGAACCGCAATCCTTATTATTCCTGCTTTCTTACGCAGGCTGCTTCCGCTCGTCTGTGTAACGCAAAAATCGCGCTTTTTGAACCACGCCCGCAAATCTACCTTCGCTGCGTCTCGCGTTCGACCGGACACGCGTTCTCCCCGATCAGCTCGCGACAAACAGCGTCGTCTCGCCTCGAATATCTCGCGATGCCGAGTCTCGTTCAGCCTGCGACGTAACAGCTAATCTTGCTCATCGCTGTTCTCCGGGCTTCGTGTTGCGTCGGCGTTGTCGACCACTTCCCACAACAGTTGGCTTAGCAGCGCGACGAGTTGATCGTGAACCTGCTCCAGGCGTGCCTGGGGCAGCGGCGGTTGAACACTGTCGAACAGATCCGTTGGGGCGGGTTGCCGCGTGCGCAGCGGAAGAGACTTCATCGGCGCCTCCGATTGGCTGGATACCTGCCGAAGAAGATAGAACAACGTCGAGCTCCTGACGCAGCGCCAGCAGCGCCGCCATCGGCAGGCGAGCCGGTAAGTGGGTAGGCACGTTCCCCGCCGACGGCAGTGTCATCCACCGCGGAAGATAAGCGCGGGTGCCGTCGGGCTGGCGAACGATGAGAAAGTCTTCCGCGCCTAGCGTCGAGCGCCCCAGCACCTCGACCTCACCGCCGGCACGCGGATGGAACGGATAGTAGATGCGAACCAGCTCAGGGAGCTGTTCGCGGGCAGTATGTCTCTGCTTCGACCGGCCTTGGCAAAAGCTGGCTCGCATGCGCGCTGGTCAACCAGGCATGCCGTCAGGGCTTCTCGGCCCGCTATCTACGCATGCCGAAGTTCAATGAGGAGATGGCCATCGCGCACGGTAGCGGCGGTTACGCGAAGCTGCTCGCGCAATGGGCGAAAACCGACATCCTCGTCATGGACGACCTCGCCATGGCGCCGCTGTCGGATTCGGCGCGGCGTGATCTGCTCGAGGTGCTCGACGACCGGCACGGCCGGCGTTCGACAATCGTAACCAGCCAGATTCCAGTCGACAGCTGGCATGCCGCCATCGGCGATCCAACGCTTGCAGACGCGATCCTCGACCGGCTGGTTCACAACGCGCATCGGCTCACACTATCGGGCGAGTCGATGCGCAAGCGCCGAAATGGTTTGACCATCGAAGACGAGAAGGAGTAAAAGAACTCACCCCGCGTCGCCACGTCCGCAGCGCTCGCTTTGCTGTGGAATCCCCGCTCGGCTTCGCGTGGAATGTCTGCTCGCTTTGCCGCGGTACGGCTGCTCGATTTGCGTGGAATACGCACTGAAGGCGCAGCTTATCAACGCAAAGATCCGTACGCCGGGCGTGTCGGGGCGTGAGCCGACCTACACCACGGCGTACATCGAGCTGATCTTGACCTTCTACCGGCTGTTCGGTTGGGGGATGCGGCAGATCACCGGCTATATGGAGGACTACTGGGAGACTCGCGGGCTGGACATCCCGGTGCCCAGCGCCAGTCAGTTGGGCGAACGGTTCGCTTCACTGGAGGTGAGCGTCACGCAGCGTTGCGAACAGCTGGCCCGACGTCTCGCGCGCGGCGGGACGATCAGTCTCATCGTCGACAGCACGGGATTGAGCTTTGGGCGGGCGAGCCAGTGGTACGAGGAAAAGTACGGTCAGAAGGCCGCGCGCACGCCGTGGCGCAAGATGCATCTGTCGATCGACGCTGACATGAACGTACACGCGATCCGCATCACCACTACAGCAGTATCGGACCGCGAAGGAATGGACGCCGTGTGTCTAAGTGGTGCCCATCAGACTGGAAATGATGTGCATCACTCTTATCTCGCCCTCAGCCACTGTCTATAACGGCCGGCACGAGCGGCACGAGCCGCTTACGGTAATGCAACCGGTTGAGTACTTTTGCCACACCCGGACAAAGCTTCTCGGTCATCGATCAAGTCACCCATTAAGGCCCGTCAGCATAGCAGACTGCCTTATTGCGACAGATCGCTTATGATCGTGGTGGGCGCGGCCACAATGGCTGAAAGTGACCCGGCATGTGCGTGTGGAGGATATGCACAAGCGGGCCTTGCTGACCAACAACCGGATGCACTGTGACCCGCCCGCGCTGCTCGAGCTCAATGGTCTGGATGCGGATGTCAAGGCTGTGCGCGAGTCTCGCCCCAGCCGTGTACATGTCGATGAAGTCACGCGCATCGGCCAGGCCCTGCTTATTCAGCACGCTTCGCAATGCCTGCGCTGCCGCCTCGAGTTCCCTCGTCTGCTCCGTTTCCACCCCGGGCCGTCGCCTGATGTTGCGCACGAACTGAAGAACTGTGTCGAGCAGGCAATTGTTTCCCAGTCCGCTGGCCACCCCCATCTCCGCGTCCGCTTCCGCCAGAAACGCGCCAAGACTGCGATAGTGGCTAGCAGAATCGAACTCCTTCAGGGATCGGCGGACGGACGCCTGGGCGGGCGAGGCACCCGCCAGGGGGCGGGCAGGCGGCTGGACACGTGTGGTGCGCGCAGGGGGGCGGGGGGGCCAGCTGCTGCGAACCGCATGGCCGGAATCCTGGGCCCGCGGCGCTACCGCAGGCGCGCTTCGCGTGGCGTGGTGCGGCCCGGACGGCTGCGGCGGGGTGTTCAGGCCGCGATTGCGTGCCTGATCCGGGGCTGCGCCGCGGTATGGCGGGTTCATCGGGCCAGCGGGCCCTTCACCGGCAGTGGCGGGTTCCGCATAGTGATCGAAGGACCCGATCGTCCCGATGTCCTGCGGGCGCGCCACGCGCGCTGCCGCCTCGCGCAGTTCCTTCTCCAGCTTCTCGCGCGACTCCGCATCAGGCGAGAGCTGGCGCAGCTTTTCGTAGGTCCGGTGACTCTTCTGCTTGACCCGCAGGCTCTCAGGGGTGTGGAACTGGATTTCCCAGTCGGCGTCTTCGCCCTGGACGCGGGTGCGCACGTTCACATTCAGGCCCGCATAGCCGGTGCCCTCACGGGTAAAGCCGTTGTTCACGCGCATGACCGTCATGCCGGCCTGCTCCAGACGGGCGAGAATGCCCTGGGCGCCTCTGGCAAAGCCCTCCGGGTCGAGCAGTACCTCGTAGCGCAGCCCGTCGCGTACCCGCCCGGCGGCCTCCTGCGGTGTTTGCAGACCCTGCTCGCGCTGTATCCGGGCCAGCTTCTCTTTAATGCTTTTCTCCTTCTTGAAGATGAAGCTGCGCCAGTCGTCACCGTCCCGGTCCTTGCGCAACTTCGCGCCGTGGTCCTCCAGCGCCTGCCGCAGCACAGGCCAGACCGTACCCTCCAGACGTTCAGCCTGGCTTCTGATCTGACGGGCCAGCCCCGCAAGCGGGGACGGCATGCCCCGTGCAACTGGCGCCTGGGGCTGGGGCCGCGGCGGAACCGTCAATACCGGATCCGGATCCGGATCCCAGTCCACGATATCCTCCACCCCCGGCGGGACGGCTGATGCCTGGAAGGCCTCGCGCGCCGGCCCGAGCAGCTTCCAGATCTCGTCCCGGTGAGCGCCACCGAATCCACATCGTTGCGCCTGCTTGTACAGGTGGTGGTAGTGCTCCTTGCACCTGAACGTGTGCTCCGTATGAAACTGGATTTCCCATGGGAAGCCCTCCGGATCCTCCAGCGTGACGCTCACCGCCCGGAAAGGGCTGCGTTCCCGGCTGAAGTGATTTTGACACCGCATCAGGGCATGCGCCTTCCCTTCGAGCTGCAGAAGGATCCGGCGATAGTCCGCCATAAACGTATCCGGGGACAGCACCACACTGTAGCGCAGCGCATCGTTGACCCGCGCGCTGGCCTGGGCCAGATCCAGCGGCGGCATGCCGCCAATCAGCCGGGCCAGCTTGTCCTGTAGCGAGAGCGGCGACTTCAGCTTTTTCTGTTCGCCCGCCAGATGCGGCCGCCCCCCTTCACGCCCCGGCACCCCGCCATGGCCCAGGATGTCCTTCAGCAGCGGCGTGATCTGCGGCTCGGCCTGGCGGGCGCGCTCATGCAACGCCTGCGCCTGCCGCTGCAGCGCCTGCGGGGAAACCTCTTGCGCCCGTTCGGCCGGCGTAGCCGGTACGCTGAGCAGCTTTGCCTGCTGCAGCGCGTGGACCGCGTCCTGCATGACCCCCGCTGCCATCGTGGGCATGTGCGGCAGCACCGTCTGCGCCCACTGTGGATCGAAACGCCCATCGCGTATTTCTGCCGCCGTCTGCTTGCTGTACGGGACCCGCCGCAGACGCTCCGGGTAGAGGCTTTCCACCCGTTCGCAGCACTCGATGACACCCGTAAACAGATCGGTGCCCGTGTCCGACTTCAGCGCGTCCGTGCCCACCTTGATCGCTATCGTAAAAAGATTGCGCATGGACAGCTCCGGCTCGCCCGGCACCAGCCCCGGCTGCCCGCCGGGGAACGCCGTACGCGAGAGCCGGCACACCGGATAGTTGTCCAGCACCGCGTGCACACGCCCGGCCGTGTCGTGTGCCTGCCCGTAGGCGCTCGCCAGTGCCGGGAACCACTGCGCCAGCGCCGGCGCAAGCGGCGGTGCCTGAACGCTGTCGCCGCCCAGCTGCATGCCCAGCTCGTACAGCAGTTTCGCCGCCTCGTGCGCTTCCGGCTCATGGGCCCGCTCCATCGCCTCACCTGCCTGCGCCTGCAACCACTCCAGCGCTGGTGCATCCCCGTCCCCCCGCAACCGCTTGCGCAGCCCGTTGCGCAGCTCGCGCTCCACCCCGTCGTAGGTGCCGAACATCATGCGTCGCGCCATGGCCTCGCGCTGCTCGTCCGGTTGCGCAAGAAAGCGCATCGCCAGCGTGGCGGCTTTCCCCAGCAGCGCCCCCCCGCGCTGCTCGGCCAGGATTTCGCGTGCCCGTCCTGCGTGGTAGCGGCCCTGCTCATCGAGAGCCGGATGGGCCGTCTTCGGCGGCTTGAACGAGCGCTCCTCGCCCCGCCGCGCCTGGCGCGCCTCCATGACGCGACGGATGTGGGCCGCCAGCGCCGGATAGCCCGCATAGACGAACGCATCGTCCCCGTCCGTGTCCATGTTCCGCTTGCGCAGCTCCGCAATCGGCAGCGCCCCAAGCCGCCCCGGCAGCAGCACGTCCTTGACCCGCAGGCTGCCCGTGCTGAGCATCTGCCGCGGCAGCGCGTCGCGCTCGCGCCCGCGCCCGCCCGTCCAGCGCGACAGCGTCTTCAGGTCCTCCCGCGAACAGGCCAGGTGCAGCCCCGCATGCTCCTTGGGCCAGTATTCCGGCGGCACAATGATCAGCATGCCCTTGCTGTGCAGCATCTCGGCGCCCTCCGCCGAATCCTCATTGAATCCCGTATAGCTGTACTGGATGGCGAAGCACTGCTCCAGAAACCGGGCCGTCACGTCCCCCTGGCCGGGCGTAACGACCTGCGCGGCCCCAATGGGCAACAGGTTCTCCTTGTCGTAGGGCGGCTTGCCCACCAGCACATCGCCCTGCAATTCCTCGAAGCCCGGCAGGGGAATCGACGGCAGGTACAGCCTGTCGTCAGCCGAGGGCACCGCGCGGATGCGCCGCCCCTGATAACCCCCGCTGACGGCCAGCTGGTACAGCGTCAGGCGGCCCACCTCCGGCGATACCTGCCTGTCCAACCCGTCCAGCCTGCGCTGCATCGCCTCGCGCGCTTCCCCCAGCGCCGCCTCGTCCCGCGGGAAATGCATCAGCGCCTGCGGCGGCATCGCGTTGAACTCCGGCTCCTGGCCCTCCACCAGCTTGCGCTGTGCCTCGCTGCCCCGTTCCTGCCGGACTGCCTGCCATGCCTCGATATGGTCGCGCACCACCGGAATGCGCATCGCCACATCCCATCCCAGAAACCCGCAGCCGTCATTCGGACACAGCGCGATGCGCTCGCCCTGCGGCCCCTGCAGCCTGAACGGGTGCTGCGCCCCGGACACGTCCTCAAACCAGCCCAGCTGCAACGTGCCCTCCACCACATGGTCATGCGGCACCATCTCCATGAGCGCCCGTTGCATGCGCGACCAGTCCTCGCGCTGCGGCGCCAGCTTCTGTGCCAGCTCCATGAAGGCGCTGCCGGGGACGCTGTCGGCATACCGCACCGCCGGCAGCACCGAAGCCGACGCGCTGCGGCCCTCGGCGAGGTCCCGGGCTGACGTCTGCCGCCCCCGTGTCAGGCGGCTGCCGCCGAACATGTCGAAGCGCCAGGGCTCGCCGTTATACTGGAACGTGCGCGCCAGCATGAAGCCGCTTAACGCGCCCGGCAGCCGCACCTCCACCAGGGGCTCGCCCGTCAGACGGGCATAAAAGGAGTAGTCACGCCGCTCCCCGCCGGACGACGCGGCGGGCTCCAGCTCCCGTCCCTGCAGGTCGACCGTCACATGCCGGGTGTCGCCCACACCCGGTCCGGGTCGCTCCACGTTTCCCGCCGCTGTGCGCAGGCTCGCGTGGCACGCTGCCAGATCGAACCGGCGAGGGGGGTAACGCCCCGTGAGGTCCGCCAGATGCGCCTCGCTGGCCAGCCGCAGATCCAGTGCGTCCAGGATCGCCTCATCCGCCTCGATCTGCGCAATCAGGTTCCAGCTCATTTCCTGCAGGTCCGCCTCGATGAGCTCGCGCGTCCTGTCCAGCGTCTGTCGCACCCACTGCTTCAGGGTCTCCCGTCGCGCCTTCACCAGCTCGTGCCCGCCGCCGATGTAGCTCACCTTCCACTGGCGGGCCACCAGACTGTATGCCTTGAGCACCTGATACAGTGACAGGGCCGCACAGCGCGTACCGCACGCTTCGTCGCCATCCTTCAGGCGCAGCCCGGCACGGGCGCCCGCCCCCCCGCGGGCCTGGCGCAGATACGCGTCGATCTTGCGTGCCACGACCGGGTGCAGCGCCTCGAAGGTCTGCAGCGCGCCCACCCGGTGGCGCTTCAGCTGCGCGCTGCGCGCCAGCGGCAGCAGCCCCATGCACAGGTTGCCTACGCTTTCCAGCGGTTCATCGCGCAGGCCCCCGGCACCGCACAGCGCCCGGACACGTTCCAGCGCTGCCGCGCCAAGCGGCCGCAGCGCGTCGTGCATCCGCAGCTGGGCGAACGCCTTGAGCAGCACACCCACGCTGCGGCCATCGGCGCTGTCGAAGCGTTCCGGGCGCGGCGCCAGGTGCACCGCGACCCCCATCAGTACACTGCGTGCGAGCCCGGCGTCCCCGTCTTCGTCCCCACCCGGCCGCGCCAGTGCGTTGGCAATCTGCGCGAGATGGCCGAAACCGAACGCATTCCACGCGAGCGGAGGCCGGCCCAGGCGTGCCGCCAGCAGCCTGGCCGCCTCCCGCAGGCCGGTCTCCTGCGGCCATGTGGACAGCGCATGCAGCACCATCGCCACGGCCTGTGGGTTCAACGCTCATCTACTGGCACAGCGCCTCCTCGGTGACGACCCGCTGCGCCAGGGCCAGCACCGCGGCCCGCGCTTCAGGCGCCTCCGGCCATCTGGACAGCGCATGCAGCGCCATCGCCACGGCCTGCGCGGTCATTGCCCTGCGCAGCACCTCGTCGGTGGCGACGCGTTGCGCCAGGGCCAGCACCGCGGTCCACGCATCGGGCTCGTCCGGCCATCTGGACAGCCCATTCAGCGCCATCGCCACTTCCTGTGCGGTCATCTCCATGCATAGCACCTCGCCGTCGGTGGCGACCCGTTGCGCCAGCACCCGCACCGCGTCCCGCGCATCGGGCGCCTCCGGCCACTTTGACAGCGCATTCAGGACCTCGGCCACATGCTGCGCGCTCATCGCCTGGCGCAGCACCTCGTCGGTGGCGACGCGCTGCGCCAGGGCCAGCACCGCATCCCGCGCTTCGGGCTCCTCCGGCCACTTTGACAGCCCATTCAGCGCCATCGCCACTGCCTGCGCGGTCATTGCCCTGCGCAGTGCCTTATCGGTGGCGACCCGTTGCGCCAGCACCCGCACCGCGTTCCACGCATCGGGCTCCTCCGGCCACTTTGACAGCGCATTCAGGGCCTCGGCCACATCCCGCGCGCTCAACGACTGGCGCAGCCCCTCGTCGGTGGCGACCCGCTGCGCCAGCACCCGCACCGCGTCCCACGCGTCGGGCTCCTCCGGCCACTTTGACAGCGCATTCACGACCATCGCCACTTCCTGTGGGTTCAACAACCGGCATAGCGCCTCGTCGGTGGCGACCCGTTGCGCCAGCACCCGCACCGCGTCCCGTGCTTCGGGCTCCTCCGGCCACTTTGACAGCCCATTCAGGAGCTGGGCCACGTCCTGTGCGTTCATCGCCCTGCACAGCGCCTCGTCGGTGGCGACCCGTTGCGCCAAGGCCAGCACCGCATCCCGCGCTTCGGGCGCCTCCGGCCACTTTGACAGCCCATTCAGGAGCTGGGCCACGTCCTGTGCGTTCATCGCCCTGCACAGCGCCTCGTCGGTGGCGACCCGTTGCGCCAAGGCCAGCACCGCATCCCGCGCTTCGGGCGCCTCCGGCCACTTTGACAGCCCATTCACGGCCATCGCCACTGCCCGTGCGTTCATCGACCGGCGCAGCCGCGCGTCGTTTGCGACCCGCCTGGCCAGGGGCTGCGCACCGTCGCGCGCGGCTGCCTCCTGCGGCCACTTCGAGAGGGCATTAAGCAGGGTTGAGATGCCCTGCCCGTTCAGCCTGTCGATCTGGCGGTCCGCTCGAAGATGCCCGACAAGACGCACCACCGCTTCGCAGCACATCCCGTGTTGCGCCGCCTTGGACAGCGCATTGCCCAGAAGGGCCGCCTCCTTGGCTCGGAGCCCGTTCGCCGCGTCCGGCCTCAGCACGTGCGCTGCGATACGTTCCAGCGCCAGCCGGCAGATTTCACTGTCAGCATGCTTGCTCAGCTTGTTGGCAAGATGGGCGTAATGTGCAGCCGGCAGGTCCTCGCACCAGTCGGTGTCCACGACATAGTGCGCCGCCAGTTCGACAGCCGCACGGACTTTTCCGGAGCCTGCAAACCCGTTCGGCAGTTTCTGCAGATACCGATCCAGGAAGTACACGTTGTCGTCGGCGTGCTCCGGGCGCAGAAAGACCAGCGCGCGCCCGTGGCCATTACGCTGCGCCAGCACGTTCTCCGCCGCCATCCGAACGCCATCAATCCGCCCGCCGCTGGAAAGCAGCCGTTGCTGCTCGTGCCGTTGCTCAACGAGCTGCCGGCTGAAGTCGCGTTCCCGATATTTCAGGTGTATCGCCAGACACGGGCTGCTGCGCTGTGATTCATACGGATCGATGCGTGGTCTTGTACGCTCCCTGTCATCCAGCGCATCCCCCGGATCGCGCGCCGTTCGCTTGCGCGATGGACCTGCTGCCTGAGCCCGGGACTCCTGCGCACCGCTTCCCGTCAGGACCGGCCGATGCTGATAACCTGACCGGTGGTGCGTGCCCTGAGGCCATGACGACGGGCCAGGCTGGCTCTGGCCGCGGGCCATCTTGCGCTCGTTGTCCTCTTCGGACCTCTCGCGCCGGTGCAAGTCGCGCAAGGGATACCCGGCGTTCGCTTCCCCGCCATGCGGCCGGGAGGAGAATGCCCGCTGCCGCTGGGCACCCGGATAAGGCTGCATCCTGCGCGCCTGACGACGTACGGCCAGCGGCGCCAGCCGCATGTCAACGGCCGCACCTGTGTGCCGATCCGCGCCCCCCCTTCGCCCCGCCCCGGATCGCCTGGGTGCCGACTCCTCAAGCCTTTCATTGGCACCGGCATCATATGGACTATATGGACTTGTTGGCCTGTCGGTTTTCATTGCGGCATCCGCAAGGCTTGGCAGAGCGTTGTCACGTTGGCGGTCAATGTGGTTCTGTGACCTCGATGCCGCCGAGAATGACCCTCGCACGGTGGAAGTTCTTGAATCCCAGCATCGGCCGGGTCCGGCGTTTGATAGCCCGATGGTCCTGTTCGACAATGTTGTTCAGGTACTTGATCTGACGGACCTTGATCGGCGTCTCGCGATCGGCATTCACCGCATCCAGTGCGGCCAGATTGGAGCCGCTTTTGTCGATGGTCACGGTCTCTGGCGTACCATTATGGGCGATCGCCTTTTCAAAGAACCGCCGGGCAGCGACCTTGTCCCGCCTGGCCCTGAGCAGGAATTCGACCGTGTCGCCCGCCTTGTCCACTGCCCGGTAAAGATATTTCCACTCGCGCGTTGATAGTAAGGGCAGGGAGACTCTAAGACCCTAGAGATGCGAAGGGTTGACGAGGATAGCGAAGGCAACTTGAATTGGTTCAGAAAGGCATTGTCACGTTCAAGTGGTTGCGGGTTTTTCGAGGCGCCCGAATTTGTCTGCGAGCCGCATCAGGAGTGGGTTGCGGGCTCGTCGCGGACGGATCGATTAAAGTCAAGGGTTTGGGGATTGAAAATGGCTACAAACCCATGCTGGCAGGCGATTCCCACGAAATTGAGCGTCGAGCAGTTCGAGCAGTTTGTCTGGCCTCACCTGGGCCGCGGCCGACGTGGACCGCCCCCCCACGCTACCGTTGCACAAGATGTTCAACTACGCCCTGAAGGCGCTCTATATCGGCTGTCAGTGGAAGATGCTGCCGATCGAAAACAATGCAAAGGGCCTGCCTGAAATCAATTACACGCGCGTCTACCGGATCATGCGGCGCTGGCAGACCGATGGGATCTGATAATCATATAGCCGGCCCCACGCCGTTGTGGTGAAGCGGCGGGCGTAGAGTTGAGGTTGCGAGACCCACTTGACCACAGGAGGCCGGCATGGACAAGTTTAGCGGAATCGACCTGCACTCGAATAACAGCGTGGTTGTGGTCAGCGACGAAACTGACCGTGTTCTCTACCAGCGGAGGTTACCGAACGATCCCGTCCAGATTCGCGCAGCACTGGCACCCCACCGTGCAGATCTCGTGGGAGTGGTTATTGAAGCAACGTTCAACTGGTACTGGGTTGTGGATGAGTTGATGAGCGACGGCTACCGGGTGCATCTGGCCAACCCTGCAGCGATCCGGCAGTATGATGGCCTGAAATACAGCGGTGACTTCACCGATGCGATCCATCTCGCGCAACTGCTTCGTCTCGGGCTTTTGCCCGAAGGGTACATCTATCCGGTGGAGCAACGTCCGCTGCGCGACCTTGCGCGCAAACGGATGCAACTGGTTCAGTGCCGTACGGCGCAGATCCTCGCGATTGAAAACCTGTTCGCACGTCATAGTGGTGGACAGATCGAGAGTGAGCGGGTCAAGCAACTGGATGAGGCGCAGGTCAACGAATTTGGTTTTGCTCCCGATGTGACGCTTGCGATGCAAGCCAATCTGACGATCATGCTGACCTTGCAGAAGGAGATTCGGGTCATCGAGAAGCGACTCATGGAACAGGTGAAGTTGGACCCGGATTATGCATTACTGAACTCAGTGCCGGGTATTGGTCCGGTTCTCGCTACCACCATCATGCTGGAGACCGGAACCATCTCGCGCTTCACCAGGGTTGGCAATTTCAGTTCGTACTGCCGCTGCGTGGATAGCCGGCGTGAAAGCAACAGCAGGAAGAAAGGCGAAGGCAATACGAAGAACGGCAACAAGTATCTGGCGTGGGCATTTGTCGAGGCCGCCAACTTCGCCATTCGTTCATGTCCACAAGCCCGGCGCTTTTACGAGCGCAAGAAACACACACGAAACAGGATTGTCGCGATCAAGGCGCTGGCGCACAAACTGGCGCGCGCCTGCTATCACATGCTTCGGGAGCACAAGCCATTTGAGATAGACCGCTGCTTTGGTTAAAGGTGGTGCGAGGGGACCGAGCCCAGTATTGCGACTGGTGCGAAGCCATGGTTCTGATTGGGTCATCCTCTTGCGCCCCCGCTGTTTGCAGATGACCGTGTCGCCCGGAGCTATTGTCGAATCTGGTGTACAGCGGGAGCGGCGGGAATTTGAGAAGGCGGTGGCGGTCTAGCGAGAATGTTGCTTGTCAAAGGCACAACCAGCGAACCCGAGAAGGCCGGACCCGACCACCATGAAGAAGATTACGCAAGAAGCGAACAGCAGTAAAGCGCAAACGAAAAGCGTGCTAGATGAGCTGATCCAGCAAGGCGCGCGGCAGATCATTCAGCAGGCAGTCGAGGTGGAACTGGCGACCATGCTCGAACAGTACAGCAACGTGAAGTCGATCGACGGCCGGCGTGCCGTGGTGCGCAACGGCTACCTGCCCGAGCGCGAGGTCGTCACAGCGATCGGTCCGGTGACGGTTCAGGTGCCGAAGGTGCGGGATCGTTCGGGCTCGGGCATCCGGTTCAATTCGACGATCGTGCCGCCGTACGTGCGCAAGTCCGCGCGCGTGTCGGCAGCGCTGCCGTGGCTGTACCTGCGAGGCATCTCGACGGGCGACATGAGCGAAGCCATGGGCATCATGCTGGGCGGCCAGGTCAGCGGCATGTCGCCGAACGTCGTGAGCCGGCTGAAGGCCCAATGGGCCGATGAGCATGAGCAGTGGAATCGGCGGGCGAGGTTCAAAGCTGCGTTACACATTGGGAGGCACCTTGAGTGCCAGGCGATAATGGTGCCCCCATTTTTCCTCTGCGGCATCCATGACTCAAAACACCCGATCTGGCGTCGGCAGACTGAGCGACGACAAACGCAAAGCGATTGCACTTCAGGCCCTCACGCGCACCGAACCCATCAGTGTGCTGGCTGAGCGTAACGGCGTGAGCCGCCCGACGGTCTACCGACAGATCGGCACGGCCAGTGTAGCGCTGGATGAAGCCTTTGATACCACGCGGGCAGCCGACGCAGATCAGGTGCTTTTCATGCTGCCGGTCACCCGCCAATGGCTCGATCAGGTCATCGTGGCGCTCACGATGGTGGGCCACGTTTCGTGAGCTATTGTCGAATCTGGTGTACAGCGGGAGCGGCGGGAATTTGAGAAGGCGGTGGCGGTCTAGCGAGAATGTTGCTTGTCAAAGGCACAACCAGCGAACCCGAGAAGGCCGGACCCGACCACCATGAAGAAGATTACGCAAGAATCGAACAGCAGTAAAGCGCAAACGAAAAGCGTGCTAGATGAGCTGATCCAGCAAGGCGCGCGGCAGATCATTCAGCAGGCAGTCGAGGTGGAACTGGCGACCATGCTCGAACAGTACAGCAACGTGAAGTCGATCGACGGCCGGCGTGCCGTGGTGCGCAACGGCTACCTGCCCGAGCGCGAGGTCGTCACAGCGATCGGTCCGGTGACGGTTCAGGTGCCGAAGGTGCGGGATCGTTCGGGCTCGGGCATCCGGTTCAATTCGACGATCGTGCCGCCGTACGTGCGCAAGTCCGCGCGCGTGTCGGCAGCGCTGCCGTGGCTGTACCTGCGAGGCATCTCGACGGGCGACATGAGCGAAGCTATGGGCATCATGCTGGGCGGCCAGGTCAGCGGCATGTCGCCGAACGTCGTGAGCCGGCTGAAGGCCCAATGGGCCGATGAGCATGAGCAGTGGAATCGGCGTGAGCTGTCGTCGGCGCGCTGGGTCTACTGGTGGGCCGACGGCATTCACACCGGTGTGCGCAGCGACGATTCCGACGGCCAGTGCCTGCTGGTGATCATTGGCGTCAAACCGGACGGGACGAAGGAACGTGTGGCCATCGGTGACGGCTACCGGGAATCGAAGGCATCGTGGAGCGAACTGCTGCTCGATCTGAAGAAGCGCGGCCTGCCGTCGGGGCCACTGCTGGCCTGCGGCGATGGCGCGATGGGATTCTGGGCCGCGATGGAGGAAGTGTTCCCGCAGACGAAGCATCAGCGCTGCTGGTTTCACAAGATGGGTAACGTGCTCAATGCGCTGCCGAAATCGCAGCAGGCTCGAGGCAAGAAGGCGATGCAGGACATCTGGATGGCGGCCACGCGCGCTGATGCACTGGCCGCATTCAATCACTTCGTCGACGCGTACTCGGCAAAGTACCCGAAGGTCGCCGAAAAGCTGACGGAAGATCGTGACGAGCTGCTCGCGTTTTACGATTTCCCGGCTGAACACTGGCAGCATCTGCGCACCACGAACCCGATTGAATCGACCTTTGCGACGGTGCGCCATCGCACGAAACGCACGCGCAACTGTGTATCGCGCGCGACGTTCCTCGGGCTGGCGTTCAAGCTGATCGAGTCGGCCGAAGAATCGTGGCGGCGCATCCGCGCCCCGGAAAAGCTCACTTCGATGCTTGACGGGATGACGTTCAAGGATGGAGAACCGGTGACCGACAGCACACCGGCTCAGCAATCGCTAGCCGCCTGATTACGCCGAGACCGCATACACCAGATTTGACTTTAACTCACGTTTCGTTTCGCAGTACCCTTGAACTCATGCACGACCTGCTCGGCGTCTCGACCAGCCTGGGCACGATTCACACCGTTCTTCAGCGGGCCGCAAAGCAGGCCATCGCCATCAACGCCGGTATCGATCTCTCACCCATCCGGGTCGGTCTGCACGACGAACTCTTTCAGGGTTCCCAACCCGTGCTCGCCGGTATCGATGTCGCCTCGACCTATTGCTATCTGCTCGCCCCCGAAGCCCATCGCGACGGCGACACCTGGGCCATCCATCTGCTGGACCTGCAGGCACAGGGCCTCGATCCTGAGCACACGATCGCCGATGCGGGAACCGGTCTGCGTGCCGGGCAAAAAATGGCCTGGCCCGATACGCCGTGTCACGGCGACGTATTCCACATCATCCAGCAGGGTAAATCACTAGCGACGCTCTGGCATCGTGTCGCCAGTGGCGCTCGCACCGGGCGCGAGCAGCTCGAAGCGCGTCTGGCCAATCCCCGTCGACGTGGTGAGGATAGCCTCCTCGAAGCCGCGCTGGAAACGCTTCGGCGCAATGAAGCCCATGCGCACGAGCTGGCTGCCGACCTGCGCACCCTGGTTCAGTGGCTCGAACGTGACATCCTGTCACTGGCTGGGCCGGACCTCGCGACGCGTCAACGGCTGTTCGATTTCGTGGTTGCCGAACTGCAGCAACGTGAAGCACGGGACCTGTCACGTACAGGGGCATACCGGCGTGCCCTTCAGAACCAGCGCGACGGCCTGCTCGCTTTCGCGGGCCTGCTCGACACAAAACTCGACGCCATTGCACGAACGCACAACGTGGCGCGCCATCTCGTGCGCGAGGTCTGCATGCTGCATCGCAAGTCCGAAACGTCGAGTGCGTTCTGGCAAGGGTGGAATCGCCTGCTAGCCCGCATCGGCCGCCCGTTTCACGGCGTCTACGCCGCCGTATCCGGGGCGCTGCATAGCACACCACGCAGCAGCTCGCTGGTCGAAAATCTCAACTCGCGACTGCGCGTCTACCTGACCAACCGGCGTCATCTGAAGGGCGGGCGGGCCTGGCTTGGTCTGCTGCAGTTTGTCTTCAACCATCGCCGCTTTGCCCGCAGCCGATGCCCTGAGCGAACTGGAAAGAGCCCGAGGGAACTGATGAGCCGCAAGCCTCACGATCACTGGCTGACGCTGCTCGGATTCGGCCCACTCCAGCCTCAGCGAACCTGATATCGGCAGGTCGTCGCCGGCCTCCATTTGAACCGCAATCCTTATTATTCCTGCTTTCTTACGCAGGCTGCTTCCGCTCGTCTGTGTAACGCAAAAATCGCGCTTTTTGAACCACGCCCAGATCGCTTATGATCGTGGTGGGCGCGGCCACAATGGCTGAAAGTGACCCGGCATGTGCGTGTGGAGGATATGCACAAGCGGGCCTTGCTGACCAACAACCGGATGCACTGTGACCCGCCCGCGCTGCTCGAGCTCAATGGTCTGGATGCGGATGTCAAGGCTGTGCGCGAGTCTCGCCCCAGCCGTGTACATGTCGATGAAGTCACGCGCATCGGCCAGGCCCTGCTCATCCAGCACGCTTCGCAATGCCTGCGCTGCCACCTCGAGTTCCCTCGTCTGCTCCGTTTCCACCCCGGGCCGTCGCCTGATGTTGCACACGAACTGAAGAACTGTGTCGAGCAGGCAATTGTTTCCCAGTCCGCTGGCCACCCCCATCTCCGCGTCCGCTTCCGCCAGAAACGCGCCAAGACTGCGATAGTGGCTAGCAGAATCGAACTCCTTCAGGGATCGGCGGACGGACGCCTGGGCGGGCGAGGCACCCGCCAGGGGGCGGGCAGGCGGCTGGACACGTGTGGTGCGCGCAGGGGGGCGGGGGGGCCAGCTGCTGCGAACCGCATGGCCGGAATCCTGGGCCCGCGGCGCTACCGCAGGCGCGCTTCGCGTGGCGTGGTGCGGCCCGGACGGCTGCGGCGGGGTGTTCAGGCCGCGATTGCGTGCCTGATCCGGGGCTGCGCCGCGGTATGGCGGGTTCATCGGGCCAGCGGGCCCTTCACCGGCAGTGGCGGGTTCCGCATAGTGATCGAAGGACCCGATCGTCCCGATGTCCTGCGGGCGCGCCACGCGCGCTGCCGCCTCGCGCAGTTCCTTCTCCAGCTTCTCGCGCGACTCCGCATCAGGCGAGAGCTGGCGCAGCTTTTCGTAGGTCCGGTGACTCTTCTGCTTGACCCGCAGGCTCTCAGGGGTGTGGAACTGGATTTCCCAGTCGGCGTCTTCGCCCTGGACGCGGGTGCGCACGTTCACATTCAGGCCCGCATAGCCGGTGCCCTCACGGGTAAAGCCGTTGTTCACGCGCATGACCGTCATGCCGGCCTGCTCCAGACGGGCGAGAATGCCCTGGGCGCCTCTGGCAAAGCCCTCCGGGTCGAGCAGTACCTCGTAGCGCAGCCCGTCGCGTACCCGCCCGGCGGCCTCCTGCGGTGTTTGCAGACCCTGCTCGCGCTGTATCCGGGCCAGCTTCTCTTTAATGCTTTTCTCCTTCTTGAAGATGAAGCTGCGCCAGTCGTCACCGTCCCGGTCCTTGCGCAACTTCGCGCCGTGGTCCTCCAGCGCCTGCCGCAGCACAGGCCAGACCGTACCCTCCAGACGTTCAGCCTGGCTTCTGATCTGACGGGCCAGCCCCGCAAGCGGGGACGGCATGCCCCGTGCAACTGGCGCCTGGGGCTGGGGCCGCGGCGGAACCGTCAATACCGGATCCGGATCCGGATCCCAGTCCACGATATCCTCCACCCCCGGCGGGACGGCTGATGCCTGGAAGGCCTCGCGCGCCGGCCCGAGCAGCTTCCAGATCTCGTCCCGGTGAGCGCCACCGAATCCACATCGTTGCGCCTGCTTGTACAGGTGGTGGTAGTGCTCCTTGCACCTGAACGTGTGCTCCGTATGAAACTGGATTTCCCATGGGAAGCCCTCCGGATCCTCCAGCGTGACGCTCACCGCCCGGAAAGGGCTGCGTTCCCGGCTGAAGTGATTGTGACACCGCATCAGGGCATGCGCCTTCCCTTCGAGCTGCAGAAGGATCCGGCGATAGTCCGCCATAAACGTATCCGGGGACAGCACCACACTGTAGCGCAGCGCATCGTTGACCCGCGCGCTGGCCTGGGCCAGATCCAGCGGCGGCATGCCGCCAATCAGCCGGGCCAGCTTGTCCTGTAGCGAGAGCGGCGACTTCAGCTTTTTCTGTTCGCCCGCCAGATGCGGCCGCCCCCCTTCACGCCCCGGCACCCCGCCATGGCCCAGGATGTCCTTCAGCAGCGGCGTGATCTGCGGCTCGGCCTGGCGGGCGCGCTCATGCAACGCCTGCGCCTGCCGCTGCAGCGCCTGCGGGGAAACCTCTTGCGCCCGTTCGGCCGGCGTAGCCGGTACGCTGAGCAGCTTTGCCTGCTGCAGCGCGTGGACCGCGTCCTGCATGACCCCCGCTGCCATCGTGGGCATGTGCGGCAGCACCGTCTGCGCCCACTGTGGATCGAAACGCCCATCGCGTATTTCTGCCGCCGTCTGCTTGCTGTACGGGACCCGCCGCAGACGCTCCGGGTAGAGGCTTTCCACCCGTTCGCAGCACTCGATGACACCCGTAAACAGATCGGTGCCCGTGTCCGACTTCAGCGCGTCCGTGCCCACCTTGATCGCTATCGTAAAAAGATTGCGCATGGACAGCTCCGGCTCGCCCGGCACCAGCCCCGGCTGCCCGCCGGGGAACGCCGTACGCGAGAGCCGGCACACCGGATAGTTGTCCAGCACCGCGTGCACACGCCCGGCCGTGTCGTGCGCCTGCCCGTAGGCGCTCGCCAGTGCCGGGAACCACTGCGCCAGCGCCGGCGCAAGCGGCGGTGCCTGAACGCTGTCGCCGCCCAGCTGCATGCCCAGCTCGTACAGCAGTTTCGCCGCCTCGTGCGCTTCCGGCTCATGGGCCCGCTCCATCGCCTCACCTGCCTGCGCCTGCAACCACTCCAGCGCTGGTGCATCCCCGTCCCCCCGCAACCGCTTGCGCAGCCCGTTGCGCAGCTCGCGCTCCACCCCGTCGTAGGTGCCGAACATCATGCGTCGCGCCATGGCCTCGCGCTGCTCGTCCGGTTGCGCAAGAAAGCGCATCGCCAGCGTGGCGGCTTTCCCCAGCAGCGCCCCCCCGCGCTGCTCGGCCAGGATTTCGCGTGCCCGTCCTGCGTGGTAGCGGCCCTGCTCATCGAGAGCCGGATGGGCCGTCTTCGGCGGCTTGAACGAGCGCTCCTCGCCCCGCCGCGCCTGGCGCGCCTCCATGACGCGACGGATGTGGGCCGCCAGCGCCGGATAGCCCGCATAGACGAACGCATCGTCCCCGTCCGTGTCCATGTTCCGCTTGCGCAGCTCCGCAATCGGCAGCGCCCCAAGCCGCCCCGGCAGCAGCACGTCCTTGACCCGCAGGCTGCCCGTGCTGAGCATCTGCCGCGGCAGCGCGTCGCGCTCGCGCCCGCGCCCGCCCGTCCAGCGCGACAGCGTCTTCAGGTCCTCCCGCGAACAGGCCAGGTGCAGCCCCGCATGCTCCTTGGGCCAGTATTCCGGCGGCACAATGATCAGCATGCCCTTGCTGTGCAGCATCTCGGCGCCCTCCGCCGAATCCTCATTGAATCCCGTATAGCTGTACTGGATGGCGAAGCACTGCTCCAGAAACCGGGCCGTCACGTCCCCCTGGCCGGGCGTAACGACCTGCGCGGCCCCAATGGGCAACAGGTTCTCCTTGTCGTAGGGCGGCTTGCCCACCAGCACATCGCCCTGCAATTCCTCGAAGCCCGGCAGGGGAATCGACGGCAGGTACAGCCTGTCGTCAGCCGAGGGCACCGCGCGGATGCGCCGCCCCTGATAACCCCCGCTGACGGCCAGCTGGTACAGCGTCAGGCGGCCCACCTCCGGCGATACCTGCCTGTCCAACCCGTCCAGCCTGCGCTGCATCGCCTCGCGCGCTTCCCCCAGCGCCGCCTCGTCCCGCGGGAAATGCATCAGCGCCTGCGGCGGCATCGCGTTGAACCCGGGCTCCTGGCCCTCCACCAGCTTGCGCTGTGCCTCGCTGCCCCGTTCCTGCCGGACTGCCTGCCATGCCTCGATATGGTCGCGCACCACCGGAATGCGCATCGCCACATCCCATCCCAGAAACCCGCAGCCGTCATTCGGACACAGCGCGATGCGCTCGCCCTGCGGCCCCTGCAGCCTGAACGGGTGCTGCGCCCCGGACACGTCCTCAAACCAGCCCAGCCGCAACGTGCCCTCCACCACATGGTCATGCGGCACCATCTCCATGAGCGCCCGTTGCATGCGCGACCAGTCCTCGCGCTGCGGCGCCAGCTTCTGTGCCAGCTCCATGAAGGCGCTGCCGGGGACGCTGTCGGCATACCGCACCGCCGGCAGCACCGAAGCCGACGCGCTGCGGCCCTCGGCGAGGTCCCGGGCTGACGTCTGCCGCCCCCGTGTCAGGCGGCTGCCGCCGAACATGTCGAAGCGCCAGGGCTCGCCGTTATACTGGAACGTGCGCGCCAGCATGAAGCCGCTTAACGCGCCCGGCAGCCGCACCTCCACCAGGGGCTCGCCCGTCAGACGGGCATAAAAGGAGTAGTCACGCCGCTCCCCGCCGGACGACGCGGCGGGCTCCAGCTCCCGTCCCTGCAGGTCGACCGTCACATGCCGGGTGTCGCCCACACCCGGTCCGGGTCGCTCCACGTTTCCCGCCGCTGTGCGCAGGCTCGCGTGGCACGCTGCCAGATCGAACCGGCGAGGGGGGTAACGCCCCGTGAGGTCCGCCAGATGCGCCTCGCTGGCCAGCCGCAGATCCAGTGCGTCCAGGATCGCCTCATCCGCCTCGATCTGCGCAATCAGGTTCCAGCTCATTTCCTGCAGGTCCGCCTCGATGAGCTCGCGCGTCCTGTCCAGCGTCTGTCGCACCCACTGCTTCAGGGTCTCCCGTCGCGCCTTCACCAGCTCGTGCCCGCCGCCGATGTAGCTCACCTTCCACTGGCGGGCCACCAGACTGTATGCCTTGAGCACCTGATACAGTGACAGGGCCGCACAGCGCGTACCGCACGCTTCGTCGCCATCCTTCAGGCGCAGCCCGGCACGGGCGCCCGCCCCCCCGCGGGCCTGGCGCAGATACGCGTCGATCTTGCGTGCCACGACCGGGTGCAGCGCCTCGAAGGTCTGCAGCGCGCCCACCCGGTGGCGCTTCAGCTGCGCGCTGCGCGCCAGCGGCAGCAGCCCCATGCACAGGTTGCCTACGCTTTCCAGCGGTTCATCGCGCAGGCCCCCGGCACCGCACAGCGCCCGGACACGTTCCAGCGCTGCCGCGCCAAGCGGCCGCAGCGCGTCGTGCATCCGCAGCTGGGCGAACGCCTTGAGCAGCACACCCACGCTGCGGCCATCGGCGCTGTCGAAGCGTTCCGGGCGCGGCGCCAGGTGCACCGCGACCCCCATCAGTACACTGCGTGCGAGCCCGGCGTCCCCGTCTTCGTCCCCACCCGGCCGCGCCAGTGCGTTGGCAATCTGCGCGAGATGGCCGAAACCGAACGCATTCCACGCGAGCGGAGGCCGGCCCAGGCGTGCCGCCAGCAGCCTGGCCGCCTCCCGCAGACCGGTCTCCTGCGGCCATGTGGACAGCGCATTCAGCGCCAGCGCCACCTCCTGTGGGTTCAACGACTGGCACAGCGCCTCCTCGGTGACGACCCGCTGCGCCAGCACCCGCACCGCGGCCCGCGCTTCGGGCGCCTCCGGCCACTTTGACAGCCCATTCCCGGCCATCGCCACGTCCTGTGGGTTCAACGACCGGCACAGCGTCTCCTCGGTGACGACCCGCTGCGCCAGGGCCAGCACCGCGTCCCGCGCTTCGGGCGCCTCCGGCCACTTTGACAGCCCATTCACCGCCAGCGCCACTTCCTGTGGGTTCAACGACTGGCACAGCGCCTCGTCGGTGGCGACGCGCTGCGCCAGCACCCGCACCGCGGCCCACGCATCGGGCGCCTCCGGCCACTTTGACAGCGCATTCAGGACCTCGGCCACATGCTGCTCGCTCATCGCCTGGCGCAGCACCTCGTCGGTGGCGACGCGCTGCGCCAGCACCCGCACCGCGGCCCACGCATCGGGCGCCTCCGGCCACTTTGACAGCCCATTCCCGGCCATCGCCACGTCCTGTGCGTTCATCGACGTGCACAGCACCTGGTCGGTGGCGATCCGTTGCGCCAGGGCCAGCACCACCTCCCGCGCTTCAGGCTCCTCCGGCCACTTTGACAGCCCATTCGCGGCCATCGCCACGGCCTGTGCGGTCATCAAATCGCGCAGCTTCTTGTCGGTGGCGACCCGTTGCGCCAGGGCCAGCACCGCCTCCCGCGCTTCAGGCTCCTCCGGCCACTTTGACAGCCCATTCACGGCCATCGCCACGGCCTGCGCGTTCATCGACCTGCACAGCGCATCGTCGGTGGCGACCCGCTGCGCCAGGGCCAGCACCGCCTCCCGCGCTTCGGGCGCCTCCGGCCACTTCGACAGCGCATTCAGGGCCTCGGCCACATGCTGCGCGCTCATCTCCTTGCGCAGCTTCTTGTCGGTGGCGACGCGCTGCGCCAGGGCCAGCACCGCGGCCCGCGCTTCAGGCGCCTCCGGCCATCTGGACAGCGCATGCAGCGCCATCGCCACGGCCTGCGCGGTCATTGCCCTGCGCAGCACCTCGTCGGTGGCGACCCGTTGCGCCAGCACCCGCACCGCGTCCCGCGCTTCGGGCGCCTCCGACCACTTTGACAGCCCATTCAGGACCTCGGCCACATGCTGCGCGTTCATCGCCCTGCGCAGCACCTCGTCGGTAGCGACCCGCTGTGCCAGGGCCAGCACCGCGTCCCGTGCTTCGGGCGCCTCCGGCCACTTTGACAGCCCATTCACGACCATCGCCACTGCCTGTGCGTTCATCGCCCTGCACAGCGCCTCGTCGGTGGCGACCCGTTGCGCCAGGGCCAGCACCGCGTCCCGCGCTTCGGGCGCCTCCGGCCACTTTGACAGCCCATTCACCGCCATCGCCACTTCCTGTGCGTTCATCGACCGGCGCAGCCGCGCGTCGTTTGCGACCCGCCTGGCCAGGGGCTGCGCACCGTCGCGCGCGGCTGCCTCCTGCGGCCACTTCGAGAGGGCATTAAGCAGGGTTGAGATGCCCTGCCCGTTCAGCCTGTCGATCTGGCGGTCCGCTCGAAGATGCCCGACAAGACGCACCACCGCTTCGCAGCACATCCCGTGTTGCGCCGCCTTGGACAGCGCATTGCCCAGAAGGGCCGCCTCCTTGGCTCGGAGCCCGTTCGCCGCGTCCGGCCTCAGCACGTGCGCTGCGATACGTTCCAGCGCCAGCCGGCAGATTTCACTGTCAGCATGCTTGCTCAGCTTGTTGGCAAGATGGGCGTAATGTGCAGCCGGCAGGTCCTCGCACCAGTCGGTGTCCACGACATAGTGCGCCGCCAGTTCGACAGCCGCACGGACTTTTCCGGAGCCTGCAAACCCGTTCGGCAGTTTCTGCAGATACCGATCCAGGAAGTACACGTTGTCGTCGGCGTGCTCCGGGCGCAGAAAGACCAGCGCGCGCCCGTGGCCATTACGCTGCGCCAGCACGTTCTCCGCCGCCATCCGAACGCCATCAATCCGCCCGCCGCTGGAAAGCAGCCGTTGCTGCTCGTGCCGTTGCTCAACGAGCTGCCGGCTGAAGTCGCGTTCCCGATATTTCAGGTGTATCGCCAGACACGGGCTGCTGCGCTGTGATTCATACGGATCGATGCGTGGTCTTGTACGCTCCCTGTCATCCAGCGCATCCCCCGGATCGCGCGCCGTTCGCTTGCGCGATGGACCTGCTGCCTGAGCCCGGGACTCCTGCGCACCGCTTCCCGTCAGGACCGGCCGATGCTGATAACCTGACCGGTGGTGCGTGCCCTGAGGCCATGACGACGGGCTAGGCTGGCTCTGGCCGCGGGCCATCTTGCGCTCGTTGTCCTCTTCGGACCTCTCGCGCCGGTGCAAGTCGCGCAAGGGATACCCGGCGTTCGCTTCCCCGCCATGCGGCCGGGAGGAGAATGCCCGCTGCCGCTGGGCACCCGGATAAGGCTGCATCCTGCGCGCCTGACGACGTACGGCCAGCGGCGCCAACAGCATGTCAGGCGCTACACCGGCGCCTCGATCCGCAGATTCCGGCCGCGACGCCAGGGAGCGCCCGGGCGCCGATTCCTCAACCCTTTCATTGCCACCGCCATCACCTGGACTTACTGACCTGTCGATTTTCATTGCGGCATCTCCAAGGCTTTGCAGAGCGTTGTCATCAAGTTGGGAGCAATCGTCAATGGCATTGTCTCGATGGCTTTGTCACGTTAGAGAGGAGAGAAGGCAATGCTGGCAGGGGCGATCAGTGGTTCTGTTGCAGTAAGGCCCACGTTAAAATTGGGTAGCGAATTTTTGAGCTGTGCGATGAAGAAGACGGAGACACCGCGAACCACACTCGCGCCGGGCCTGGCCAAGGTCCTGAAGCGCCTTCACTACCCGCTTGAAGTGATTTTGCTGTGCGTGCGATGGTACGTGGCCTATTCGCTGAGTTTGCGCAATCTTGCGGAAATGATGGACGAGCGTGGTATCGCGGTGGATCATTCGACGGTGTACCGCTGGGTCATCAAGCTGCTGCCGCTCTTCGAAAGGCGCTTGCGGGCGAGGTTCAAAGCTGCGTTACACATTGGGAGGCACCTTGAGTGCCAGGCGATAATGGTGCCCCCATTTTTCCTCTGCGGCATCCATGACTCAAAACACCCGATCTGGCGTCGGCAGACTGAGCGACGACAAACGCAAAGCGATTGCACTTCAGGCCCTCACGCGCACCGAACCCATCAGTGTGCTGGCTGAGCGTAACGGCGTGAGCCGCCCGACGGTCTACCGACAGATCGGCACGGCCAGTGTAGCGCTGGATGAAGCCTTTGATACCACGCGGGCAGCCGACGCAGATCAGGTGCTTTTCATGCTGCCGGTCACCCGCCAATGGCTCGATCAGGTCATCGTGGCGCTCACGATGGTGGGCCACGTTTCGTTTCGCAGTACCCTTGAACTCATGCACGACCTGCTCGGCGTCTCGACCAGCCTGGGCACGATTCACACCGTTCTTCAGCGGGCCGCAAAGCAGGCCATCGCCATCAACGCCGGTATCGATCTCTCACCCATCCGGGTCGGTCTGCACGACGAACTCTTTCAGGGTTCCCAACCCGTGCTCGCCGGTATCGATGTCGCCTCGACCTATTGCTATCTGCTCGCCCCCGAAGCCCATCGCGACGGCGACACCTGGGCCATCCATCTGCTGGACCTGCAGGCACAGGGCCTCGATCCTGAGCACACGATCGCCGATGCGGGAACCGGTCTGCGTGCCGGGCAAAAAATGGCCTGGCCCGATACGCCGTGTCACGGCGACGTATTCCACATCATCCAGCAGGGTAAATCACTAGCGACGCTCTGGCATCGTGTCGCCAGTGGCGCTCGCACCGGGCGCGAGCAGCTCGAAGCGCGTCTGGCCAATCCCCGTCGACGTGGTGAGGATAGCCTCCTCGAAGCCGCGCTGGAAACGCTTCGGCGCAATGAAGCCCATGCGCACGAGCTGGCTGCCGACCTGCGCACCCTGGTTCAGTGGCTCGAACGTGACATCCTGTCACTGGCTGGGCCGGACCTCGCGACGCGTCAACGGCTGTTCGATTTCGTGGTTGCCGAACTGCAGCAACGTGAAGCACGGGACCTGTCACGTACAGGGGCATACCGGCGTGCCCTTCAGAACCAGCGCGACGGCCTGCTCGCTTTCGCGGGCCTGCTCGACACAAAACTCGACGCCATTGCACGAACGCACAACGTGGCGCGCCATCTCGTGCGCGAGGTCTGCATGCTGCATCGCAAGTCCGAAACGTCGAGTGCGTTCTGGCAAGGGTGGAATCGCCTGCTAGCCCGCATCGGCCGCCCGTTTCACGGCGTCTACGCCGCCGTATCCGGGGCGCTGCATAGCACACCACGCAGCAGCTCGCTGGTCGAAAATCTCAACTCGCGACTGCGCGTCTACCTGACCAACCGGCGTCATCTGAAGGGCGGGCGGGCCTGGCTTGGTCTGCTGCACTTTGTCTTCAACCATCGCCGCTTTGCCCGCAGCCGATGCCCTGAGCGAACTGGAAAGAGCCCGAGGGAACTGATGAGCCGCAAGCCTCACGATCACTGGCTGACGCTGCTCGGATTCGGCCCACTCCAGCCTCAGCGAACCTGATATCGGCAGGTCGTCGCCGGCCTCCATTTGAACCGCACTCCTTATTATTCCTGCTTTCTTACGCAGGCTGATTCCGCTCGTCTGTGTAACGCAAAAATCGCGCTTTTTGAACCTCGCCAGGCTGATCATGCCGCGCTTTCTCAGGCTCTGGTTATACGCCCGCGCGTTCGTCACCCGGTACCCCGGTTTCTTGCGCTTGCGCGCTTCACCCGTCTTTAGTCTGGCTTTATATGGCATTATTCAAGCTGGCTTCATGATGTTGCGCTTTTACACAACCCGCAGCATCTTTGCAATACCCCCATCCGGACAAAGCCCAACCGCGCGATCGCTTAACCGATTCGCCCCCGAGCGAGCACCGCCAGAACGGCGCTGCGGTGTTCGGGAGGCAGTTGCCTGATGGCGTCGAGCAAGTTGTTGATCTGCTCTGTCTGGGCCGCTTCAGGCAGGGCCGGGATTCCGTCACCCAATGCGGCCAGCGAGACGCTGCGGTGTTCGGGAGGCAGTTGTCCGATGGCGCCGAACACGCTGTCAAACCGCGCTGTCCGGGCCGCTTGCGGCAGGGCATCGATCTGGCGACCGAGTGCGGCCAGCGGGTCGCTGCGGTGTTGGTCAGGCAGTTGCCCGATGGCGCTAAGTACTCTGTCGAACTGCGCTGTCTGGGCCGCTTGCGGCAGGGCATGAATCTGGCGACCGAGTGCGGCCAGCGGGACGCTGCGGTGTTGGGCAGGCAGCTGCCCGATGGCGCCGAGCGCGCTGTCGAACTGCGCTATCCGGGCTGCCTGGGGCAGGGACCAGATACGGTCACCGAGTGCGGCCAGCGGGTCGCTGCGGTGTTGAGCAGGCAGCTGCCCGATGGCGTCGAGCACACTGTCGAACTGCGCTGTCGGGCCTGCTTGCCGCAAGGCATGGATCTGGCGACCGAGTGCGGCCAGCGGGTCGCTGCGGTGTTGGTCAGGCAGTTGCCCGATGGCGCTAAGTACTCTGTCGAACTGCGCTGTCTGGGCCGCTTGCGGCAGGGCATGAATCTGGCGACCGAGTGCGGCCAGCGGGACGCTGCGGTGTTGGGCAGGCAGCTGCCCGATGGCGTCGAGCGCGCTGTCGAACTGCGCTATCCGGGCTGCCTGGGGCAGGGACCAGATACGGTCACCGAGTGCGGCCAGCGGGTCGCTGCGGTGTTGGTCAGGCAGTTGCCCGATGGCGCTAAGTGCTCTGTCGAACTGCGCGGTCCGGGCCGCTTGCGGCAGGGCATCAATCTGGCGGCCGAGCGCGGCCAGCGGGGCGGGGCGGTGTTGGTCAGGCAGCTGCCCGATGGCGCTAAGTACTCTGTCGAACTGCGCGGTCCGGGCCGCTTGCGGCAGGGCATCAATCTGGCGGCCGAGCGCGGCCAGCGGGGCGGGGCGGTGTTGGTCAGGCAGTTGCCCGATGGCGCCGAACACCCTGTCGAACTGCGTTGCCTGGGCCGCTTGCGGCAAGGACCAGATACGGTCGCCGAGTGCCTCCAGCGCCTCACCTCGTAGATACACCGGAAGTTCCCCGATGCGCTGCAACACGGCATCGAACCCCTGATTCGTTCTCACGCGCGGCGCATCCCGGACGATAATCCTTACAGCTTGCCGCTCATCCCTGAGTTGCGAGCGCAACTGTCGGTTGGTGCCTGCCAGCACGATACGGCTGCGAGGATCGATCCGCCCTGCAATATCCTGGGTTATTCCAGGCGGCAGTCGTAACAAACCGGTCAAGGCACCAGGCGCACTTGCCTGCGGAGATGGATTCGAAGTGGGCCGGCTGGTGGGATTGCTGGGATTGCCGCTTTCTTCCGTAGAGGTCTGGAAGGCTGACGTGGCAGGGCTCATCCCGCGAACAGGGGGGACCATGGGCAAGTTCCGGTTGCGTTAAAGACCAAGTTATTGTTGGCATGATTCACTCCTGCCACCGGCACATAACGCGAAGTGGCTGACTGGATAGCGAAGGCATGAACTGAGATTGACCGGTTCTGTCGCATAAGTGCGGGGACGCTAGAATGCGTGTCTGACGAAGCTGTACTGACCCGGCTTTGTTCAAGAGGGCCGCTTGCGCGGCGGCCGTGGGTCGGGTAGAAAGAGTCCGGTGATCTATCCGACGAGCGAGCTTTCATGCCTTACAAGGCAAGACTGAAGACGGGCGAACCGCGCAAACGAGCGAAGCCGGGCTATGCGGTAACCATCGACAAAAGCGGCTCCAATCTGGCCGCACTGGATGCGATAAATGCCGATCGCGAGACGCCGATCAAGGTCCGTCAGATCAGGTACCTGAACAACATTGTCGAACAGGACCATCGGGCTATCAAACGCCGGACCCGGCCGATGCTGGGATTCAAGAACTTCCACCGTGCGAGGGTCATTCTCGGCGGCATCGAGGTCCACATGATCAGGAAAGGACAGATGAAATGTGCGGGCAAAGACCCGTCGTCTGCTTCCCAGCAGTTTTACTCCCTTGTGTCATAAGCAATACTTACCATATCGACATTTCTCGTCCCGACACCCTTACTGCAACAGAACCCTCTAACGTGACAAAGCCCAGATCGCTTATGATCGTGGTGGGCGCGGCCACAATGGCTGAAAGTGACCCGGCATGTGCGTGTGGAGGATATGCACAAGCGGGCCTTGCTGACCAACAACCGGATGCACTGTGACCCGCCCGCGCTGCTCGAGCTCAATGGTCTGGATGCGGATGTCAAGGCTGTGCGCGAGTCTCGCCCCAGCCGTGTACATGTCGATGAAGTCACGCGCATCGGCCAGGCCCTGCTCATCCAGCACGCTTCGCAATGCCTGCGCTGCCGCCTCGAGTTCCCTCGTCTGCTCCGTTTCCACCCCGGGCCGTCGCCTGATGTTGCGCACGAACTGAAGAACTGTGTCGAGCAGGCAATTGTTTCCCAGTCCGCTGGCCACCCCCATCTCCGCGTCCGCTTCCGCCAGAAACGCGCCAAGACTGCGATAGTGGCTAGCAGAATCGAACTCCTTCAGGGATCGGCGGACGGACGCCTGGGCGGGCGAGGCACCCGCCAGGGGGCGGGCAGGCGGCTGGACACGTGTGGTGCGCGCAGGGGGGCGGGGGGGCCAGCTGCTGCGAACCGCATGGCCGGAATCCTGGGCCCGCGGCGCTACCGCAGGCGCGCTTCGCGTGGCGTGGTGCGGCCCGGACGGCTGCGGCGGGGTGTTCAGGCCGCGATTGCGTGCCTGATCCGGGGCTGCGCCGCGGTATGGCGGGTTCATCGGGCCAGCGGGCCCTTCACCGGCAGTGGCGGGTTCCGCATAGTGATCGAAGGACCCGATCGTCCCGATGTCCTGCGGGCGCGCCACGCGCGCTGCCGCCTCGCGCAGTTCCTTCTCCAGCTTCTCGCGCGACTCCGCATCAGGCGAGAGCTGGCGCAGCTTTTCGTAGGTCCGGTGACTCTTCTGCTTGACCCGCAGGCTCTCAGGGGTGTGGAACTGGATTTCCCAGTCGGCGTCTTCGCCCTGGACGCGGGTGCGCACGTTCACATTCAGGCCCGCATAGCCGGTGCCCTCACGGGTAAAGCCGTTGTTCACGCGCATGACCGTCATGCCGGCCTGCTCCAGACGGGCGAGAATGCCCTGGGCGCCTCTGGCAAAGCCCTCCGGGTCGAGCAGTACCTCGTAGCGCAGCCCGTCGCGTACCCGCCCGGCGGCCTCCTGCGGTGTTTGCAGACCCTGCTCGCGCTGTATCCGGGCCAGCTTCTCTTTAATGCTTTTCTCCTTCTTGAAGATGAAGCTGCGCCAGTCGTCACCGTCCCGGTCCTTGCGCAACTTCGCGCCGTGGTCCTCCAGCGCCTGCCGCAGCACAGGCCAGACCGTACCCTCCAGACGTTCAGCCTGGCTTCTGATCTGACGGGCCAGCCCCGCAAGCGGGGACGGCATGCCCCGTGCAACTGGCGCCTGGGGCTGGGGCCGCGGCGGAACCGTCAATACCGGATCCGGATCCGGATCCCAGTCCACGATATCCTCCACCCCCGGCGGGACGGCTGATGCCTGGAAGGCCTCGCGCGCCGGCCCGAGCAGCTTCCAGATCTCGTCCCGGTGAGCGCCACCGAATCCACATCGTTGCGCCTGCTTGTACAGGTGGTGGTAGTGCTCCTTGCACCTGAACGTGTGCTCCGTATGAAACTGGATTTCCCATGGGAAGCCCTCCGGATCCTCCAGCGTGACGCTCACCGCCCGGAAAGGGCTGCGTTCCCGGCTGAAGTGATTGTGACACCGCATCAGGGCATGCGCCTTCCCTTCGAGCTGCAGAAGGATCCGGCGATAGTCCGCCATAAACGTATCCGGGGACAGCACCACACTGTAGCGCAGCGCATCGTTGACCCGCGCGCTGGCCTGGGCCAGATCCAGCGGCGGCATGCCGCCAATCAGCTCGGCCAGCTTGTCCTGCAGTGATCCTGGCGATTTCAGCTTTTTCTGTTCGCCCGCCAGATGCGGCCGCCCCCCTTCACGCCCCGGCACCCCGCCATGGCCCAGGATGTCCTTCAGCAGCGGCGTGATCTGCGGCTCGGCCTGGCGGGCGCGCTCATGCAATGCCTGCGCCTGCCGCTGCAGCGCCTGCGGGGAAACCTCTTGCGCCCGTTCGGCCGGCGTAGCCGGTACGCTGAGCAGCTTTGCCTGCTGCAGCGCGTGGACCGCGTCCTGCATGACCCCCGCTGCCATCGTGGGCATGTGCGGCAGCACCGTCTGCGCCCACTGTGGATCGAAACGCCCATCGCGTATTTCTGCCGCCGTCTGCTTGCTGTACGGGACCCGCCGCAGACGCTCCGGGTAGAGGCTTTCCACCCGTTCGCAGCACTCGATGACACCCGTAAACAGATCGGTGCCCGTGTCCGACTTCAGCGCGTCCGTGCCCACCTTGATCGCTATCGTAAAAAGATTGCGCATGGACAGCTCCGGCTCGCCCGGCACCAGCCCCGGCTGCCCGCCGGGGAACGCCGTACGCGAGAGCCGGCACACCGGATAGTTGTCCAGCACCGCGTGCACACGCCCGGCCGTGTCGTGCGCCTGCCCGTAGGCGCTCGCCAGTGCCGGGAACCACTGCGCCAGCGCCGGCGCAAGCGGCGGTGCCTGAACGCTGTCGCCGCCCAGCTGCATGCCCAGCTCGTACAGCAGTTTCGCCGCCTCGTGCGCTTCCGGCTCATGGGCCCGCTCCATCGCCTCACCTGCCTGCGCCTGCAACCACTCCAGCGCTGGTGCATCCCCGTCCCCCCGCAACCGCTTGCGCAGCCCGTTGCGCAGCTCGCGCTCCACCCCGTCGTAGGTGCCGAACATCATGCGTCGCGCCATGGCCTCGCGCTGCTCGTCCGGTTGCGCAAGAAAGCGCATCGCCAGCGTGGCGGCTTTCCCCAGCAGCGCCCCCCCGCGCTGCTCGGCCAGGATTTCGCGTGCCCGTCCTGCGTGGTAGCGGCCCTGCTCATCGAGAGCCGGATGGGCCGTCTTCGGCGGCTTGAACGAGCGCTCCTCGCCCCGCCGCGCCTGGCGCGCCTCCATGACGCGACGGATGTGGGCCGCCAGCGCCGGATAGCCCGCATAGACGAACGCATCGTCCCCGTCCGTGTCCATGTTCCGCTTGCGCAGCTCCGCAATCGGCAGCGCCCCAAGCCGCCCCGGCAGCAGCACGTCCTTGACCCGCAGGCTGCCCGTGCTGAGCATCTGCCGCGGCAGCGCGTCGCGCTCGCGCCCGCGCCCGCCCGTCCAGCGCGACAGCGTCTTCAGGTCCTCCCGCGAACAGGCCAGGTGCAGCCCCGCATGCTCCTTGGGCCAGTATTCCGGCGGCACAATGATCAGCATGCCCTTGCTGTGCAGCATCTCGGCGCCCTCCGCCGAATCCTCATTGAATCCCGTATAGCTGTACTGGATGGCGAAGCACTGCTCCAGAAACCGGGCCGTCACGTCCCCCTGGCCGGGCGTAACGACCTGCGCGGCCCCAATGGGCAACAGGTTCTCCTTGTCGTAGGGCGGCTTGCCCACCAGCACATCGCCCTGCAATTCCTCGAAGCCCGGCAGGGGAATCGACGGCAGGTACAGCCTGTCGTCAGCCGAGGGCACCGCGCGGATGCGCCGCCCCTGATAACCCCCGCTGACGGCCAGCTGGTACAGCGTCAGGCGGCCCACCTCCGGCGATACCTGCCTGTCCAACCCGTCCAGCCTGCGCTGCATCGCCTCGCGCGCTTCCCCCAGCGCCGCCTCGTCCCGCGGGAAATGCATCAGCGCCTGCGGCGGCATCGCGTTGAACCCGGGCTCCTGGCCCTCCACCAGCTTGCGCTGTGCCTCGCTGCCCCGTTCCTGCCGGACTGCCTGCCATGCCTCGATATGGTCGCGCACCACCGGAATGCGCATCGCCACATCCCATCCCAGAAACCCGCAGCCGTCATTCGGACACAGCGCGATGCGCTCGCCCTGCGGCCCCTGCAGCCTGAACGGGTGCTGCGCCCCGGACACGTCCTCAAACCAGCCCAGCCGCAACGTGCCCTCCACCACATGGTCATGCGGCACCATCTCCATGAGCGCCCGTTGCATGCGCGACCAGTCCTCGCGCTGCGGCGCCAGCTTCTGTGCCAGCTCCATGAAGGCGCTGCCGGGGACGCTGTCGGCATACCGCACCGCCGGCAGCACCGAAGCCGACGCGCTGCGGCCCTCGGCGAGGTCCCGGGCTGACGTCTGCCGCCCCCGTGTCAGGCGGCTGCCGCCGAACATGTCGAAGCGCCAGGGCTCGCCGTTATACTGGAACGTGCGCGCCAGCATGAAGCCGCTTAACGCGCCCGGCAGCCGCACCTCCACCAGGGGCTCGCCCGTCAGACGGGCATAAAAGGAGTAGTCACGCCGCTCCCCGCCGGACGACGCGGCGGGCTCCAGCTCCCGTCCCTGCAGGTCGACCGTCACATGCCGGGTGTCGCCCACACCCGGTCCGGGTCGCTCCACGTTTCCCGCCGCTGTGCGCAGGCTCGCGTGGCACGCTGCCAGATCGAACCGGCGAGGGGGGTAACGCCCCGTGAGGTCCGCCAGATGCGCCTCGCTGGCCAGCCGCAGATCCAGTGCGTCCAGGATCGCCTCATCCGCCTCGATCTGCGCAATCAGGTTCCAGCTCATTTCCTGCTGGTCCGCCTCGATGAGCTCGCGCGTCCTGTCCAGCGTCTGTCGCACCCACTGCTTCAGGGTCTCCCGTCGCGCCTTCACCAGCTCGTGCCCGCCGCCGATGTAGCTCACCTTCCACTGGCGGGCCACCAGACTGTATGCCTTGAGCACCTGATACAGTGACAGGGCCGCACAGCGCGTACCGCACGCTTCGTCGCCATCCTTCAGGCGCAGCCCGGCACGGGCGCCCGCCCCCCCGCGGGCCTGGCGCAGATACGCGTCGATCTTGCGTGCCACGACCGGGTGCAGCGCCTCGAAGGTCTGCAGCGCGCCCACCCGGTGGCGCTTCAGCTGCGCGCTGCGCGCCAGCGGCAGCAGCCCCATGCACAGGTTGCCTACGCTTTCCAGCGGTTCATCGCGCAGGCCCCCGGCACCGCACAGCGCCCGGACACGTTCCAGCGCTGCCGCGCCAAGCGGCCGCAGCGCGGCGTGCATCCGCAGCTGGGCGAACGCCTTGAGCAGCACACCCACGTTGCGGCCATCGGCGCTGTCGAAGCGTTCCGGGCGAAGCGCCAGGTGCGCCGCGACCCCCATCAGTACACCGCGTGCGAGCCGGGCGTCTCCGTCTTCGTCCCCACCCGGCCGCGCCAGCGCGTTGGCAATCTGCGCGAGATGGCCGAAACCGAACGCATTCCACGCGAGCGGAGGCCGGCCCAGGCGTGCGGCCAGCAGCCTGGCCGCCTCCCGCAGACCGGTCTCCTGCGGCCATGTGGACAGCGCATTCAGCGCCATCGCCACCTCCTGTGGGTTCAACGACTGGCACAGCGTCTCCTCGGTGACGACCCGCTGCGCCAGGGCCAGCACCGCGGCCCGCGCTTCAGGCTCGTCCGGCCATGTGGACAGCGCATGCAGCGCCATCGCCACTTCCTGTGGGTTCAACGACTGGCACAGCGTCTCCTCGGTGACGACCCGCTGCGCCAGGGCCAGCACCGCGTCCCGCGCTTCGGCCGCCTCCGGCCACTTTGACAGCCCATTCACCGCCATCGCCACTTCCTGTGGGTTCAACGACTGGCACAGCGTCTCGTCGGTGACGACGCGCTGCGCCAGCACCCGCACCGCGGCCCACGCATCGGGCGCCTCCGGCCACTTTGACAGCGCATTCAGGACCTCGGCCACATGCTGCGCGCTCATCGCCTGGCGCAGCACCTCGTCGGTGGCGACGCGCTGCGCCAGGGCCAGCACCGCATCCCGCGCTTCAGGCTCCTCCGGCCACTTTGACAGCCCATTCACGGCCATCGCCACGGCCTGCGCGTTCATCGACCTGCACAGCGCATCGTCGGTGGCGACCCGCTGCGCCAGGGCCAGCACCGCCTCCCGCGCTTCGGGCGCCTCCGGCCACTTCGACAGCGCATTCAGGGCCTCGGCCACATCCCGCGCGCTCAACGACTGGCGCAGCCCCTCGTCGGTGGCGACCCGCTGCGCCAGCACCCGCACCGCGTCCCACGCGTCGGGCTCCTCCGGCCACTTTGACAGCGCATTCACGACCATCGCCACTTCCTGTGGGTTCAACAACCGGCATAGCGCCTCGTCGGTGGCGACCCGTTGCGCCAGCACCCGCACCGCGTCCCGTGCTTCGGGCTCCTCCGGCCACTTTGACAGCCCATTCAGGAGCTGGGCCACGTCCTGTGCGTTCATCGCCCTGCACAGCGCCTCGTCGGTGGCGACCCGTTGCGCCAAGGCCAGCACCGCATCCCGCGCTTCGGGCGCCTCCGGCCACTTTGACAGCCCATTCACCGCCATCGCCACTTCCTGTGCGTTCATCGACCGGCGCAGCCGCGCGTCGTTTGCGACCCGCCTGGCCAGGGGCTGCGCACCGTCGCGCGCGGCTGCCTCCTGCGGCCACTTCGAGAGGGCATTAAGCAGGGTTGAGATGCCCTGCCCGTTCAGCCTGTCGATCTGGCGGTCCGCTCGAAGATGCCCGACAAGACGCACCACCGCTTCGCAGCACATCCCGTGTTGCGCCGCCTTGGACAGCGCATTGCCCAGAAGGGCCGCCTCCTTGGCTCGGAGCCCGTTCGCCGCGTCCGGCCTCAGCACGTGCGCTGCGATACGTTCCAGCGCCAGCCGGCAGATTTCACTGTCAGCATGCTTGCTCAGCTTGTTGGCAAGATGGGCGTAATGTGCAGCCGGCAGGTCCTCGCACCAGTCGGTGTCCACGACATAGTGCGCCGCCAGTTCGACAGCCGCACGGACTTTTCCGGAGCCTGCAAACCCGTTCGGCAGTTTCTGCAGATACCGATCCAGGAAGTACACGTTGTCGTCGGCGTGCTCCGGGCGCAGAAAGACCAGCGCGCGCCCGTGGCCATTACGCTGCGCCAGCACGTTCTCCGCCGCCATCCGAACGCCATCAATCCGCCCGCCGCTGGAAAGCAGCCGTTGCTGCTCGTGCCGTTGCTCAACGAGCTGCCGGCTGAAGTCGCGTTCCCGATATTTCAGGTGTATCGCCAGACACGGGCTGCTGCGCTGTGATTCATACGGATCGATGCGTGGTCTTGTACGCTCCCTGTCATCCAGCGCATCCCCCGGATCGCGCGCCGTTCGCTTGCGCGATGGACCTGCTGCCTGAGCCCGGGACTCCTGCGCACCGCTTCCCGTCAGGACCGGCCGATGCTGATAACCTGACCGGTGGTGCGTGCCCTGAGGCCATGACGACGGGCTAGGCTGGCTCTGGCCGCGGGCCATCTTGCGCTCGTTGTCCTCTTCGGACCTCTCGCGCCGGTGCAAGTCGCGCAAGGGATACCCGGCGTTCGCTTCCCCGCCATGCGGCCGGGAGGAGAATGCCCGCTGCCGCTGGGCACCCGGATAAGGCTGCATCCTGCGCGCCTGACGACGTACGGCCAGCGGCGCCAACAGCATGTCAGGCGCTACACCGGCGCCTCGATCCGCAGATTCCGGCCGCGACGCCAGGGAGCGCCCGGGCGCCGATTCCTCAACCCTTTCATTGCCACCGCCATCACCTGGACTTACTGACCTGTCGATTTTCATTGCGGCATATCCAGGGCTTTGCAGAGCGTTGTCATCAAGTTGGGAGCAGTCGTCAATGGCATTGTCTCGATGGCTTTGTCACGTTAGAGAGGAGAGAAGGCAATGCTGGCAGGGGCGATCAGTTGCTCAAAAAGCGACAGACGGATTTTGGTGAGGGCGGCCGAAAAAAGTGGATGCCAACGTTTCGTAAAATAGAGGAACGGAGGCATAGATGAATCGGATCCCGAAAGCGGTCTACACAAAAGAATTTCGCGAAGAGGCAGTCAAGCTCGCGCTGACGCAGGGCGTTGGCGTATCGGAAGCGGCACGCCGGCTGTCGATCCCGATGGCTTTGTCCGGATGGGGGTATTGCAAAGATGCTACGGGTTGTGTAAAAGCGCAACATCATGAAGCCAGCTTGAATAATGCCATATAAAGCCAGACTAAAGACGGGTGAAGCGCGCAAGCGCAAGAAGCCGGGGTACCGGGTGACGAACGCGCGGGCATATAACCAGAGCCTGAGAAAGCGCGGCATGATCAGCCTGTATGTGAGGGTCGCCCGGGATTCGTTAATATTTCGCCAAAAGTGCCTTAAGCGGCTGATCTGAAAGCGAAATCTATCGTTGGGTCGAGCGGGAGGATTTTCTTCATCAGGTCCAGCAGGTAGTCGCCGAACCGGTTGATGTGATCCAACCGGTATGGCGGAGCGCCTTGAGCACGTCGGCGTCGACCGGATGCCCTTTTGCCTGCAACTCCTTGAGCACGCGCGACATCCACTGGACGTTGTAGAGGATCACCATGTTCGCGACGAGCTGGTTGTACTTGATGACCTTGCGCTGCTCGTGGCGGAGGTTTTCAGCGATGACGCCCTCGCCGCCAAACATCAGCCACTGCGCGAAGCCGTTGAACTGTTCGCTCTTGTTGGTCGCCGCGTGAATCGTGCGACGCAATTCGGGATCGTTGATGTATTTGAGCAGAAACAGCGTACGGATCACACGGCCGAGCTCACGAAACGCAAAGTACAGCTTGTTCTTGAGGCTCTCCGACCCCAGGCGTCGCAGGATCGTCGACGGCGTCATTTTACCCGCCTTGATCGAGACGGCCACGCGTAGCATGTCGGGAACATGCCGCTCGATCAAGGCCCAGTCGACGGTCGCGCGAAACAGGGAGTCGATGTTTTTGTAGCTTCGGTTCCGGTCGGCCTTGAAGAACTTCAGGCCCTTGACGTTGCGGATGCGCGGCATCAGCTTGATTCCAAGCAGGTACGCGAGCCCGAACACCGGTGCGCTTTGCGCCTGCGTGTCGCCATGAACGGTGTCGGGCTGCACATCGGACGTATTCCTGATCAACCCGTCGAGAATATAGACAGCCTCGTGTACACCGCACGGAATGAAGTGGCTGAACAGCGCGATGTACATGTCCGACACGTGATAGTAGCCGATCCCGCCGTATCCTTCGTACCGGATATGGCATTCGGACAGCAGGTTCTGCTCGTAAAGATTCCACTTCGTGCCGTCGGCCGACACCTGTTTGCCGGAGCCCCAGAATTTCGGCAGCGCAAACTGGTTGTACGCATTGATGACCCTGACGATCGCCTTGTCGAGCCGCTCTTCGGTGACGTATCGCAGGTTCAGCCACGCGACCTGCTTGCGGCTCAGATTCTTGACACAGCGTGCGGTCTGGCTGGGCCCGAGATTGCAGCCGTAGCAGAACAGCGTCGTAATGAAGCGCTTGCGCGGGTCGTCGATCTTGGTCTCGAAGCCCGACAGCGGGCCGAACAGTGTATGCAGATCGAGCCGCTGCTCGGTTTCGGTGAGGATGTCGAGAATACTGATGGGGCGCATCGCGGCCGTGATGGCCTGATCGATAAGTTTCTTGTTCGGCGGTTCGGGTTCCGTCTCGAGCTTGTGAAGGATGAGGCCCTGCTCGGTGATCTCGACGTAGTCGTTCGCCGGAAAACCCGCGTCGACTTCGTCGGCCAGCGTGCTGAGTTGGTCGCGCAGGCCGTTGACGAAGGCGCGCGCGTCGACCGGGCTGGCAGCCCGACGAGTTCGCCATAGCGAGGCAGTTCCTCGTGGAATTCGTCCCACGACACCTGATGCTCGCGAGGGTCGTCATACTGATCACTCTGCTCAACGTAGACATCGCCCGAGTTGAGTTCGCGGGCGTGGTTCAAAAAGCGCGATTTTTGCGTTACACAGACGAGCGGAAGCAGCCTGCGTAAGAAAGCAGGAATAGTAAGGAATGCGGTTCAAATGGAGGCCGGCGACGACCTGCCGATATCAGGTTCGCTGAGGCTGGAGTGGGCCGAATCCGAGCAGCGTCAGCCAGTGATCGTGAGGCTTGCGGCTCATCAGTTCCCTCGGGCTCTTTCCAGTTCGCTCAGGGCATCGGCTGCGGGCAAAGCGGCGATGGTTGAAGACAAAGTGCAGCAGACCAAGCCAGGCCCGCCCGCCCTTCAGATGACGCCGGTTGGTCAGGTAGACGCGCAGTCGCGAGTTGAGATTTTCGACCAGCGAGCTGCTGCGTGGTGTGCTATGCAGCGCCCCGGATACGGCGGCGTAGACGCCGTGAAACGGGCGGCCGATGCGGGCTAGCAGGCGATTCCACCCTTGCCAGAACGCACTCGACGTTTCGGACTTGCGATGCAGCATGCAGACCTCGCGCACGAGATGGCGCGCCACGTTGTGCGTTCGTGCAATGGCGTCGAGTTTTGTGTCGAGCAGGCCCGCGAAAGCGAGCAGGCCGTCGCGCTGGTTCTGAAGGGCACGCCGGTATGCCCCTGTACGTGACAGGTCCCGTGCTTCACGTTGCTGCAGTTCGGCAACCACGAAATCGAACAGCCGTTGACGCGTCGCGAGGTCCGGCCCAGCCAGTGACAGGATGTCACGTTCGAGCCACTGAACCAGGGTGCGCAGGTCGGCAGCCAGCTCGTGCGCATGGGCTTCATTGCGCCGAAGCGTTTCCAGCGCGGCTTCGAGGAGGCTATCCTCACCACGTCGACGGGGATTGGCCAGACGCGCTTCGAGCTGCTCGCGCCCGGTGCGAGCGCCACTGGCGACACGATGCCAGAGCGTCGCTAGTGATTTACCGTGCTGGATGATGTGGAATACGTCGCCGTGACACGGCGTATCGGGCCCGGCCATTTTTTGCCCGGCACGCAGACCGGTTCCCGCATCGGTGATCGTGTGCTCAGGATCGCGAGGCCCTGTGCCTGCAGGTCCAGCAGATGGATGGCCCAGGTGTCGCCGTCGCGATGGGCTTCGGGGGCGAGCAGATAGCAATAGGTCGAGGCGACATCGATACCGGCGAGCACGGGTTGGGAACCCTGAAAGAGTTCGTCGTGCAGACCGACCCGGATGGGTGAGAGATCGATACCGGCGTTGATGGCGATGGCCTGCTTTGCGGCCCGCTGAAGAACGGTGTGAATCGTGCCCAGGCTGGTCGAGACGCCGAGCAGGTCGTGCATGAGTTCAAGGGTACTGCGAAACGAAACGTGGCCCACCATCGTGAGCGCCACGATGACCTGATCGAGCCATTGGCGGGTGACCGGCAGCATGAAAAGCACCTGATCTGCGTCGGCTGCCCGCGTGGTATCAAAGGCTTCATCCAGCGCTACACTGGCCGTGCCGATCTGTCGGTAGACCGTCGGGCGGCTCACGCCGTTACGCTCAGCCAGCACACTGATGGGTTCGGTGCGCGTGAGGGCCTGAAGTGCAATCGCTTTGCGTTTGTCGTCGCTCAGTCTGCCGACGCCAGATCGGGTGTTTTGAGTCATGGATGCCGCAGAGGAAAAATGGGGGCACCATTATCGCCTGGCACTCAAGGTGCCTCCCAATGTGTAACGCAGCTTTGAACCTCGCCCGGAAATACCACCGAACCGCGAGACTAATGATTGCCGCCGGGAACCGGTGCCCGTGATAAAGCGATTTTCTTTTGTTCATCGTGACATCTTACGTGACTACCTCGCCAACGTGACAGTGCCCGAACGGCGTATGCGGGGCTTCCGCCTGCCCGAGCGCACTCAAGCTTTCCTGTCGAACTTCGGCCCGATCCGACAGCACTTTGCCCTCAAGCGACATCGGCTACGGGCTTCACGCTATCGCCAACAACTCGCCTTGCGATTTGCTGCGTGGCATCGCTTCACCGAATTCACCCAAAATCCGTCTATCGCTTTTTGAGCAACTGATCGCCCCTGCCAGCATTGCCTTCTCTCCTCTCTAACGTGACAAAGCAAGAATGATCACCTCACGGTCAAAATGACGGCCGGCGAATAGCCCGTCCAGACTCTTCAGCTTTTTCATCGCGCCTTCTCAAATCGGTCAGGGCGACACTCTAACCGATCCTTGAGCGCTATTTGCACCACAAGGGCCGTGACAACGCCTATTTGATTCATCTTTTTTTCTGAGGAGGCTCCACTATGCGCGCAGCCACGAGAACTCTCCCGCGACGATCCCTTCGAACATCTCTTCCGTCGATTCGATGATGCTCTTGCGCCAATAGCGGCCATGCTCGGCATAGTGCGAGAGCAGATCAGCGAGTGCGGCGCCGTCGACGTCGTCGCTCATGGGCACGCGCAGCACGAGCACGATACTTCCAGTGTCCGTATCGAGTCCGAGTTGTGCTTGGTCCTGGGCGTAGATCAGGAGGTTGGCCTCAAGCATCAGCCGGAATACGACGAGCGTGCGGCCGGACGTCACCGTGCCGTAATGAAAATTCACGTACAGCGCGTCCAGATCGTTCTCGAAGTGTTCGAGCCGGACGTCAAAGCCTTCGACCTCGATCGAGCGAGTGCGCAGCACATTGTCGGCATCCGCAAGGCCGACCGTCGCGCACAGGTCACGCACCAATGCTGAGTAGCGCTCCGAACTATCGTTGACGTGCAACTAGTGTCCCGAGTTAGAAATTCGTAGACACGATCGCTCGACGTTAACGAGGATGTCGTCGGCAGATTTGGTCCAGTTACTGACATGTGCGCCAAATAGTGCGTGATGCGTTATACGAGTATGAAGACGAAAAATGATGCTCGAAAGTTGGACGGAGCCACGCAAGCACACATGAGAAAAATGGGCGAGGTTCAAAGCTGCGTTACACATTGGGAGGCACCTTGAGTGCCAGGCGATAATGGTGCCCCCATTTTTCCTCTGCGGCATCCATGACTCAAAACACCCGATCTGGCGTCGGCAGACTGAGCGACGACAAACGCAAAGCGATTGCACTTCAGGCCCTCACGCGCACCGAACCCATCAGTGTGCTGGCTGAGCGTAACGGCGTGAGCCGCCCGACGGTCTACCGACAGATCGGCACGGCCAGTGTAGCGCTGGATGAAGCCTTTGATACCACGCGGGCAGCCGACGCAGATCAGGTGCTTTTCATGCTGCCGGTCACCCGCCAATGGCTCGATCAGGTCATCGTGGCGCTCACGATGGTGGGCCACGTTTCGTTTCGCAGTACCCTTGAACTCATGCACGACCTGCTCGGCGTCTCGACCAGCCTGGGCACGATTCACACCGTTCTTCAGCGGGCCGCAAAGCAGGCCATCGCCATCAACGCCGGTATCGATCTCTCACCCATCCGGGTCGGTCTGCACGACGAACTCTTTCAGGGTTCCCAACCCGTGCTCGCCGGTATCGATGTCGCCTCGACCTATTGCTATCTGCTCGCCCCCGAAGCCCATCGCGACGGCGACACCTGGGCCATCCATCTGCTGGACCTGCAGGCACAGGGCCTCGATCCTGAGCACACGATCGCCGATGCGGGAACCGGTCTGCGTGCCGGGCAAAAAATGGCCTGGCCCGATACGCCGTGTCACGGCGACGTATTCCACATCATCCAGCAGGGTAAATCACTAGCGACGCTCTGGCATCGTGTCGCCAGTGGCGCTCGCACCGGGCGCGAGCAGCTCGAAGCGCGTCTGGCCAATCCCCGTCGACGTGGTGAGGATAGCCTCCTCGAAGCCGCGCTGGAAACGCTTCGGCGCAATGAAGCCCATGCGCACGAGCTGGCTGCCGACCTGCGCACCCTGGTTCAGTGGCTCGAACGTGACATCCTGTCACTGGCTGGGCCGGACCTCGCGACGCGTCAACGGCTGTTCGATTTCGTGGTTGCCGAACTGCAGCAACGTGAAGCACGGGACCTGTCACGTACAGGGGCATACCGGCGTGCCCTTCAGAACCAGCGCGACGGCCTGCTCGCTTTCGCGGGCCTGCTCGACACAAAACTCGACGCCATTGCACGAACGCACAACGTGGCGCGCCATCTCGTGCGCGAGGTCTGCATGCTGCATCGCAAGTCCGAAACGTCGAGTGCGTTCTGGCAAGGGTGGAATCGCCTGCTGAGTTAAAGTCAAATCTGGTGTATGCGGTCTCGGCGTAATCAGGCGGCTAGCGATTGCTGAGCCGGTGTGCTGTCGGTCACCGGTTCTCCATCCTTGAACGTCATCCCGTCAAGCATCGAAGTGAGCTTTTCCGGGGCGCGGATGCGCCGCCACGATTCTTCGGCCGACTCGATCAGCTTGAACGCCAGCCCGAGGAACGTCGCGCGCGATACACAGTTGCGCGTGCGTTTCGTGCGATGGCGCACCGTCGCAAAGGTCGATTCAATCGGGTTCGTGGTGCGCAGATGCTGCCAGTGTTCAGCCGGGAAATCGTAAAACGCGAGCAGCTCGTCACGATCTTCCGTCAGCTTTTCGGCGACCTTCGGGTACTTTGCCGAGTACGCGTCGACGAAGTGATTGAATGCGGCCAGTGCATCAGCGCGCGTGGCCGCCATCCAGATGTCCTGCATCGCCTTCTTGCCTCGAGCCTGCTGCGATTTCGGCAGCGCATTGAGCACGTTACCCATCTTGTGAAACCAGCAGCGCTGATGCTTCGTCTGCGGGAACACTTCCTCCATCGCGGCCCAGAATCCCATCGCGCCATCGCCGCAGGCCAGCAGTGGCCCCGACGGCAGGCCGCGCTTCTTCAGATCGAGCAGCAGTTCGCTCCACGATGCCTTCGATTCCCGGTAGCCGTCACCGATGGCCACACGTTCCTTCGTCCCGTCCGGTTTGACGCCAACGATCACCAGCAGGCACTGGCCGTCGGAATCGTCGCTGCGCACACCGGTGTGAATGCCGTCGGCCCACCAGTAGACCCAGCGCGCCGACGACAGCTCACGCCGATTCCACTGCTCATGCTCATCGGCCCATTGGGCCTTCAGCCGGCTCACGACGTTCGGCGACATGCCGCTGACCTGGCCGCCCAGCATGATGCCCATGGCTTCGCTCATGTCGCCCGTCGAGATGCCTCGCAGGTACAGCCACGGCAGCGCTGCCGACACGCGCGCGGACTTGCGCACGTACGGCGGCACGATCGTCGAATTGAACCGGATGCCCGAGCCCGAACGATCCCGCACCTTCGGCACCTGAACCGTCACCGGACCGATCGCTGTGACGACCTCGCGCTCGGGCAGGTAGCCGTTGCGCACCACGGCACGCCGGCCGTCGATCGACTTCACGTTGCTGTACTGTTCGAGCATGGTCGCCAGTTCCACCTCGACTGCCTGCTGAATGATCTGCCGCGCGCCTTGCTGGATCAGCTCATCTAGCACGCTTTTCGTTTGCGCTTTACTGCTGTTCGCTTCTTGCGTAATCTTCTTCATGGTGGTCGGGTCCGGCCTTCTCGGGTTCGCTGGTTGTGCCTTTGACAAGCAACATTCTCGCTAGACCGCCACCGCCTTCTCAAATTCCCGCCGCTCCCGCTGTACACCAGATTCGACAATAGCTCTCGCCTGCTAGCCCGCATCGGCCGCCCGTTTCACGGCGTCTACGCCGCCGTATCCGGGGCGCTGCATAGCACACCACGCAGCAGCTCGCTGGTCGAAAATCTCAACTCGCGACTGCGCGTCTACCTGACCAACCGGCGTCATCTGAAGGGCGGGCGGGCCTGGCTTGGTCTGCTGCAGTTTGTCTTCAACCATCGCCGCTTTGCCCGCAGCCGATGCCCTGAGCGAACTGGAAAGAGCCCGAGGGAACTGATGAGCCGCAAGCCTCACGATCACTGGCTGACGCTGCTCGGATTCGGCCCACTCCAGCCTCAGCGAACCTGATATCGGCAGGTCGTCGCCGGCCTCCATTTGAACCGCACTCCTTATTATTCCTGCTTTCTTACGCAGGCTGCTTCCGCTCGTCTGTGTAACGCAAAAATCGCGCTTTTTGAACCACGCCATCGCGCCCATACGGCGGATGAACATCTCGGCGAGATCGTCGCGGGCGCGCACGCGCATCTGATGCAACAATGCGACGATGAGGGTATATCGCCGTTCTGGCAGGGTTTCCTTCAGATTCGCCGCATCCAGACTCATCGCCTGCGTCGACAGGGAACGCAGTTTTGTCGCGGGAACCCCTTCCAGTGCATGGGCGAAGTCGCCAAAACCATCGAGCCAGGTAAGATGGTCGACGAGCAGGGAGATATGCTTGCGCGATGGTCGCAGCGCGTATCGCTTCATGGTGTTGTACGCGCTCTGACGCTGGTTGAATTCGCGCTTGATCAGCCTGTCCAGCTGGGCTTTGTCCTCCTCGGAAAGGCGGCGCGAGACGCGTCGGAACAGCGTCGTTTGAGCTCGTGCGTGGACCTGTTCTACAATGGCATCGAGAGTCGAGAACGCTGGCAGTTCGACCTGCTGCTGGATCAGGCTGTCGATGGTTGCGTTGATGATGTCCACCGGCTGATCCATCGTCTCAGCGGCTTCGTGCGCGGCACGCACCGCAATTTCGTTGGCGTCGGTGCCGTAGTAGGACTGGACGCCGAGAAATTCCCGGATTGCCGCATAGTGCCGAAACAAGGCGGGCGATCTTGCCCTGTTGTAGTCGAATGCCGTCCCCGCAGCGATGTTCGCGCTTGTCCGGATGTGCTCGATGACAACGGCGGGAATGGCATCAACGAAGGGAAAGTAGTGCATCTGCTGAAAGACCTTCAGCAGAACGAGCATACCCAGTCTCGAAGACTGGCCACGCGCGCTGCGGCGTGCCCATTCCAGCTCTTCAACGTCCGGTGTATAGAACGCCTGCAGCTCCGCTGACGAAAAACCCTTGGGAAAGCGCGGATACGCGGTACGTTCGACGGTTGCCATGCCGGATTCCAGATCTCGAATGGGGCGGCCAGTGTAGCGCAAGAAGTCTGGCAAAACGGTTGCGCCTGCGCCAATCCGCGCAACCATCTGACCGCCATAATTTGCAAATGCAGAACGCAGCGAAGGGAGCAGAAAAATGGGCAAAACCAGCCAGCCCAAAAAATCCTCGCGTGCCCGCAAGCTGGGAGCGCGTGATCTGGAGATGATACGACAGGGAGCGGCTCAGTCGGGTATGCCTGACGCGATCGTTCTCGATCGTAACGATTTACCGCCGGAGCAGAAAATCTCATGGCCCCTGGCCCGGATGGGAGGTATCCGGCAACCCGACTCTTGAGGAATGTCAAAGCGCGCTGACGGGGATTGTGGCGGCATGGAACACCAGCCTCCTGCCCGAGGGCGAGCGCGGCCAGGCGCTGCGTGAACAGATCACCTTCCACAAAAGCGTGCCTCTTGCAAAACAACGTGAGGTTATGCAGGGCATCGAACGCCTGATTGGCGAAAAGCTGACCCGGTTTCCTCATGACCGCCGCCGCATCGTCTCGTGGGAGGTAAGGCTCGAGGGCGACATGCTCCGGGTCATCGCGGCGTCAGATGATGGTCCCCGGCATGACACATTGGACGATGTCATGCGGAGCTTGCTGCGAACGATGACCGGGTAAGCGTGCGCGCATTCAGACCAGTCGGTGACGGACGCGACCATCCCGCGCTAGCTGGGAAGCTCCGTTGGGTTACGGCGTGCCAGAAGCGGGCAGCCCAACAATCTGCGCGATTGCCGGGGACATCGAACTGAGGGCCGTGCGGAACTCAACCTGCCTCACGTATCAGCCTCGACCACGGTCCATTTACTTGCAATCGCCGGCACTGGACGTCAAGTGGACGCAGCGGTTTGGGCGTATTCGCGGCCCGAGTTCTTTATGTGCGAATTTGCATAAAGAATCGTTATTTCATAACCATGAGGCTTATGATAGCAATTCGGCCGAATCGTGGTCAGAGGCCTGGCTGGGGCTTCGGCATTCTTTCGAGGCCTGCGATCAGCAGCGCCGCGGCGTGCTTGCAGTCGTATCCAACCGGGCAGGAGCATTCACTTTCGGCCCACAGGCCATCCGCTGTGTCGTAAAACTGTACATCCACCGTATAGGGGCGACGCGCGGTCCCCTGCACCTCGCCGCTGAGTACGTTGTCCTGCCAGCGCAGCTTCGACACCGCGTGGACGTAATCACGCGCCCGGGCGACGGTGCGGGAATCCAGCCAGTGCGCGATCTGCGCCTGGTCATAAAAAACTGACGACATCAGTGACCCATCCATGCATGTTCAACCCGCCATGACGGCAACGTGTGGGCAGGCAGAGATGAGTAAGACGTTGACTTCCTGTCCCTGTCATGACCTCCCGGCATCCGTTGTCCGCGACGGCTGCCTATTTTACGCGCCAACGTTTGCGGGAAGGTGGCCTTTGGGATCTGCCCAGGCACACCGGTTACAGCCGGTGCTGTTATCCCCCTTTCGGTTTCGGCACCGTCCGGGCCGACGGCGTTCTTTTCAGCGCGTCTAGCAATCGGCGCGTGACCTGAACCTCGGCATCAGCGCGCTCAGCCCGTTGCAGCGCGTCCTGCAGCAGCGATCGCGTGCTGTTCAGTTCATCCATGGTGGCGAGGTGCTGTTGCGTTGCGCTTTCATCCCGCTGCTGTAAAAGCCGGAGCTCGGTACGCAAGGAGGCAAGCGCGTCGGCATGCTGGAGCGCTGTGTCCTTCAGTTCAGCGCGTGCACCGCCCAATTGAACGCGCAGCTCTTCAGCGGTCTTTTCGCTTTTCTGGCGAGCGGTGCGTTCCTGGTCAATTTCTCGCAGAGCGCGCTTCTCATGACTGACGGCCCGCTCCTCGGCGGTGGTGACACGGTCGCGTGCGCGCTCCAGTTCAGCGGTGAATTCGGCCTTGACCTGCGCGAACTGAGGGGCGGCTTCGTCAACTTGCCGGCGGATTTCCTGCAGGCGGGCCTCGGTTGCCGCATGCGCCTCGCGTTCGGTGGCTAGCGCATCGCGCATGCTGGCGAGTTGCGCGCGCGTCGCTTCGAGTTCAGCCTGTGTCGCCGCCGTCGCCTGCCGGGCGAGCTCGAGTTCTGCGACGACCTGATCGCGTACTGCTTCGGCTTCGTGGGCCTGATGACGCGCCTCGGCGCGCAGTGTGGCCAACTGGCCGGTCGCCGCTTCCGATGCCGCCTGCCAGATGCTGAGCACGGCGTCGGCTGCGACCTGCTTCATGGCGTCGGGCAGGTCCGGATGGTGGATCTTCACACGGGTCTTGTCGCGCAGATCCTGCCAGAACCGGTTCAGCACGTCGGCGGGCGTCGTCATGCTGCCCTTGCGCACCAGGCTGTAGAGCTTGTTCGCCGTGGGCGTGATGCAATAGCGGAAGAACAGCAGCGCGCAGACTTCGCGGTAGAGCTCGCGCGTGTCTGCAAAGCGTGTGCGCAACGCTGCGATATCGGCCTGCAGGCGCTGGTCATCCAGCGCGGAGTCGGGGTGTGTCGTCATGGCAGGGTGTGTTCTGGATTCCGATTCAAAAAATATTACTACGTAATACGTAAAATATATTGATTACAAACGCATAGTTTAGACATAAGTCTGCTTCTGTCTAAACTATACTGCGGACTTCCGCCGCAAAACGCGTCACACCATGAACCGCCCCGTCAGCCCTCTCGCCCCCCTCGTGCCGGATGCCCCGGCGCCGCCGCTTGAACGCCTGCGCATCCCGCCGGAGCTGTCCGGCGTTGCCGGCACCAATCGCGCTCACAACTCAATCGCGCAAATCAGTGCCGAGGACGATCTGGCCGCGAGCGCCGCGTGGCTGGCCCGCTACGCCGATGTGCCCGGCACACTGGCGACCTACCGCAAGGAGGCCGAACGCCTGCTGCTATGGGCCGTCATGCAGCGCGGCAAACCCCTGTCATCGCTAACGCACGAGGACCTGCTCGTCTATCAGCATTTCCTCGCCGATCCGCAACCGGCGTGGCGCTGGATCATGACTTCGCGCAAGAAGCCCGGCCGCAAGTCTGCCGACTGGAGGCCCTTCGCGGGACCGCTGTCGCCCACGAGCGTGCGCCATGCGATGACAATTCTCAACGCGATGTTCGCGTGGCTGGTCGACGCCGGCTATCTCGCCGGCAATCCCCTGTCGCTCGCGCGACGCCGCGGCGTCAAAGCCAGCCCCCGTGTCACGCGTTATCTGACGCACGAGTTGTGGGATGTGGTGAGGATCACTATCGAGAACCTGCCGGTGGGCACCGAACGCGAGCGGTTGCACGCGGCACGCTGTCGCTGGCTCTTCACGACCCTGTATCTCGGCGGCCTGCGTGCTGCGGAGATCGCCAGCACCCCGATGGGCGCGGCATTCTGCCGGCGCGACGCCGCCGGCGTCGAACGGTGGTGGATCGAGGTGTGCGGCAAGGGCAGCAAGACCCGCCTGGTGCCGGCTTCGGATGAACTGATTGCCGAACTGGCACGCTACCGGCGTGCACACGGACTGCCGCCGTCGCCGCAGCCAGGTGAAACGCGTCCGCTGCTGTTGCCGCTGATCGGTCATGACAAGCCCCTGTCGCGCGGCGCCATCCACCTGATCGTCAAGCAGGTATTCCGGCTGGCTGCCGGGCGGCTGCGGGCCCGTGGACCCGAGTGGCACGCCCGCGCGGATGTGCTGGCCGCCGCCTCGGCGCACTGGGTGAGACACACCGCCGGCTCCCACATGACCGACCAGCAGGTCGACCTGCGCTTCGTGCGCGACAACCTTGGGCACACGTCGCTCGCCACCACCAGCGTCTATCTGCACGCGGAAGACGATGCGCGCCATCAGGCCACCCAGACGCGTCACCGGCTGGGCTGGGGCAAGCCCGCCGGATAGCGGGGTTTCGCCCAGGGAATGCGTGAGATGGCAGACTCCCGCATTCCGCCCCAATTTATGCGCGCATGAATCACGTCCATGAAACCGCCTATCCGGCGCTGCCTGCCGAAATCAGTGAAGGCGAACTCCGTGCCGCCTTCACGCCCAGCGCCACCGAAATCCGTTTCGTGTACGGCCAGTTCCGGCAGGCACCGATACGCGTGCTGATCCTCGCGCAGCTCAAGCTGTTGCAGCGGCTTGGCTATCTGCCACCCGTATCGGACATTCCGGCCGCCATCCTTCACCACGTCTGCGCGGTACTCGGGGTGCGCCCAGTCCCGCGCGCCACGCTCGTGCGCTATGACCGCTCGGGCAGCAAGTCAGGTCATCAGAAAGTCCTTCGTGAGTTCGTCAACATCCGTCCCGCCAGTGCGCAGACATACAGCTGGCTGGATACCGTGGCGGACGACGCCGCCCGCACCAAAACTGAACTGCCCGATATCGTCAACGTCCTCATCGAGGAACTGGTCCGGCATCGATATGAACTGTCGCCGCTTGCGACGCTCTCGCGGGCGAGGTTCAAAGCTGCGTTACACATTGGGAGGCACCTTGAGTGCCAGGCGATAATGGTGCCCCCATTTTTCCTCTGCGGCATCCATGACTCAAAACACCCGATCTGGCGTCGGCAGACTGAGCGACGACGACAAACGCAAAGCGATTGCACTTCAGGCCCTCACGCGCACCGAACCCATCAGTGTGCTGGCTGAGCGTAACGGCGTGAGCCGCCCGACGGTCTACCGACAGATCGGCACGGCCAGTGTAGCGCTGGATGAAGCCTTTGATACCACGCGGGCAGCCGACGCAGATCAGGTGCTTTTCATGCTGCCGGTCACCCGCCAATGGCTCGATCAGGTCATCGTGGCGCTCACGATGGTGGGCCACGTTTCGTTTCGCAGTACCCTTGAACTCATGCACGACCTGCTCGGCGTCTCGACCAGCCTGGGCACGATTCACACCGTTCTTCAGCGGGCCGCAAAGCAGGCCATCGCCATCAACGCCGGTATCGATCTCTCACCCATCCGGGTCGGTCTGCACGACGAACTCTTTCAGGGTTCCCAACCCGTGCTCGCCGGTATCGATGTCGCCTCGACCTATTGCTATCTGCTCGCCCCCGAAGCCCATCGCGACGGCGACACCTGGGCCATCCATCTGCTGGATCTGCAGGCACAGGGCCTCGATCCTGAGCACACGATCGCCGATGCGGGAACCGGTCTGCGTGCCGGGCAAAAAATGGCCTGGCCCGATACGCCGTGTCACGGCGACGTATTCCACATCATCCAGCAGGGTAAATCACTAGCGACGCTCTGGCATCGTGTCGCCAGTGGCGCTCGCACCGGGCGCGAGCAGCTCGAAGCGCGTCTGGCCAATCCCCGTCGACGTGGTGAGGATAGCCTCCTCGAAGCCGCGCTGGAAACGCTTCGGCGCAATGAAGCCCATGCGCACGAGCTGGCTGCCGACCTGCGCACCCTGGTTCAGTGGCTCGAACGTGACATCCTGTCACTGGCTGGGCCGGACCTCGCGACGCGTCAACGGCTGTTCGATTTCGTGGTTGCCGAACTGCAGCAACGTGAAGCACGGGACCTGTCACGTACAGGGGCATACCGGCGTGCCCTTCAGAACCAGCGCGACGGCCTGCTCGCTTTCGCGGGCCTGCTCGACACAAAACTCGACGCCATTGCACGAACGCACAACGTGGCGCGCCATCTCGTGCGCGAGGTCTGCATGCTGCATCGCAAGTCCGAAACGTCGAGTGCGTTCTGGCAAGGGTGGAATCGCCTGCTAGCCCGCATCGGCCGCCCGTTTCACGGCGTCTACGCCGCCGTATCCGGGGCGCTGCATAGCACACCACGCAGCAGCTCGCTGGTCGAAAATCTCAACTCGCGACTGCGCGTCTACCTGACCAACCGGCGTCATCTGAAGGGCGGGCCTGGCTTGGTCTGCTGCAGTTTGTCTTCAACCATCGCCGCTTTGCCCGCAGCCGATGCCCTGAGCGAACTGGAAAGAGCCCGAGGGAACTGATGAGCCGCAAGCCTCACGATCACTGGCTGACGCTGCTCGGATTCGGCCCACTCCAGCCTCAGCGAACCTGATATCGGCAGGTCGTCGCCGGCCTCCATTTGAACCGCACTCCTTACTATTCCTGCTTTCTTACGCAGGCTGCTTCCGCTCGTCTGTGTAACGCAAAAATCGCGCTTTTTGAACCACGCCGGCAAACCGGTTTGCGTCAAAAATGCATAGTCGCGTCCATGGCACGGGAACTTGTACCCATCCGGACAAAGACCATCGCATCAGGCCGCGTCGGCGTGACGATGCGTCATGTCGCCACGGCCCGCAAGCAGACCGTCAACTGAGATGTCCTCGTCGATCTCGTCCCAATGCAGCCCCCCTGCGCTGATTTCGTAATGCAGCCGCTGCTCGGGCGTTGCGTGCAACAGTCTCGGAAACCAGACAAGCGGAACGCCGAGCGTACGCCCGTCCTCCAGCTCCACCCACATTGCGAAATCGTCGAACCGCAGCTCTCTAGCTGAAGTGCTCATTCCACCTCCTTTCGATCAGTTCGCGGTTCTGCTCCACCGCATCCATCAGCAGCGCCTGCTCCTTCGCCGAAAACCCTGAACTGCTGGCCACACGCACGTCGGGATAGAGCCAGATCTTCGCCACACTTGAGCCCAGCTGGGCGTGAATGTGAACCGGCTCGCGCGGGTCGCCTTCGTTCGAATAGAAGAAGAACCGGATACCGTTGTATCGAAAGACGACAGGCATTGACAACCCCGCATAGATTGCAATTATTGTACCGTCAATAAGTCGGTGCCCAAAGGAATTTCTGGCGAGGTTCAAAGCTGAGTTACACATTGGGAGGCACCTAAAGACGGGTGAAGCGCGCAAGCGCAAGAAGCCGGGGTACCGGGTGACGAACGCGCGGGCGGGCGTGGTTCAAAAAGCGCGATTTTTGCGTTACACAGACGAGCGGAAGCAGCCTGCGTAAGAAAGCAGGAATAGTAAGGAATGCGGTTCAAATGGAGAGTTAAAGTCAAATCTGGTGTATGCGGTCTCGGCGTAATCAGGCGGCTAGCGATTGCTGAGCCGGTGTGCTGTCGGTCACCGGTTCTCCATCCTTGAACGTCATCCCGTCAAGCATCGAAGTGAGCTTTTCCGGGGCGCGGATGCGCCGCCACGATTCTTCGGCCGACTCGATCAGCTTGAACGCCAGCCCGAGGAACGTCGCGCGCGATACACAGTTGCGCGTGCGTTTCGTGCGATGGCGCACCGTCGCAAAGGTCGATTCAATCGGGTTCGTGGTGCGCAGATGCTGCCAGTGTTCAGCCGGGAAATCGTAAAACGCGAGCAGCTCGTCACGATCTTCCGTCAGCTTTTCGGCGACCTTCGGGTACTTTGCCGAGTACGCGTCGACGAAGTGATTGAATGCGGCCAGTGCATCAGCGCGCGTGGCCGCCATCCAGATGTCCTGCATCGCCTTCTTGCCTCGAGCCTGCTGCGATTTCGGCAGCGCATTGAGCACGTTACCCATCTTGTGAAACCAGCAGCGCTGATGCTTCGTCTGCGGGAACACTTCCTCCATCGCGGCCCAGAATCCCATCGCGCCATCGCCGCAGGCCAGCAGTGGCCCCGACGGCAGGCCGCGCTTCTTCAGATCGAGCAGCAGTTCGCTCCACGATGCCTTCGATTCCCGGTAGCCGTCACCGATGGCCACACGTTCCTTCGTCCCGTCCGGTTTGACGCCAACGATCACCAGCAGGCACTGGCCGTCGGAATCGTCGCTGCGCACACCGGTGTGAATGCCGTCGGCCCACCAGTAGACCCAGCGCGCCGACGACAGCTCACGCCGATTCCACTGCTCATGCTCATCGGCCCATTGGGCCTTCAGCCGGCTCACGACGTTCGGCGACATGCCGCTGACCTGGCCGCCCAGCATGATGCCCATGGCTTCGCTCATGTCGCCCGTCGAGATGCCTCGCAGGTACAGCCACGGCAGCGCTGCCGACACGCGCGCGGACTTGCGCACGTACGGCGGCACGATCGTCGAATTGAACCGGATGCCCGAGCCCGAACGATCCCGCACCTTCGGCACCTGAACCGTCACCGGACCGATCGCTGTGACGACCTCGCGCTCGGGCAGGTAGCCGTTGCGCACCACGGCACGCCGGCCGTCGATCGACTTCACGTTGCTGTACTGTTCGAGCATGGTCGCCAGTTCCACCTCGACTGCCTGCTGAATGATCTGCCGCGCGCCTTGCTGGATCAGCTCATCTAGCACGCTTTTCGTTTGCGCTTTACTGCTGTTCGCTTCTTGCGTAATCTTCTTCATGGTGGTCGGGTCCGGCCTTCTCGGGTTCGCTGGTTGTGCCTTTGACAAGCAACATTCTCGCTAGACCGCCACCGCCTTCTCAAATTCCCGCCGCTCCCGCTGTACACCAGATTCGACAATAGCTCTCAAATGGAGGCCGGCGACGACCTGCCGATATCAGGTTCGCTGAGGCTGGAGTGGGCCGAATCCGAGCAGCGTCAGCCAGTGATCGTGAGGCTTGCGGCTCATCAGTTCCCTCGGGCTCTTTCCAGTTCGCTCAGGGCATCGGCTGCGGGCAAAGCGGCGATGGTTGAAGACAAACTGCAGCAGACCAAGCCAGGCCCGCCCGCCCTTCAGATGACGCCGGTTGGTCAGGTAGACGCGCAGTCGCGAGTTGAGATTTTCGACCAGCGAGCTGCTGCGTGGTGTGCTATGCAGCGCCCCGGATACGGCGGCGTAGACGCCGTGAAACGGGCGGCCGATGCGGGCTAGCAGGCGATTCCACCCTTGCCAGAACGCACTCGACGTTTCGGACTTGCGATGCAGCATGCAGACCTCGCGCACGAGATGGCGCGCCACGTTGTGCGTTCGTGCAATGGCGTCGAGTTTTGTGTCGGAGTTAAAGTCAAATCTGGTGTATGCGGTCTCGGCGTAATCAGGCGGCTAGCGATTGCTGAGCCGGTGTGCTGTCGGTCACCGGTTCTCCATCCTTGAACGTCATCCCGTCAAGCATCGAAGTGAGCTTTTCCGGGGCGCGGATGCGCCGCCACGATTCTTCGGCCGACTCGATCAGCTTGAACGCCAGCCCGAGGAACGTCGCGCGCGATACACAGTTGCGCGTGCGTTTCGTGCGATGGCGCACCGTCGCAAAGGTCGATTCAATCGGGTTCGTGGTGCGCAGATGCTGCCAGTGTTCAGCCGGGAAATCGTAAAACGCGAGCAGCTCGTCACGATCTTCCGTCAGCTTTTCGGCGACCTTCGGGTACTTTGCCGAGTACGCGTCGACGAAGTGATTGAATGCGGCCAGTGCATCAGCGCGCGTGGCCGCCATCCAGATGTCCTGCATCGCCTTCTTGCCTCGAGCCTGCTGCGATTTCGGCAGCGCATTGAGCACGTTACCCATCTTGTGAAACCAGCAGCGCTGATGCTTCGTCTGCGGGAACACTTCCTCCATCGCGGCCCAGAATCCCATCGCGCCATCGCCGCAGGCCAGCAGTGGCCCCGACGGCAGGCCGCGCTTCTTCAGATCGAGCAGCAGTTCGCTCCACGATGCCTTCGATTCCCGGTAGCCGTCACCGATGGCCACACGTTCCTTCGTCCCGTCCGGTTTGACGCCAACGATCACCAGCAGGCACTGGCCGTCGGAATCGTCGCTGCGCACACCGGTGTGAATGCCGTCGGCCCACCAGTAGACCCAGCGCGCCGACGACAGCTCACGCCGATTCCACTGCTCATGCTCATCGGCCCATTGGGCCTTCAGCCGGCTCACGACGTTCGGCGACATGCCGCTGACCTGGCCGCCCAGCATGATGCCCATGGCTTCGCTCATGTCGCCCGTCGAGATGCCTCGCAGGTACAGCCACGGCAGCGCTGCCGACACGCGCGCGGACTTGCGCACGTACGGCGGCACGATCGTCGAATTGAACCGGATGCCCGAGCCCGAACGATCCCGCACCTTCGGCACCTGAACCGTCACCGGACCGATCGCTGTGACGACCTCGCGCTCGGGCAGGTAGCCGTTGCGCACCACGGCACGCCGGCCGTCGATCGACTTCACGTTGCTGTACTGTTCGAGCATGGTCGCCAGTTCCACCTCGACTGCCTGCTGAATGATCTGCCGCGCGCCTTGCTGGATCAGCTCATCTAGCACGCTTTTCGTTTGCGCTTTACTGCTGTTCGCTTCTTGCGTAATCTTCTTCATGGTGGTCGGGTCCGGCCTTCTCGGGTTCGCTGGTTGTGCCTTTGACAAGCAACATTCTCGCTAGACCGCCACCGCCTTCTCAAATTCCCGCCGCTCCCGCTGTACACCAGATTCGACAATAGCTCTTTGTGTCGAGCAGGCCCGCGAAAGCGAGCAGGCCGTCGCGCTGGTTCTGAAGGGCACGCCGGTATGCCCCTGTACGTGACAGGTCCCGTGCTTCACGTTGCTGCAGTTCGGCAACCACGAAATCGAACAGCCGTTGACGCGTCGCGAGGTCCGGCCCAGCCAGTGACAGGATGTCACGTCGAGCCACTGAACCAGGGTGCGCAGGTCGGCAGCCAGCTCGTGCGCATGGGCTTCATTGCGCCGAAGCGTTTCCAGCGCGGCTTCGAGGAGGCTATCCTCACCACGTCGACGGGGATTGGCCAGACGCGCTTCGAGCTGCTCGCGCCCGGTGCGAGCGCCACTGGCGACACGATGCCAGAGCGTCGCTAGTGATTTACCCTGCTGGATGATGTGGAATACGTCGCCGTGACACGGCGTATCGGGCCAGGCCATTTTTTGCCCGGCACGCAGACCGGTTCCCGCATCGGCGATCGTGTGCTCAGGATCGAGGCCCTGTGCCTGCAGGTCCAGCAGATGGATGGCCCAGGTGTCGCCGTCGCGATGGGCTTCGGGGGCGAGCAGATAGCAATAGGTCGAGGCGACATCGATACCGGCGAGCACGGGTTGGGAACCCTGAAAGAGTTCGTCGTGCAGACCGACCCGGATGGGTGAGAGATCGATACCGGCGTTGATGGCGATGGCCTGCTTTGCGGCCCGCTGAAGAACGGTGTGAATCGTGCCCAGGCTGGTCGAGACGCCGAGCAGGTCGTGCATGAGTTCAAGGGTACTGCGAAACGAAACGTGGCCCACCATCGTGAGCGCCACGATGACCTGATCGAGCCATTGGCGGGTGACCGGCAGCATGAAAAGCACCTGATCTGCGTCGGCTGCCCGCGTGGTATCAAAGGCTTCATCCAGCGCTACACTGGCCGTGCCGATCTGTCGGTAGACCGTCGGGCGGCTCACGCCGTTACGCTCAGCCAGCACACTGATGGGTTCGGTGCGCGTGAGGGCCTGAAGTGCAATTGGGCGGCGACAATTAGCTTGGCCGGTCGTTGACGTTTGTTTTGGCCGGTGGTGAGGAGTCGGAGGCGGCGTAGCCGCCGGAGACGACGAACCACCGGCGGCGCCGCGTCGGCGGGGCAATAGGATGGCTGATCGATTCTTAAAGAAGAAGCGGTCAGCACATGTCTGGAACCCGCATCACCGACCAACAGGTTCGCCTCTACATGAACAAGCGCAAACACCATCCGCAGGAAGTCGCGGCCGCCAAGGCAGGAATAAGCGTGCGCAGCGCACGCCGCATCGAGCGTGACGCGACGTTGCCATCCCAGAAGCCGCGGCGCTCCTGGCGCACCCGTCCCGATCCGTTCGCCGATGTCTGGGACAGTGAGGTCGTGCCGTTGCTGCGCAACGCTCCACATCTGATGGGCATCACGATCCTGCGCAAGCTGCAGGATGATCACCCGGGCTGCTATCCCGACGGCATGCGTCGCACGCTGGAACGACGCATTTCTCAATGGCGGGCGCTCGAAGGTCCCAGCCAGGAGATCTTCTTCCCCCAGGAGCATCAACCCGGCGTGCGCGGGCTGTCCGACTTCACCGATATGAGCAAGCTGTGCGTGACGATCGGCGGCGCACCGTTCGAGCACCGGCTGTATCACTTCGTACTGGCATTCTCGCGCTGGGAGTACGCCTGCGTGGTCGAGGGCGGCGAGAGCTTCGAAGCGCTCGCCAACGGCTTGCAGAATGCTCTGTGGCAGGCGGGAGGTTGCCCGCGCGAGCATCGCACCGACAGCCTCTCTGCCGCCTTCAAGAACCTGAGTGAGAAGGAGGACTTCACGACCCGTTACAAGGCGCTGCTCGATCACTACGAGATGCAGGGCACGCGCAACAATCGCGGACTGGGTCACGAGAACGGGAGCGTCGAATCCTCGCACCGGTATCTCAAGGACGCAGTCGATCAAGCCCTGATGCTGCGTGGCCATCGCGACTTCGGTGACCGTGCCGCCTACGACGAATTCATCCGCGAACAGGTGATGCGCCGAAACCGGCGCTGCGCCGCCGCGTTCCGTATCGAGCGCCAGCAGCTTCAGGATCTGCCGGAGTACCGTACCACTGACTTCGTCGAGGAAGAGGCCCCTGTGACCCGCTGCAGCACGTTTACGGTGCGAGGCATCCTCTACAGTGCGCCGTCGCGCCTGATCGGCCACCGGCTGAAGGTGCGCATCTACGGCGACCGGCTCGACTGTTACCTGTCCGGCGTGCTGGTCCACAGCACCGCCCGGGGCTCGCGTGCGCACGACAACCGCCACGCGCTCGATTACCGCCACTTCATTGAGTCCCTGAAGCGCAAACCCCAGGCATTCAAGGGGCTCGCGTTTCGCGACGCGCTGTTCCCGCGCGAGGCGTACCGCAGAATCTGGGAACAACTCGATGCCCGCCTGTCACAACGCGACGCATGCAAGACGATGGTCGGCCTGCTTGAGCTCGCAGGCCTGCACGGCGTGGAGGCCGTACTGGCCGGGCAGCTTGATGCGTTGCTCGAAGCCGGCGAGCTTCCCGATCTCAAGGCGCTGCGTGAGCAGTACGCACCCCGTGAGGCCCAGTGCCCCGAGGTGGAGGTTCAGATGCCGCCCGTTGCCGTCTATGACGAACTGCTCGAGGAGATGGCCGCATGAACGCGCCCGCGCATGATGGTGGCCGCCTGGCCCTGATGCTCAACGAGCTGCGTTTGCCAACGATCAGCAGGTTGTGGCCCGAGTTCGCCGAGCGCTCGGACAAGGAAGGCTGGCCGGCCACACGCCTGCTCGGCGCACTGCTTGAGCACGAGCTGGCCGAACGCGCCAAACGACGCATCGAGCGGCACCGCACCGAATCGCATCTGGACCCGACCAAGACGCTCGCCGCCTTCGACTTCGGCGCCGTGCCGATGGTCTCAAAAGCGCATGTCACGGCGCTGGCTGAGATTGACCCGGTTCGACGGACGGATTTGCAGCCAGAGATTTGATGTGATCTAACCTCCGTTAAGCGTTGAGTCGCGAGTTGTCCACGGGCGGGCGGCGGGTCGCATCTCACGACCATGACGCTGCCCGCCGGTGGGCAACTCGCAAGGCGACACGGTTTGCCTTTCAACGTTGATGTTTTCGAATTCAAGCGGCGAACGATAGCCAATGCTGCTGTGCAGGCGGCGTACGTTGTACCACCCCTCAAGGAACCAGAAGATGCGCTGCCGGGCCTGTTCATGGGTCGCAAAGTGTTCGCGCAACAGCAGCTCCGCTTCGAGCGTGCCGAAGAACGATTCGCACATCGCATTGTCGTACGCGTCGCCGGCCGTGCCCATCGACGGTTGCACGTCGGCTTCGCGGCAGCGCCGTCCGAAGGCAATGGAGGTGTATTGACAGCCTTGATCGGAATGTAGAATTACACCGTCATGGCGTCGCTGCTGCAACGCCATGTTCAACGCCCGCAACATCAGTTCGGTGTACAGATGGCTGGACATCGCCCACCCGACGATGCGGCGGCTGAACACGTCCAGGACCACAGCGAGATACAGAAACCCTTCGTCAGTCGGGATGTAGGTGGCGTCCGCCACCCACAGCACGTTCACCGCCTCGGCACAGAAGTGCCGGCGCACCAGATCCGGAGCACGCCGTGCCCCCGCGCGTTGCCGCGTGGTGTGTGGCCAGAGCCGCCGGCTCGCACCATGCAGGCCGGCCAGGCGCATCAGGCGTGCGACCCGCTTGCGTCCCACATGCACGCCATCGCGCGCGAGCTGCGCATGGATACGTGGCGCCCCATATGTGCCGCGCGAACTCGCATGCAGTGTGCGGATGCGCTCGAGCAGTTGCGCATCGCTGCACGAGCGTTTCGATGGCTCACGCATCAGCCATGCGTAGTAGCCGCTCGTGGAGACCCTGAGCAGCCGCGCCATCCTCGCCACGGGCCAGCGGGCCCGGTTCGCTCTCATGAATCCGTACCGCTCTTCGGTGGAACGGCTCCCGTCTCCCTCGCGAACCAGGCCGCGGCCTGCGAGAGAATGTCTCGCTCCATCTTCAGTTGCCGGTTCTCGCGACGCAGCCGCGTGAGTTCCTGCCGCTCGGCCGTGGTCAGCCCGTCATGGCGCACACCGGCGTCGCGATCGGCCTGCGCGACCCAGTTGATGATCGTCTGTGCGGTCGGTTCGAACTCGTGCGCCAGCTCCTCTGGCGTTCTTCCTGCGTTCACCAGCTCGACCATGTGGGCCCGGAATTCCACCGGGTACGGGGTACGATGCCTGCCCATTTCGACACCTCCTGATCAAAAGGATAGGTGTCCGTTTTTGCGGGTCAATCTCAGGCTACCGGCGAATCATGGCTGGAGAAAGGCGCCACGGTTCTCCTGTTCGGCCCGCCCGGGGTCGGGAAAAGTCACCTGGGATCGGCTATCGGCCATGCATTGATCGACGCCGGATACCGCGTGCTGTTCACGCGCACCAGCGAACTCGTCCAGAAGCTGCAGGCCGCACGCCAGAGCCTGCAGTTGCCTTCTGCGCTGGCCAAGCTTGACCGCTTCGATTTGATCATCCTTGACGACCTGTCGTACGCGCGTAAGGACCAGGCCGAGACCAGCGTGCTGTTCGAGCTGATTGCCGAGAGGTATGAGCGTAAAAGCCTTCTGATAACTGCAAACCAACCGTTCTCGGGCTGGAATGACGTGTTCCCCGACCCCGGCATGACGGTCGCCGCCATCGACCGGCTTGTGCATCACTCGACGATCTTCGAGCTCAACGTCGAGAGTTACCGCCGCCGCAAGGCCGGCGACAAACAGAATGCACGGCGGCGTCAATTACACGACGACAACCCTGCTAACCCGTTTAGCGACCGGTTGCCCGACGACGGCAACGTTACGCAGTAGCGATGAGCGTCAACTACGCTATCACGCAACGACAACTACGAAGGAGCAACGTCAAATATGACCTGATAACCACCGACAACTACCCCGTTGACCGGCCAAAATAGTTGTCGCTGACCGGCCACGCTGCTTGACGCTCTCTACTCAAGGTGCCTCCCAATGTGTAACGCAGCTTTGAACCTCGCCGCGAACCTGATATCGGCAGGTCGTCGCCGGCCTCCATTTGAACCGCAATCCTTACTATTCCTGCTTTCTTACGCAGGCTGCTTCCGCTCGTCTGTGTAACGCAAAAATCGCGCTTTTTGAACCACGCCGCTTGCCGCAAGGCATGGATCTGGCGACCGAGTGCGGCCAGCGGGTCGCTGCGGTGTTGGTCAGGCAGTTGCCCGATGGCGCCGAACACCCTGTCGAACTGCGTTGCCTGGGCCGCTTGCGGCAAGGACCAGATACGGTCGCCGAGTGCCTCCAGCGCCTCACCTCGTAGATACACCGGAAGTTCCCCGATGCGCTGCAACACGGCATCGAACCCCTGATTCGTTCTCACGCGCGGCGCATCCCGGACGATAATCCTTACAGCTTGCCGCTCATCCCTGAGTTGCGAGCGCAACTGTCGGTTGGTGCCTGCCAGCACGATACGGCTGCGAGGATCGATCCGCCCTGCAATATCCTGGGTTATTCCAGGCGGCAGTCGTAACAAACCGGTCAAGGCACCAGGCGCACTTGCCTGCGGAGATGGATTCGAAGTGGGCCGGCTGGTGGGATTGCTGGGATTGCCGCTTTCTTCCGTAGAGGTCTGGAAGGCTGACGTGGCAGGGCTCATCCCGCGAACAGGGGGGACCATGGGCAAGTTCCGGTTGCGTTAAAGACCAAGTTATTGTTGGCATGATTCACTCCTGCCACCGGCACATAACGCGAAGTGGCTGACTGGATAGCGAAGGCATGAACTGAGATTGACCGGTTCTGTCGCATAAGTGCGGGGACGCTAGAATGCGTGTCTGACGAAGCTGTACTGACCCGGCTTTGTTCAAGAGGGCCGCTTGCGCGGCGGCCGTGGGTCGGGTAGAAAGAGTCCGGTGATCTATCCGACGAGCGAGCTTTCATGCCTTACAAGGCAAGACTGAAGACGGGCGAACCGCGCAAACGAGCGAAGCCGGGCTATGCGGTAACCATCGACAAAAGCGGCTCCAATCTGGCCGCACTGGATGCGATAAATGCCGATCGCGAGACGCCGATCAAGGTCCGTCAGATCAGGTACCTGAACAACATTGTCGAACAGGACCATCGGGCTATCAAACGCCGGACCCGGCCGATGCTGGGATTCAAGAACTTCCACCGTGCGAGGGTCATTCTCGGCGGCATCGAGGTCCACATGATCAGGAAAGGACAGATGAAATGTGCGGGCAAAGACCCGTCGTCTGCTTCCCAGCAGTTTTACTCCCTTGTGTCATAAGCAATACTTACCATATCGACATTTCTCGTCCCGACACCCTTACTGCAACAGAACCCTCTAACGTGACAAAGCCCAGATCGCTTATGATCGTGGTGGGCGCGGCCACAATGGCTGAAAGTGACCCGGCATGTGCGTGTGGAGGATATGCACAAGCGGGCCTTGCTGACCAACAACCGGATGCACTGTGACCCGCCCGCGCTGCTCGAGCTCAATGGTCTGGATGCGGATGTCAAGGCTGTGCGCGAGTCTCGCCCCAGCCGTGTACATGTCGATGAAGTCACGCGCATCGGCCAGGCCCTGCTTATTCAGCACGCTTCGCAATGCCTGCGCTGCCGCCTCGAGTTCCCTCGTCTGCTCCGTTTCCACCCCGGGCCGTCGCCTGATGTTGCGCACGAACTGAAGAACTGTGTCGAGCAGGCAATTGTTTCCCAGTCCGCTGGCCACCCCCATCTCCGCGTCCGCTTCCGCCAGAAACGCGCCAAGACTGCGATAGTGGCTAGCAGAATCGAACTCCTTCAGGGATCGGCGGACGGACGCCTGGGCGGGCGAGGCACCCGCCAGGGGGCGGGCAGGCGGCTGGACACGTGTGGTGCGCGCAGGGGGGCGGGGGGGCCAGCTGCTGCGAACCGCATGGCCGGAATCCTGGGCCCGCGGCGCTACCGCAGGCGCGCTTCGCGTGGCGTGGTGCGGCCCGGACGGCTGCGGCGGGGTGTTCAGGCCGCGATTGCGTGCCTGATCCGGGGCTGCGCCGCGGTATGGCGGGTTCATCGGGCCAGCGGGCCCTTCACCGGCAGTGGCGGGTTCCGCATAGTGATCGAAGGACCCGATCGTCCCGATGTCCTGCGGGCGCGCCACGCGCGCTGCCGCCTCGCGCAGTTCCTTCTCCAGCTTCTCGCGCGACTCCGCATCAGGCGAGAGCTGGCGCAGCTTTTCGTAGGTCCGGTGACTCTTCTGCTTGACCCGCAGGCTCTCAGGGGTGTGGAACTGGATTTCCCAGTCGGCGTCTTCGCCCTGGACGCGGGTGCGCACGTTCACATTCAGGCCCGCATAGCCGGTGCCCTCACGGGTAAAGCCGTTGTTCACGCGCATGACCGTCATGCCGGCCTGCTCCAGACGGGCGAGAATGCCCTGGGCGCCTCTGGCAAAGCCCTCCGGGTCGAGCAGTACCTCGTAGCGCAGCCCGTCGCGTACCCGCCCGGCGGCCTCCTGCGGTGTTTGCAGACCCTGCTCGCGCTGTATCCGGGCCAGCTTCTCTTTAATGCTTTTCTCCTTCTTGAAGATGAAGCTGCGCCAGTCGTCACCGTCCCGGTCCTTGCGCAACTTCGCGCCGTGGTCCTCCAGCGCCTGCCGCAGCACAGGCCAGACCGTACCCTCCAGACGTTCAGCCTGGCTTCTGATCTGACGGGCCAGCCCCGCAAGCGGGGACGGCATGCCCCGTGCAACTGGCGCCTGGGGCTGGGGCCGCGGCGGAACCGTCAATACCGGATCCGGATCCGGATCCCAGTCCACGATATCCTCCACCCCCGGCGGGACGGCTGATGCCTGGAAGGCCTCGCGCGCCGGCCCGAGCAGCTTCCAGATCTCGTCCCGGTGAGCGCCACCGAATCCACATCGTTGCGCCTGCTTGTACAGGTGGTGGTAGTGCTCCTTGCACCTGAACGTGTGCTCCGTATGAAACTGGATTTCCCATGGGAAGCCCTCCGGATCCTCCAGCGTGACGCTCACCGCCCGGAAAGGGCTGCGTTCCCGGCTGAAGTGATTTTGACACCGCATCAGGGCATGCGCCTTCCCTTCGAGCTGCAGAAGGATCCGGCGATAGTCCGCCATAAACGTATCCGGGGACAGCACCACACTGTAGCGCAGCGCATCGTTGACCCGCGCGCTGGCCTGGGCCAGATCCAGCGGCGGCATGCCGCCAATCAGCCGGGCCAGCTTGTCCTGTAGCGAGAGCGGCGACTTCAGCTTTTTCTGTTCGCCCGCCAGATGCGGCCGCCCCCCTTCACGCCCCGGCACCCCGCCATGGCCCAGGATGTCCTTCAGCAGCGGCGTGATCTGCGGCTCGGCCTGGCGGGCGCGCTCATGCAACGCCTGCGCCTGCCGCTGCAGCGCCTGCGGGGAAACCTCTTGCGCCCGTTCGGCCGGCGTAGCCGGTACGCTGAGCAGCTTTGCCTGCTGCAGCGCGTGGACCGCGTCCTGCATGACCCCCGCTGCCATCGTGGGCATGTGCGGCAGCACCGTCTGCGCCCACTGTGGATCGAAACGCCCATCGCGTATTTCTGCCGCCGTCTGCTTGCTGTACGGGACCCGCCGCAGACGCTCCGGGTAGAGGCTTTCCACCCGTTCGCAGCACTCGATGACACCCGTAAACAGATCGGTGCCCGTGTCCGACTTCAGCGCGTCCGTGCCCACCTTGATCGCTATCGTAAAAAGATTGCGCATGGACAGCTCCGGCTCGCCCGGCACCAGCCCCGGCTGCCCGCCGGGGAACGCCGTACGCGAGAGCCGGCACACCGGATAGTTGTCCAGCACCGCGTGCACACGCCCGGCCGTGTCGTGTGCCTGCCCGTAGGCGCTCGCCAGTGCCGGGAACCACTGCGCCAGCGCCGGCGCAAGCGGCGGTGCCTGAACGCTGTCGCCGCCCAGCTGCATGCCCAGCTCGTACAGCAGTTTCGCCGCCTCGTGCGCTTCCGGCTCATGGGCCCGCTCCATCGCCTCACCTGCCTGCGCCTGCAACCACTCCAGCGCTGGTGCATCCCCGTCCCCCCGCAACCGCTTGCGCAGCCCGTTGCGCAGCTCGCGCTCCACCCCGTCGTAGGTGCCGAACATCATGCGTCGCGCCATGGCCTCGCGCTGCTCGTCCGGTTGCGCAAGAAAGCGCATCGCCAGCGTGGCGGCTTTCCCCAGCAGCGCCCCCCCGCGCTGCTCGGCCAGGATTTCGCGTGCCCGTCCTGCGTGGTAGCGGCCCTGCTCATCGAGAGCCGGATGGGCCGTCTTCGGCGGCTTGAACGAGCGCTCCTCGCCCCGCCGCGCCTGGCGCGCCTCCATGACGCGACGGATGTGGGCCGCCAGCGCCGGATAGCCCGCATAGACGAACGCATCGTCCCCGTCCGTGTCCATGTTCCGCTTGCGCAGCTCCGCAATCGGCAGCGCCCCAAGCCGCCCCGGCAGCAGCACGTCCTTGACCCGCAGGCTGCCCGTGCTGAGCATCTGCCGCGGCAGCGCGTCGCGCTCGCGCCCGCGCCCGCCCGTCCAGCGCGACAGCGTCTTCAGGTCCTCCCGCGAACAGGCCAGGTGCAGCCCCGCATGCTCCTTGGGCCAGTATTCCGGCGGCACAATGATCAGCATGCCCTTGCTGTGCAGCATCTCGGCGCCCTCCGCCGAATCCTCATTGAATCCCGTATAGCTGTACTGGATGGCGAAGCACTGCTCCAGAAACCGGGCCGTCACGTCCCCCTGGCCGGGCGTAACGACCTGCGCGGCCCCAATGGGCAACAGGTTCTCCTTGTCGTAGGGCGGCTTGCCCACCAGCACATCGCCCTGCAATTCCTCGAAGCCCGGCAGGGGAATCGACGGCAGGTACAGCCTGTCGTCAGCCGAGGGCACCGCGCGGATGCGCCGCCCCTGATAACCCCCGCTGACGGCCAGCTGGTACAGCGTCAGGCGGCCCACCTCCGGCGATACCTGCCTGTCCAACCCGTCCAGCCTGCGCTGCATCGCCTCGCGCGCTTCCCCCAGCGCCGCCTCGTCCCGCGGGAAATGCATCAGCGCCTGCGGCGGCATCGCGTTGAACTCCGGCTCCTGGCCCTCCACCAGCTTGCACTGTGCCTCGCTGCCCCGTTCCTGCCGGACTGCCTGCCATGCCTCGATATGGTCGCGCACCACCGGAATGCGCATCGCCACATTCCATCCCAGAAACCCGCAGCCGTCATTCGGACACAGCGCGATGCGCTCGCCCTGCGGCCCCTGCAGCCTGAACGGGTGCTGCGCCCCGGACACGTCCTCAAACCAGCCCAGCCGCAACGTGCCCTCCACCACATGGTCATGCGGCACCATCTCCATGAGCGCCCGTTGCATGCGCGACCAGTCCTCGCGCTGCGGCGCCAGCTTCTGTGCCAGCTCCATGAAGGCGCTGCCGGGGACGCTGTCGGCATACCGCACCGCCGGCAGCACCGAAGCCGACGCGCTGCGGCCCTCGGCGAGGTCCCGGGCTGACGTCTGCCGCCCCCGTGTCAGGCGGCTGCCGCCGAACATGTCGAAGCGCCAGGGCTCGCCGTTATACTGGAACGTGCGCGCCAGCATGAAGCCGCTTAACGCGCCCGGCAGCCGCACCTCCACCAGGGGCTCGCCCGTCAGACGGGCATAAAAGGAGTAGTCACGCCGCTCCCCGCCGGACGACGCGGCGGGCTCCAGCTCCCGTCCCTGCAGGTCGACCGTCACATGCCGGGTGTCGCCCACACCCGGTCCGGGTCGCTCCACGTTTCCCGCCGCTGTGCGCAGGCTCGCGTGGCACGCTGCCAGATCGAACCGGCGAGGGGGGTAACGCCCCGTGAGGTCCGCCAGATGCGCCTCGCTGGCCAGCCGCAGATCCAGTGCGTCCAGGATCGCCTCATCCGCCTCGATCTGCGCAATCAGGTTCCAGCTCATTTCCTGCAGGTCCGCCTCGATGAGCTCGCGCGTCCTGTCCAGCGTCTGTCGCACCCACTGCTTCAGGGTCTCCCGTCGCGCCTTCACCAGCTCGTGCCCGCCGCCGATGTAGCTCACCTTCCACTGGCGGGCCACCAGACTGTATGCCTTGAGCACCTGATACAGGGACAGGGCCGCACAGCGCGTACCGCACGCTTCGTCGCCATCCTTCAGGCGCAGCCCGGCACGGGCGCCCGCCCCCCCGCGGGCCTGGCGCAGATACGCGTCGATCTTGCGTGCCACGACCGGCTGCAGCGCCTCGAAGGTCTGCAGCGCGCCCACCCGGTGGCGCTTCAGCTGCGCGCTGCGCGCCAGCGGCAGCAGCCCCATGCACAGGTTGCCTACGCACTCCAGCGGTTCATCGCGCAGGCCCCCGGCACCGCACAGCGCCCGGACCCGTTCCAGCGCTGCCGCGCCGAGCGGCCGTAGCGCGTCGTGCATCCGCAGCTGGGCGAACGCCTTGAGCAGCACACCCACGCCGCGGCCCTCGGCGCTGTCGAAGCGTTCCGGGCGCAGCGCCAGGTGCGCCGCGACCCCCATCAGTACACTGCGTGCGAGCCCGGCGTCCCCGTCTTCGTCCCCGCCCGGCCGCGCCAGCGCGTTGGCAATCTGCGCGAGATGGCCGAAACCGAACGCATTCCACGCGAGCGGGGGCCGGCCCAGGCGTGCGGCCAGCAGCCTGGCCGCCTCCCGCAGGCCGGTCTCCTGCGGCCATCTGGACAGCGCATTCAGCGCCATCGCCACTTTCTGTGGGTTCAACGACTGGCACAGCGCCTCCTCGGTGACGACCCGCTGCGCCAGGGCCAGCACCGCGGCCCGCGCTTCAGGCTCCTCCGGCCACTTTGACAGCCCATTCACGGCCATCGCCACGTCCTGTGGGTTCAACGACTGGCACAGCGTCTCCTCGGTGGCGATCCGTTGCGTCAGCACCCGCACCGCGTCCCGTGCTTCGGGCTCCTCGGGCCACTTTGACAGCGCATGCAGGGCCATCGCCACTGCCTGTGCGGTCATCGACCTGCGCAGCCCCTCGTCGGTGGCGACCCGTTGCGCCAGCACCCGCACCGCGTCCCGCGCATCGGGCGCCTCCGGCCACTTTGACAGCGCATTCAGGACCTCGGCCACATGCTGCGCGCTCATCGCCTGGCGCAGCACCTCGTCGGTGGCGACGCGCTGCGCCAGCACCCGCACCGCGGCCCGCGCTTCAGGCGCCTCCGGCCACTTTGACAGCCCATTCCCGGCCATCGCCACGTCCTGTGCGTTCATCGACCTGCACAGCGCATCGTCGGTGGCGACCCGCTGCGCCAGGGCCCGCACCGCGGTCCACGCATCGGGCTCCTCCGGCCACTTCGACAGCGCATTCAGGGCCTCGGCCACATGCTGCGCGCTCATCTCCTTGCGCAGCTTCTTGTCGGTGGCGACCCGCTGCGCCAGGGCCAGCACCGCGGCCCGCGCTTCAGGCGCCTCCGGCCATCTGGACAGCGCATGCAGGGCCATCGCCACGGCCTGCGCGGTCATTGCCCTGCGCAGCACCTCGTCGGTGGCGACGCGTTGCGCCAGGGCCCGCACCGCGGTCCACGCATCGGGCTCGTCCGGCCATCTGGACAGCCCATTCAGCGCCATCGCCACTTCCTGTGCGGTCATCTCCCTGCATAGCACCTCGTCGTCGGTGGCGACCCGTTGCGCCAGCACCCGCACCGCGGCCCACGCATCGGGCTCCTCCGGCCACTTGGACAGCGCATTCACCGCCATCGCCACTTCCTGTGCGTTCATCGACCGGCGCAGCCGCGCGTCGTTTGCGACCCGCCTGGCCAGGGCCAGCGCTGCGCTGCAGGTTCTCCGCTCCTGCGGCCACTTCGAGAGGGCATTGAGCAGGGTTGAGATGCCCTGGCTGTTCAGCGTATCGATCTGGCCATAAGCCTGAAGATGTGCGACAAGACGCAGCACCGCTTCGCAGCACCTCCCGTATTGCGCCGCCTTGGACAGCGCATTGCCCAGAAGGGCCGCCTCCCTGGCCCGGAGCCCGTTCGCCGCGTCCGGCCTCAGCACGTGCGTTGCGATACGTTCCAGCGCCAGCCGGCAGATTTCACTGTCAGCATGCTTGCTCAGCTTGTTGGCGAGATAGGCGTAATGTGCAGCCGGCAGGTCCTCGCACCAGTCGGTGTCCGCGACATAGTGCGCCGCCAGTTCGACTGCCTCACGGACTTTTCCGCCGCCTCCAAAGCGGCCTTGCGCTATCTGCAGTTTCTGCAGATAGCGATCCAGAAAACGCACGTTCTCGTCGGCGTACTCCGGGCGCAGAAAGACCAGCGCGCGCCCGTAGCCATTACGCCGCGCCAGCACGTTATCCGCTGCCATGCGGAAACATCGTTGCGGAAAGCCATCATCCCGCCTGTCCCGGAAAAGCAGCTGTTGCTGCTCGCGCCGTTGCTCCACAACCTGCTGGCCCAATCCGTGTTCCGGATATGTCAGGTATTCCGCCAGACACGGGCTGCGGCGCCGTAATTCATGCGGGCCGACGCGTGCCCTGGTACGCATCCTGTCATCCAGCGCATCGCCCGGATCTCGCACGGTTCGCTGGCGCGATGGACCTGCTGCCTGAGCCTGGGACTCCTGCGCCCCGCTTCCCGCCAGGACCGGCCGATGCTCATAACCTGGCCGGTGGTGCGTGCCCTGACGCGATGACGACGAGCCAGGCTGGCTCCGGCCGCGGGCCATCTCCCCCTCCTTGTCCGACTCGGGCCTCTCGCGCCGGAACAAGTCGCGCAAGGGATACCCCGCGCTCTCTTCCCCGCCATGAGGCCGGGAGGAGAACGTCCGCTGCCGCTGAGTGCCCGGGTCAGGCTGCATCCTGCGCGCCTGGCGACGTACGGCCAGCGGCGCCAACCGCATGTCAGGCGCTGCACCGGCGCCTCGATCCGCAGATTCCGGCCGCGACGCCAGGGAGCGCCCGGGTGCCGACTCCTCAACCCTTTCATTGTCACCACCATCATCCAGACTTACTGACCTTTCGATTTTCATTGCGGCATATCCAGGGCGTTGCAGGGCATTGTCACGTTAAGGGCTTTGTCGCAATACGGAATCTGCTAAGCTGAAGTCCCGAGGACGAACGGTCTGATCGATGAAGCAGAGCCTGAATCCGGCTGTAGCGAAGGTGCTGAAGCGCCTCGAAAGGCGAGTGGAAATATCTTTACCGGGCAGTGGACAAGGCGGGCGACACGGTCGAATTCCTGCTCAGGGCCAGGCGGGACAAGGTCGCTGCCCGGCGGTTCTTTGAAAAGGCGATCGCCCATAATGGTACGCCAGAGACCGTGACCATCGACAAAAGCGGCTCCAATCTGGCCGCACTGGATGCGGTGAATGCCGATCGCGAGACGCCGATCAAGGTCCGTCAGATCAAGTACCTGAACAACATTGTCGAACAGGACCATCGGGCTATCAAACGCCGGACCCGGCCGATGCTGGGATTCAAGAACTTCCACCGTGCGAGGGTCATTCTCGGCGGCATCGAGGTCACAGAACCACATTGACCGCCAACGTGACAACGCTCTGCCAAGCCTTGCGGATGCCGCAATGAAAACCGACAGGCCAACAAGTCCATATAGTCCATATGATGCCGGTGCCAATGAAAGGCTTGAGGAGTCGGCACCCAGGCGATCCGGGGCGGGGCGAAGGGGGGGCGCGGATCGGCACACAGGTGCGGCCGTTGACATGCGGCTGGCGCCGCTGGCCGTACGTCGTCAGGCGCGCAGGATGCAGCCTTATCCGGGTGCCCAGCGGCAGCGGGCATTCTCCTCCCGGCCGCATGGCGGGGAAGCGAACGCCGGGTATCCCTTGCGCGACTTGCACCGGCGCGAGAGGTCCGAAGAGGACAACGAGCGCAAGATGGCCCGCGGCCAGAGCCAGCCTGGCCCGTCGTCATGGCCTCAGGGCACGCACCACCGGTCAGGTTATCAGCATCGGCCGGTCCTGACGGGAAGCGGTGCGCAGGAGTCCCAGGCTCAGGCAGCAGGTCCATCGCGCAAGCGAACGGCGCGCGATCCGGGGGATGCGCTGGATGACAGGGAGCGTACAAGACCACGCATCGATCCGTATGAATCACAGCGCAGCAGCCCGTGTCTGGCGATACACCTGAAATATCGGGAACGCGACTTCAGCCGGCAGCTCGTTGAGCAACGGCACGAGCAGCAACAGCTGCTTTCCAGCGGCGGGCGGATTGATGGCGTTCGGATGGCGGCGGAGAACGTGCTGGCGCAGCGTAATGGCCACGGGCGCGCGCTGGTCTTTCTGCGCCCGGAGCACGCCGACGACAACGTGTACTTCCTGGATCGGTATCTGCAGAAACTGCCGAACGGGTTTGCAGGCTCCGGAAAAGTCCGTGCGGCTGTCGAACTGGCGGCGCACTATGTCGTGGACACCGACTGGTGCGAGGACCTGCCGGCTGCACATTACGCCCATCTTGCCAACAAGCTGAGCAAGCATGCTGACAGTGAAATCTGCCGGCTGGCGCTGGAACGTATCGCAGCGCACGTGCTGAGGCCGGACGCGGCGAACGGGCTCCGAGCCAAGGAGGCGGCCCTTCTGGGCAATGCGCTGTCCAAGGCGGCGCAACACGGGATGTGCTGCGAAGCGGTGGTGCGTCTTGTCGGGCATCTTCGAGCGGACCGCCAGATCGACAGGCTGAACGGGCAGGGCATCTCAACCCTGCTTAATGCCCTCTCGAAGTGGCCGCAGGAGGCAGCCGCGCGCGACGGTGCGCAGCCCCTGGCCAGGCGGGTCGCAAACGACGCGCGGCTGCGCCGGTCGATGAACGCACAGGCAGTGGCGATGGCGGTGAATGGGCTGTCAAAGTGGCCGGAGGCGCCCGAAGCGCGGGACGCGGTGCTGGCCCTGGCGCAACGGGTCACCACCGACGAGGCGCTGTGCAGGGCGATGAACGCACAGGCAGTGGCGATGGTCGTGAATGGGCTGTCAAAGTGGCCGGAGGCGCCCGAAGCACGGGACGCGGTGCTGGCCCTGGCACAACGGGTCGCCACCGACGAGGTGCTGCGCAGGGCGATGAGCGCGCAGCATGTGGCCGAGGTCCTGCATGCGCTGTCAAAGTGGCCGGAGGCGCCCGATGCGCGGGACGCGGTGCGGGTGCTGGCGCAACGGGTCGCCACCGACGGCGAGGTGCTATGCATGGAGATGACCGCACAGGAAGTGGCGATGGCGCTGAATGGGCTGTCCAGATGGCCGGACGAGCCCGATGCGTGGACCGCGGTGCTGGCCCTGGCGCAACGCGTCGCCACCGACGAGGTGCTGCGCAGGGCAATGACCGCGCAGGCCGTGGCGATGGCGCTGCATGCGCTGTCCAGATGGCCGGAGGCGCCTGAAGCGCGGGCCGCGGTGCTGGCCCTGGCGCAGCGCGTCGCCACCGACGAGGTGCTGCGCAAGGAGATGAGCGCGCAGCATGTGGCCGAGGCCCTGAATGCGCTGTCGAAGTGGCCGGAGGGGCCCGATGCGTGGACCGCGGTGCTGGCCCTGGCGCAACGGGTCGCCACCGACAAGAAGCTGCGCGATTTGATGACCGCACAGGCCGTGGCGATGGCGCTGCATGCGCTGTCCAGATGGCCGCAGGAGACCGGCCTGCGGGAGGCGGCCAGGCTGCTGGCGGCACGCCTGGGCCGGCCTCCGCTCGCGTGGAATGCGTTCGGTTTCGACCATGTCGCGCAGATTGCCAACGCGCTGGCGCGGCTGGGCGGGGACGAAGACGGGGACGCCCGGCTCGCACGCAGTGTACTGATGGGGGGCGCGGCGCACCTGGCGCCGCGCCCGGAACGCTTCGACAGCGCCGATGGCCGCAGCGTGGGTGTGCTGCTCAAGGCGTTCGCCCAGCTGCGGATGCACGACGCGCTACGGCCGCTCGGCGCGGCAGCGCTGGAAC